>DIKU01000045.1:4862-9503 GCA_002424645.1 Pelobacter sp. UBA5610 | reverse complement strand
GACAGCGACGGTGATGTGATCGGCGGCAAGTATCTGTTGGTCGGCAGCCTGGAACTGGAACGCGCCGTGGGTGAAAAATGGGGGTTGGCGGGCTTTTACGACGCCGGAAACGCCTTTGACGAGCTTGGCCAGATTCGCTTGGCCCAGGGCGCCGGCATGGGAGTGCGCTACTACACGCCTGTGGGGCCGGTGCGGCTTGATGTCGCCCGGCAGATCGGCGAAGATCATCCTTCTTTTCGCATTCATTTGAGTATCGGGTACGTCTGGTGAAACGTTACGTATTTTACATCGCTGGCAGTCTCGCGTTGTTGATCTTCACAGCGCTCGTGCTTGGCTTCTATTGGGTCATGGCGACCCCGCGGGGATCCGAGTGGTTGGTTCGCAACCTCGTAAAGCGCGCGCCCGAGAACGTGGCCGTGCAATCGGTTGAGGGGCGGCTCACGGGCGACATGGTGCTATCGGGCATCAAACTTTACTGGGACGGAGGCGAGGTAGCGATCGGCAGGCTTGGATGGCGCTGGCGCGCAACAGGGCTGCTGCACCGCAATGTACGAATCCGCTCGTTAAGCTTGGAGGATGTGACCCTGGTCACCCAACCCCGGCCGGATGAACCGGAGACGCCCCTGGATTTCAGCTGGCCCGAACTGCCCGGCTGGCTTGACAAGCTGCATGTGTCCCTGGATGAGGTCCGGGTGCAACGCTTGACCTGGAAACAGCCGGAGGCCGAACCGTTTTACGTCGAAGGAGTCGCCACCAAAGCCCGCTGGACTGGCCGCAAACTGCGTATTCCCTGGCTCACGGCGCTATGCGATGCCGGCACGCTGACCGCCAGGATGGAAGCCGACTGGCGGCGGCAGCGTCTGCAACTGCAGGCGGCGGCGCTGCTGAAAACATCCCCCGGAAGCGACATTCCCCTGGTACTGGCAGGGTCGTCACAACCGGCACAACAGCCGAAATCCCTGGCCGGGAACCTGCACGTTCAAGCTCATGCGCCGATGGCTGGTGGCTGGCAGCTTGCCACACCCTATGTCCTTTCCCCCACCGATGTCAGCCTGAACGATCTTGCCCTTAAGTCCCTGTCCGGCAGCGGAACCTTGCAGGCCAAAACGCGACTCGATTGGGAGCAATCCGAGCCACAACTGGCCCTGACCGCAACGCTTAAAGACCTGAACCTGCTGATGCTGACCGGCCAGACGACCAATCTCAGCGGCCGGTTGGCATTCAAGGGGGGGCTGCAGGCGTATGAAGGACAGTTGGCTTTGGCCAATCAGGCGCAGGACTGGCGCAAACTCAAGCTCGAGACAGCCTTTAGCGGCAACCCTGAGGGTTTGGCCCTGTCCCGGCTTAAAATCCTGGGTCTGGAGGGGGAGATCGGTGGCGAGATTACCGCGCACTGGGCGCCGCAAATGATGGTTCAAGGCACCATTACCGGCCGCGACCTGAATCCTGAAGCGGCGGGCCTGGCCTGGCCGGGTCAGATCAACCTGCAGGCCGACGGCATCTGGAGTCGTCCGCAAACAGGCCCGATGACCGCCGCCTTGCAGGCCAAACTGTTGCCGAGCACCCTGCGCGGTTACCCCTTGCGCGGGGAGATCGACGCCAGCCTGCAAGATGAGGACTTGCAGATCAAGGCACTTAACCTGCAAAGCCGCGGCGTGGATCTTTCCGCCAAAGGGCGATTGAAACAGCGAATCGACTTTAACGCCAACGTGGAAAACCTCGCCGGGCTTTTGCCCGAACTGGCCGGGGCCGTGCAAGGACGGGGCTGGGTGCGATGGCGAGACAATCAGCTCGCCGGACAGGTCACCGGAAACGGCCGCAAGCTGCGTTACGATCAGTTGCGCATCCAGCGATTGAACTTTGCGGCCAATATCGCGGATAACCGCACCGGCGCCCTCAAGGCAGACCTCGCAGGAGTCAACCACGACCAACTGGAGATTCCCTCCCTGACCTTGCAGGGTCAGGGCCGTCTTGACCAACACAGCCTGTCGGCCCGGATAATCTTGCCCAAACAGACCCGCCTCGATCTTGCGGCGGCCGGGGGCTACGCCGCCTCCCGATGGCGAGGAAACCTTACCGAGTTGGCATTGCAGGATACCGCAGGAAACTTGCGCCTGGACAGTCCGGCCGGACTGTCCCTCTCGCAACGGGAACTGCGTCTCGACCCGCTGCGTCTGGCTGGCAAGGGTGGCGAACAGCTCTCGGCCCTGGCCAGGCTGCAGTTTTCCCCGCTGGCCGGCAATGCGGCAGTCAATTGGCGAAATATCCGTCTGGCCCATGCGCAACCCTGGCTGGCTAACGCCAAACTTTCCGGTAGCAGCAGTGGCAAGGGGGCCTGGCGGCAAACCACCAAAGGGACTTTCGATCTATCTGCCGAGATGCAGTTGGCGGGCCGATTTGAACAGGACCGCCTGAAACTGGAACTGAATAACGCCGCAGCCAGTGTGCTCTGGAATCCGGACAGGCTGCGCGCCGATGTGACCGCCAACCTCAAAGACGGGGGCGGACTGCAAGGACATCTGGAAGGAGGGCGCAGTACACGCATGGCGCTGCCCGAGCAAGCCAGCTGGAACTTCTCCTGCAGCGCATTGAATCTGGAACGTCTCACCCCCTGGTTGCCACCCGACATCCAGGTCAAGGGAATGCTGTCCGGCACGAGCGAAGGGAAACTGCTTGCGGATCGCAACCTGAGGGCCGCAGGGCAAATCAAAATCACCGATGGGTACGTCCTGAGCCGTAGCGACTCGGGCCAGGTGACGGTCCCGGTGCAGGCCGCCGAAACCAACTGGTCCTGGCGGGACCAGAGTTTCACCGGTACCACCAACCTGAAGCTTGGCGACTACGGCAGACTGCAAGGACAATACCGGCTGCCCATACCGGCCCGGCTGCCTGTCACCCCCCTGGACAAGGGGCCTTTGGAAGTTACCCTCGAGGGGCGTAGTGCGGAATTGGGTTTATTGAGCGCGTTGATGCCGGGGGTGGTGCAGGAAACCCGTGGCCGCATCGAAATCAATCTGCATGCCGGCGGCACCTGGGGGAAACCGCGGCTCGATGGACAGGCACGTCTGCTTGAGGCCGGCGCCTATCTGCCGGTGGCCGGCATCGAGTTGAAGGATGTCGGGTTGGTTGCGCGCCTGGACGGGGATCGCCTTCTGCTTGACAGTCTGTCCCTGCGTTCCGGCGACGGCACCTTGCGCGGTGCCGGCAGTCTGCAGCTACGTGACTGGAAGCCGGGCAACTACGACCTGACCCTCAAAGGCGCACGCGTCCAACTCATCAACTTTCCGGAACTGCAGGTGCTGGCCGACCCGGATCTGCGCATGACGGGCAGCCCCGCCGGGATCAAGGTCGCAGGTACCATCGGCCTGCCGGAGGTCATGATCCGGGATAACAAAAAACCTTCGGTGGTCAGTCCCAGCGAAGATGTGGTCATCGTTGGTCAGGAAATCCCGGAAAAACAACGCCCGGATTTCAAAATTCAGGCTGACATCAAGCTGAAGCTCGGGGAGCATGTGCTGGTCAAGGCCTCCGGTCTCGATGCCCGCTTGAGCGGGGCCTTGCGCCTGACGGCCATCGGCGCCAAGTCCTTGAGCGCTGAAGGCCGCATCACCGTGGCCGAGGGGCAGTACGCCGCCTACGGCACCCGCCTCGATATCACCCGCGGCAATCTGCTCTTCAACGGACCCCTCGATCAGCCCACCCTCGACATCCTTGCCCTGCGCACCGTCGGCAAAGTCAAAGCAGGGGTGCAGGTCAGCGGCACGCCGCGGTCACCGGTGGTCAAGCTGACCTCCGACCCGGCCATGTCCGACAGCGATCGGTTGGCGTATATCGTACTCGGGCGAGCCTCCGCCCGCAATGCCGGCGAGGCAGATCTGCTCATGACCGCCGGCGGGTTGCTCCTCTCCCAGGGGGAATCGGTGGTACTGCGTGACCGCCTCAAGCGATCACTGGGGGTCGACGTACTCGGTATCGAACAGGGGGCTACCCAGGATGACGTATCGGGGTCCATGCTGACCATCGGCAAATATCTCAGCCCCAGCCTGTATGTGAGCATCGGGCAATCCCTGTTTACCAATACCCAGGCCTTCCGCCTGCGTTACAGCCTCGGCGAGCATTGGGAACTGGAATCAACCACCGGCGAGGAAAGCGGTGTCGATCTGTTTTACAAAATCGAATTCCGCTAAACAGATTGTGGTTATCGGTGCCTTCCGGAAAACATTGCAAGCAAACTATTCACCGCAGAGCCCGCAGAGTGCGCTGAGAAGAACAGGAAAACCGAGGACAAGGTTGTCTATCCTGAACATCCTGCCTGGCCCTGACTGTTGAGGTGTTTTTGGATGTTGGATTACCTCAGCGCTCTAGGCGCCCTCTGCGGTAACCCCGATGAAAGATTCAGCCAAACGCCTTGAACCAGGTCTCAACCCCCCGAAAAATCATCTCCATGGCAAACGTGCCGACGACCAGGGCGGTAATCCGGCCTGCGACCTCGATGTAACGTTGCACCATCGGTTCATTATGGGTCCGCACAAAATCATGCACCCGCTTGAGGATAATCATAACCGCCGCACTCAGCAGGACCGTCAGGGTAATTGCCAGGATCGCCTGCCACGGCCCCAAGCGCTTACCGATAAGGATACT
>DIKU01000045.1:4379-4771 GCA_002424645.1 Pelobacter sp. UBA5610 | reverse complement strand
GCCGATGAGCAGAAAAACGATGCCGCCAAAAACCTGAAACGATGCAAAGCGGGCCTGAAGCACATCTTCGAAAATTACGTCCCCCAGCAGGGCCGAAGCGGAAAATACCACGATGCTGATAAACCCCGCACGCAAAATGACACGGATAAACGTTGCGGTAGAGAGCTTTTGAAACACGTCGATGAGGTAGACGACCAGTAAAAAGGGGTTGAGCAGCATAAACAAAAGAGTTGAAGCACTTACGAATTCCTGCATGACACCTCGCGGGTTAGAGTTCCTAAAAGGGCTAACATGTTTGCCAGGGAAGATCAAGGCCGGTCAGAATCTACGCCCTTTTCAACGCCTGAGGATTATTTACGGGGACCCGTTCCTCAACAATAGCTGGCGTCCAG
>DIKU01000045.1:3289-4299 GCA_002424645.1 Pelobacter sp. UBA5610 | reverse complement strand
CGGGCGATGGCCGATCAGCCATTCGAGATCGTGGAGCGTAAAGGGGTTGGTCATCCCGACAGCATGTGCGACGCCATGCTGGAGTCCATATCCCAGCAACTGTCATGCTACTATCTGAAGGAGTTCGGCTCGGTCCTGCATCACAACATCGACAAGGGCCTGCTCACCGCAGGCAGTGTCGAAAAATGGTTCGGCGGCGGCCGCCTGCTCAAGCCGATGGAACTGAGTATCGGCGACCGGGCAACCGTTCTAGTGCAGGGCCAACATGTACCGGTGGCGGAGATTGCCGACAAGGCGGTGCGCGACTGGCTGGTTGCCCACATGCGGTTTATCGACCCGGACCAGCACCTTAAATGCCGGGTCCTGCTGGCCCCCGGCTCTGCGGAATTGACCGATATTTTCTCCCGTGCCGGGGCGGTGCGCTGCGCCAACGATAGCTCGGCGGCGGTAGGATACTACCCTTTAAGCCCCACGGAGCAAGCGGTGCTGGCGTTGGAACACTATGTCAACGGTGCCGCGTTCAAAAACCTTTATCCCGAAACCGGCGAAGACGTCAAAGTCATGGGGGTGCGCCGCGACCGACGCATCGACCTGACCGTGGCCATGCCCCTGATGGCCGGCCAGATCGACTGCGAAAAGACCTATTTTGAGCGCAAGCGCGCCATCCTCGCCGACATGCAGCGATTTGCAACCGCTCTGCCCGATTTTGACGAGGCTCGGGTCCATCTCAACACCCTGGATCAGCCAGGTCGGGGGCTGGGAGGTGTCTATCTGAGCCTGCTCGGCACTTCGGCGGAGGATGCCGACTCCGGCCAGGTCGGACGCGGCAACCGGGTCAACGGCCTGATCCCCGTAGGCCGCCCCATCGGTACCGAAGCGGTCGCGGGCAAGAACCCGGTCAGCCATGTCGGCAAAATCTACAATGTGCTGGCGCACCACGCAGCACGCAAGATCCATGAGGAGATACCGGGTCTGCAGGAGGTGTATGTCTTTCTGGTCAGCCAAATCGG
>DIKU01000045.1:0-3182 GCA_002424645.1 Pelobacter sp. UBA5610 | reverse complement strand
GCTGTGCAGGGAGTTGATCGAGGGAAAACATCCGGTGTGCTGACGAGGACCACAGGTGGCTGCATGGGCCTCAATACCCTTCCAGCCACCGGCTAAAACAAAAGCTCTAAAACCCATCTCACGCTCGTTCGCTTTGCTCACTTAAGCCGCAAAGACCGCAAAGGAAGGCAATTCCGGTTTTCTTGGCGTCTTTGCGTCTTGAGCGACTGAAAGGAGCGAGCGTGAGAACGGATTACAGGTTTATCAGAACCCATCCCCGGGACAAATATCAGCCCCGGGGATGGGCTCTTGATAAGTTACTCAGGACAACCGCAATCGACGTTGCCGGCAACAATTTCCTTCCAATCACCCAGCACATCGTGGGTCCAGCAGTCATCAGCACCGGCCGCTTCGCGCATCGTCAGAGCGAAGATATAGGACAGTTCCTTGACGGTAGCGCCTGCTTCCAGAGCACCTTTGAAATGCTTGAGTACGCAGGGTTTGGAACGTCCCTTGATAGACAGTGCAAAGGCGATGAACTGGTAGGTCTTTTCATCGATGGTGCGTTTTTTCAGATAGAGGTCGTCCATCTGATCCAATAATTCGGTGAATTCCGGAAAAAATTCCGCCAACATACGCATGATTGTCCCTCCTAGAGATAGATTAAGAGGCAAAGCCGGCAAGATCCGGCATCAGCCTTTCCAAAATCTGATTTTCCCAAAAACATCATTGCAATTGCGAGCGTCGTGTATGCAATCGCCAGACTCAAGCCAGATACTGCTTCAACTCTTCCGGTTTGGCGACCTTACCGACCAGTTTGACCTCGCCATCGACTGCAAGGGCCGGGGTTAGCATGACGCCGAATCCGGCGATATCCTTGATATCCGAAACCTTGATCATTTCATATTGGATGCCGAGTTGATCGGCCGCCATTTTTGCGTTTTCCATAAGGGTCTGGCACTTTTTGCAGCCGGTGCCGAGTATCTGTATCTTTTTCATCTGCATTTCCTTTCGATCACTAAAAGCAACAGGTGTGTCTGAAACTCCAACGTTTATTTACAACTATCCCCAAAAGGTCCCAAAAACCAGACCGCTGATCGTGGCCATGGCCATGACCAGCAGCACAAACACCACGGTCTTTTTGGTACCCATGACGCTGCGGATGACCAGCATATTCGGCAGACTTAGAGCGGGTCCCGCCAGCAGCAAGGCCAGGGCCGGCCCCTTGCCCATACCGGAACCGATCAGCCCCTCGAGAATCGGCACCTCGGTCAGGGTGGCAAAGTACATGAAGGCTCCGGCCACGGAAGCAAACAGGTTGGCGCCCAGGGAATTTCCGCCGACAGAGCGTGCGACCCAATCCGAAGGGATCAGACCCTCCGAACCCGGACGACCAAGCAAGGCCCCGGCGATGATGACACCGATCAGCAACAGAGGCAGGATCTGCTTGGCAAATCCCCAGGAGGTGCTGAACCATTCATGCATTTCCTCCCCTTCGGTGTTGATGATGATCGACAGTCCCACCACGCCGACCACAAACGCAATGCTGGGGGCCTGCGGCAGAAACTCCGCCAGCATAACGGTGGGGATCGCCACCAGGACGATTTTCCACCAGCGAACTCCAAACCAGCGTATCAACATGAGGCCCAACAACAGTGCAAAACCCCCTGTAATCAGCCATTTTGAGGCATAAATAGCATGCCACAAACCGGTTTCGGCAGTCGGGCGCCCCCAGTTGGCGAACACCAGGATACCGACCATAGCTGCAAAATATAGAGCATTTTGCCACAAGGGGCGAGAAACCTCCGGTTCCGGCATCACCATATTGGCATCACGCTTTTCAAGTTCTTCTTTGCGGAAGAAAAAATGCATGCATAACCCGATGACAATACTGAACGATACCGCACCCACAGCACGGGCAATACCGATCTCAGGGCCGAGGACCCTGGCCGTTAATATGATAGCCAGAATATTGATGGCAGGACCGGAATATAAAAAAGCGCAGGCCGGACCGAGACCCGCACCCATTCGATAGATCCCGGCGAACAACGGCAGGATAGTGCACGAACACACCGCCAGAATAGACCCCGATACCGCCGCCACGCCGTAGGCCAGAACCTTGTTGGCACGGGCGCCAAGGTATTTCATCACCGCGGCCTGACTGACGAAAACCCCCACCGCACCGGCAATGAAAAAAGCCGGTACCAGGCACAGCAGAACGTGTTCGCGGGCATACCACTTGACCAGGTACAGCGACTCCCACACCGCGTTCTGCAAACGATCGAGGCTGCGTAGCCAATCGACGGGCAGGTAATAGCAAAGCACAAACCCGCCAACGATCAGCGCCAGCGATTTCCATTCCTTGTTCCATTTCATACCTGACTCCTTTTCGTTAACACGACCGGTGCAGGATGGATGGTTTAGCTACTCGGCACGTTGCAGATTGCGAATGCATTCGAGGAAATTCAGGATACACGGCGTGCGCAAACAGTAAAAAACCTGATTGCCACGTTTTTCACTACGGATAATCCCGGCGTTCTTAAGCTCCCGCAGATGGCGGGAAACGGTGGACATATCGGCACCAACCTTCTCGGTCAAGGCACGTACGCACTGTTCCCCTTGCGCCAACTCCACGACCAGCACAATCCTGGTGGGGTGGGACAGTGCTTTGAAAAAATTGGTAGAATAGTCCAGCTCTGCTCTGGATTTTGGCAAGCTGCTTAACCTTTCCTTATTGTCTATTTGCACAATAAGACAAATACAAAGTTTATTTCAAGTCTTTCTTTTAACAAACTGTTCCCCCTGGGAATTCCCGGTACAACCGAAGATGACGGCAAAACTTGTCCGGGATGGCCCCTTGAGGATATACTGGTGCAATATATCCGACATGGAGAGAATACCGACAACCTGGATCGAACAGGAACAATCCGTATATTCAGGATAAAACCAAGCATGCCTTGATGAAACTGCGGGATGCCTGGAAGACCAGGCTGCGTCACATCCGGAGAGATTTGTTTGAAAAAGTCCGCGACCCAAAATAGCACGACCCTCGAACTGCCAGGCGGGACCCGATCGCTGCTCTTGCACAGCTGCTGTGCGCCATGCGCCGGAGGGGTTCTGGAAGCCCTGGTCGGCGCCGGAATAGCGGTGACTCTTTATTTTCACAACCCCAACATTCACCCACGGGACGAATACCATCGACG
>DIKU01000011.1:81843-86048 GCA_002424645.1 Pelobacter sp. UBA5610 | reverse complement strand
CCCTCGTCCGGCCAACGCCGGCAAACCATATCCCAAAGTTCGATCAGAAACCGCACATCCCAACCGGCGCGGTGCTGTCGCGGCACTTTATCGCGGGCAGCCTGGCGAAGTTCCTCGAGGGCCGCCACCAATTCCCGGCGATGCACCAACTGCGGCGCCAGTCGTTCGCACAGCAGTTCATCCACATGGCGGATCATGAATGAAGGCCGCGTCCTGCCAGCGGCGTGAAACAATTTTTCCAGCCAGAAATTATCGTACCCGTTGGCATCGGAGAAGACCTGTCGCCCTTTTAAGGCATCGTCCAACAGATCGCAGACCTTCCCCATGGGCAGGCCCTGCTCAAGGAGCTGACGCCGGGTAAGACCATGCAGCAACTCGGAACCCTCGTCCCAGTCGATGCAATCGTGGCACTGGGAGGGTGAGATAAGGCAACTGTGTACATCATCCGTACGTGTCCCCCAAGCCACCTCAATGGGATAGGAAAAACCCGACAGGCTGGAGGCCTCGAAATCGATAAATACCGGGGGCATATCACGCGTCATGGCTTGCCCTTGCCGGCGCGCCGAGCCACCGCATGGTGGATATCCTCGACACATCGATAGGGGATGCGCAGATTGCCTCGTCCACCACCGATGACAATATCGGCCCCCTCGACACCATGATAATCGGATCCGCCGGTGATGATGAGATCGCGACGCCTGGCCTCGGATATGTACCAGTCGATATCGGCATTGGTACAACGGTTATTGTAGGCCTCGATACCGTCCAGCCCCATTTCGGAAAAAGTGTCGAACATTTGCCGCAATTGCCGCCGATCGTCCGTGATATACGGTGGATGAGCCAGTGAGGTTATGCCACCAGCCTGATGAATCAAATCGATGGCTTCGTCGATTGGGAAGTAACGTTTAGGCACGTCGCACGGTACCAGGTACCTGACAAAGGCTTCGTCGTGGTTGCGCACGTATCCGCGTTCAATAAGAACCATGGCGATATGCGGCCGCCCAAGACTCCCTTCCGCATGGGCCTGAACCTCGGCAAAAGAAATGGGGGCGCGCGCTTCGGTCACGAGTTTTTCATTGATGCGCTCAACAATCTGTTCATTGCGACCGGCTCGAAAATCACGAAACTCCTGCAAGGCAGACTTTAAAACCGGATGGTGGTGGTCGATATCGTAGCCAAGCAGATGGATATCGCGAAAAGATTCCCACATCACCGAAAGTTCTACGGCTGAGAGGACTTCGACACCGTGAACCTTCCCTGCCTGCATGGCTTCATCGACCCCGTCAACATTGTCGTGGTCAGCCAATGCTGCTGCCGTCAACCCGGCCTCCGCCGCGCGGCGGATAACTTCGGCCGGAGCATAGAGTCCGTCGGAACAATGACTGTGCAAATGCAAATCGACAAGTTTTTCCACCCGTTATCTCCCTATGGCATATCAAACTGGCCTGTGACGCTTTCATTCTTGGCTACGTGCAACTGTAATCGCCAAAGACTTCATCACATGTACAGCCAAACATCTACTTTTGGCACAAAAAACCGTGAAGAAAATCTTCTGCGGCTTTATCTCTTTGCAACACACCCCACCTCAAAACCTTCTTTCGAATGCAGATAACTTCTTATAAATGCGGATAAAACCTTTTTCCAGGTAAGTATAAAACACAGACGAAAGAAGTAACAAATCGATTTGATGCCGGTTTTGACTTAATCCGCGTGCATCCGCCTTTATCTGCGTTCAATGTGTGTTTGTTGGTCTTCAACCGTTTTCTTCGCGGCTGTGCATGAAATAAACCTTGAGCCGTTTATGCTCGCAGCGCGATCATTTGCGACGCACCCGAAAACCGGCATTTTCCCAGGCAGCGGCATCCTTTAGAGGTTCCTTTTTAGGTTTCCGTTCGGGCCTTTGTGCCGGTCGTTGGACAGAGCCCTGTTCAGGCTGCGCTTCCTTAATGGACAAGCCGATGCGTTTGCGGGCTGTATCAACGGTGAGAACCTTGACTTTAACGACATCCCCGACCCGCACGACTTCGCCGGGATCTTTGACGAACTTATGCGCCAGATGACTGACATGAACCAGGCCGTCCTGATGCACACCGATATCGACAAATGCGCCAAAGGCGGCAACATTGGTGACTGTCCCGGGCAGGATCATGCCTTCCTTCAAATCACTGATTTCACGGATATCATCACGAAAAGAAACAGTCTCGAACTGACGGCGAGGATCGCGCCCAGGCTTTTTCAATTCCTCGACGATATCCCGCAAGGTCGGCAGGCCCACCGTTTCGGTTACATAGCGTTCAAGACGCAGCCCGGCAACTTTGTCGGGAGCAGCCACCAGGTCGGTTACGGACAGGTCGAGATCGGCGGCCATGCTTTCCACCGTCGGATAATTCTCGGGATGCACGGCGGTATTGTCGAGAGGGTTGGAACCACCGCGAATGCGCAGAAATCCGGCGGCCTGTTCATAGGTCTTGGCACCGAAGCGCGGAGTTTGCAACAAATCCTTGCGCGATGCGAAAGCACCCTGGCTTTCCCGGTGGCGCACCATGGCCTTGGCCAGGGACGCGCCGATCCCTGAAACGTACGACAGCAGGGCCCACGAGGCGGTGTTGAGATCGACACCGACAAAGTTAACGCAGCTTTCCACGGTATCGTCGAGGGCTTTTTTGAGAGCGGGTTGATTGACGTCGTGTTGATATTGACCGACACCGATGCTCTTGGGGTCGATTTTAACCAGCTCCGCGAGGGGATCCTGCAAGCGGCGGGCGATGGAGATGGCGCCGCGCACCGTCAGGTCCAGATCGGGGAACTCCTCCCTGGCGATGTCCGATGCGGAGTAGACACTGGCCCCGGCCTCGTTGACCATCACCACCGGCAGATTAATTCCGGCCTGGCTCAAGGTCTCGCGTACAAAAAGATCCATTTCACGACCAGCGGTGCCGTTACCGATGGCAACCATTTCGATGGCATGAGTCTGAATCAGGCGCAGAAGCTGCTGACGGGCGGGCTCCACCTGGCTTTTTCCGGTATGGGGATAGATGGTCGCATCCTCCAGATAACGCCCGGTACCATCCACGGCAGCCAGCTTGGAGCCGGTACGCAGACCGGGGTCGACCCCCAGAACCCTGCGGCTGCCGGCCGGCGGCAACAACAGCAGGTTGCGCAGGTTGTCGGCAAACACGCCGATAGCCGCTTCATCGGCAAGCTTTTTAGCTTCAAGCCGCAATTCCACTTCGATGGAGGGCGCGATCAGACGACGATAAGCATCCGTTGCAATATTTTCAATCAACGCCTGAAAAATACTTTCCCCCTGCAGCAGGCGGTTTTTGAGGCGCTGCAGCAATTCCTCCTCCGGAGCGACGATCGACAACCGCAGAACTTCTTCCTTTTCCCCCCGACGCATGGCCAGCATGCGGTGGGATGGGATCTCGCGCAACAGTTCCTGATAATCGTAATACATCTCGAACTTGCTGACCTTGTCCACGAAGTCGGGAGCCACTTTGGAGCAAAACAGTCCCTGCTCCCATGTGAGTCGCCGCACCACCGCACGCATATCGGCATCTTCGCTGAGTCTCTCGGCCAAAATATCGGCCGCGCCCTGCAAAGCCGCGGCGGCATCGGGAACCTCGCCTTGCGGATCGACAAACGGTGCGGCAGCCTGCTCGGGGGTACCGCTGGTAAGCTGTTGGGCGGCCACCAGGTCGGCCAGCGGCTCCAACCCCCGCTCGCGGGCGATCATGGCGCGGGTGCGACGTTTAGGCTTGTACGGCAGATACAGGTCTTCCAGCTCATTCTTCTGGCGGGTCGTGCCAATACGGGCGGCAAGCTCCGGCGTCAGCTTACCCTGTTCGTCGATGGAAGCCAGGACCGTTGTTTTACGCTCTTCAAGTTCGGTGAAATAAGCAAGGCGCTCTTCCAGGGTGCGAATCTGCACCTCATCCAGTTCGCCGGTACGTTCCTTACGATAGCGGGCGATAAAGGGCACCGTAGCGCCCTCGCGCAGCAATTCAATGGTGTTGACAACCTGGCTTGTCTGCAGCCCGGTTTCTTCGATCAGGTAACCAAGGACACGGCTATCCTGCTGTGCGTTCAGGGACATCAAAAAACCTCCGGTAAATTGTGTTTCAAGAAGCGGATTCTAACATGCCCGCATAAGCAGGGGAAGGATGTAAGGCGGGGATTCGTTATTTAGTGATTGGTAATTAGTT
>DIKU01000011.1:68586-81741 GCA_002424645.1 Pelobacter sp. UBA5610 | reverse complement strand
CCTGGTGATCACTCCCCTACTTGACGATGCATTGCTTTCCGGCTACATTGGCTGACTGCAACCAGCCGCAAAAGGAGCGTCCATGCCCCACCTGCTCGAAGTCCGCAATCTGCGCACCTATTTTTTCACCAAAGCCGGCCTTACCAAAGCTGTGCGTGGTATCGACTTCTCTCTCAACGCAGGTGAAACGCTGGCGCTGGTCGGCGAATCCGGCTGCGGAAAATCGATCACCGCCTTGTCCCTACTGCGCCTTGTGCCGCCCCCGGGGAGGGTTGTAGAGGGGGAGATCCTGTTCCAGGGAGAAGACCTTCGCCTGCTGCCCGAGATGGAAATGCGTCGAGTGCGCGGCAACAAGATCGCCATGATCTTTCAGGAACCGATGACGGCTCTCAACCCGGTGTTTTGCGTCGGGGAACAGATTGCCGAGGTTTTACGGGTCCACCAGGGGCTGAATCGTCAAGAAGCCTTGCGAAAGGCCGCCGACCTTTTGGACCAGGTTGGCATCCCATCACCGCAACAGCGTTGTCGGGAATACCCGCACCAACTGTCCGGCGGTATGCGGCAACGGGTGATTATTGCCATGGCCCTTGCCTGCCGCCCCCAACTGCTCATTGCGGATGAACCGACGACTGCTCTGGATGTCACCATTCAAGCCCAGATCCTTCAGTTGCTGGACGATCTGAAATCCCAACATCGGATGGCAACCTTGCTGATTACCCATGACCTGGGCGTGGTGGCCGAAACAGCCGACAAGGTCGCCATCATGCACGATGGGCTGATCATGGAGTACGCACCCGTCACAGCTATCTTTGACGACCCGCGGCATCCCTACACGCGCAATCTGCTGGCTTGCCTGCCCAAGATCGGCCAAAAACAGCACCGTCTGGCCATGAATCAGGCTGCACCGATAACGGGGCAAACCGCTACGGGCACATTTCTGGACACCTGTCCGGCCCCCTTCGCCCCCGAGATGGGCAAACTTCCACCTATGCTGGAAGTGGCTCCGGATCATTATGTTCGCTGCTGGAGGAATGCATGACCAACCTGCTTGAGGTACGAAACCTGCGGAAAACCTTTCAGGTGACTACCGGCGCGTTGGCCGGCAAGCATCTTGCCCTCAAGGCTGTCGACGGAGTTTCTTTCAGCCTGCGAGCCGGTGAAACCCTGGGGCTGGTTGGCGAATCGGGCTGCGGCAAATCGACCACCGGCAAGGCAATCCTGAGGCTACTGGAACCGGATGGCGGCGAGGTGCTTTTCGAGGGGGAGGACCTGTTGACCCTGTCCCCGGGGAAGATGCGCGCGCGACGTCGGGATCTGCAAATGATCTTCCAGGATCCCTACTCGTCCCTCAATCCCCGCATGCAGGTGGCCGACATTGTCGGCGAACCCCTAAAGATTCATGGTTTGGCCAAAGGTCGGGAATTGCAGCAGGAAGTTATGCGTCTGCTGGAAACCGTCGGCTTGGGGGCAGCCCATATGGACCGTTATCCCCACGAATTCTCCGGAGGACAACGCCAACGCATCGGTATTGCTCGGGCTTTGGCGGTGAAACCCCGCTTGATTATTGCCGACGAACCGGTCTCGGCCCTGGATCTTTCCATTCAGGCGCAGGTAGTCAACCTTATGCAGGATATCCAACAGCAATTCGAACTTACCTATCTGTTTATTGCCCACGACCTGTCCATCATTGAACATATCAGCGACCGGGTCGCTGTCATGTACCTCGGGCGCATTGTGGAACTGACCCCCGCCGACCAGCTTTACAAGACTCCCCGCCACCCCTACAGTGAAGCGCTGCTGAATGCGGTCCCTATTCCCAACCCTCACGCCCGCAAGCAAAAACGTCCTCTGATCGGCGAAATACCATCCCCTCTCAATCCTCCCAGCGGCTGTCATTTTCACCCCCGCTGCCCCTATGCCCGAGAGTTGTGCCGCCAGCAGTCCCCGGAACTGACCGACCAGGGCAATGGTCATTTGGCCGCGTGTCATTTCAGCGACGAGGTTGGCCGCTATCGCATTGCCCGATGATTAGTGATTAGTTATTTGCTTTTTGCCGCACCAGTCACCAGTCACCAGTCACCGCCTTTGCAAATATCGTTTGACTTACCTGTGGCAAAAGTGGCACACTTCGACCATTCTTAGCGTCCCTCTCTCCTGAACACAATTCTCGCTGAATCAATCGGAATCGTCCATGGGTGCTATCCAAACCGATGCGCAACGTTGCCGCAGATGTTATGCCTGCGTTCGTCACTGCCCCGTTAAGGCGATCAGCGTCACAGCGGAAGGCACCGACCTGAGCCATGGTCGCTGCATAGGTTGCGGCCGCTGCCTGCAAATCTGCTCCCAACAGGCCCGCAGCGCGCCGAGCGCGCTGGAGCGTTGCCGACGCCTGCTGAAACACAAAGAACCGATGGCGGCTATCCTGGCTCCATCCTTCCCGGCCTATATCGGTGACACGCGCCCGGGGCAGCTGGTCGCAGGGCTTCGGAAGCTGGGCTTTCAGCTTGTCGTGGAAGGAGCCTGGGGGGTGGAGTTGCTGGCCGACCGGCTATACGCCGACACTCCGGCACCCTCGCAAGCACCGATTATTCTTGGTCATTGCCCGGCAGTCGTAGCCCTTGTTGAACGTCATTTCCCCCAATTGTTACGCAACCTGGCACCCCTGGTTTCCCCCTTGGTGGCAACAGCTCGAGCGGTACGCAGTGCCCACAACGGCCCGCTGCGTATTGTCACCATAAGTTCCTGCTTTGCAGGCAAACTCGAAACCACCGATGAACAGATACAGGATACGGTCGACGCAGCCCTGACATTTGCGGAAGCAGCCGAATTGCTGGAGCAAGCCGGTATCACCACGGGGTGTATGCCGGATGCGCCTTTCGATGGACCGGAACTCAGCATGGGCCGACAGTTTCCCCTGACAGGTGGAACCCTGGCTGCTTTTATCCCGGAGTTTTCCGGCGATCTCGGCGAGGTTCTTTCCGTGGAAGGCGCCCGCAATGCCCTGGAAATTTTCCGGGATCTGGCTGCGGGCCGCATCAAACCAGCAATTGTCGACCTGCGTCTGTGCCGGGGCGGTTGCCTGGGACCTTGCGATCCAGCCAGCCGCCTGTCACCCTATGCCCGCGGCCAGCTGGTACGGCAATTTGCTCAACAGACCGAAACATCGCGCCCGAAAAGAGGACATCTCATAGATGGCGCCGGCGTATCGCTGACCCGCACGTTCAGTAACCGACAGCGCCGCCATGAACACCCCAGTGGCGAGAACATCCGCCGGGTACTGCATTCCACGGACAAATTCACCCAACGCGATGAGCTCAACTGCAGTGCCTGCGGCTACGCATCCTGTCGGGAACACGCAACCGCCGTCTGCCGCAATCTGGCCACGGAAGATATGTGTCTGCCCTATTTTATAAAACGTCTTGAGGGCGAGAAACAACGTCTGCAACACGCTGTACAATTGTTGCGACACACATCCACTGAGGACCTCCTCGGCGAAGACGACATGATGCGACGATTGCGGGACCTGGCGCTGGAACTGGCTCCCGGTGACAAGACGTTGTTGCTACGCGGAGAATCCGGCGCCGGCAAAGAAACTCTGGCACGAACCATTCATCACCATAGCCGCCGCGCCAGTCAACCGATGGCCACCATCAATTGCACCGGGCTCGACGATCGCCAGTTGACAGCCGAGCTGTTTGGCTCTCAACAGGGTGTCAAACCATCACAGGGGATGCTGGAACTGGCCAATGGCAGCACCCTGTTGTTGGATGAAATTGCCGATGCCGGACCGGAGACACAACGCGCCCTGCTGACGTTCCTTGATCAGGGGACCATTATCCCGGCCGGATCGCAAGCCCCGGTGCCGATCGACGTACGCCTCATCGTCACCAGCCACCGGGATCTTGAGCAAGGCGTCCGGGATGGCTGGTTTAATGGCGACCTTTTTTTCCGGCTCAGCTTTTGCACCCTGACATTACCGCCGCTTAGAAATCGCCTGGAGGCGTTGCCGGATTTGGCCATGCAACAATTACGACGGGCCAGTCGCCGGCTCAATAAAAATGTCACAGGCATCGACCCTCTGGCCCTGGATGCCTTGCGCCACTATTCTTGGCCGGGCAACATCCCTGAGTTAGCTTCGATCATAGAACGGGCTGTCGCAGCAAGCCAGGAAGAGATCTTGCGGCAGGAGCACCTGTCCCTCCCTTTGATTGGGGGACCATGCGGACAAACGGCCGTGCCGACCGGAGCCAACAACGATTATCGCGCGAGGCGGGGCCACCAGATGGAACTGATCGAGCGTGACCTGCTGGAACGGTATCTGCGGGAAGCCAGCGGAAACGTTTCCGCTGCAGCGCGCCGAGCCAATTTGCCCCGACGCACGTTCTACCGACTGATGGAACGTTATGGCATCCTTCGCCGGCAGTTTTCAACGGTCTCGCCATCGGGGAAAAACGCTTAATATAGCAAACAAGGCCCCATACCAGCCACACACCATGAAAGGCCTGATATCATGGCAACAAGAGATATAAACCACATTGGGCTTCGCACCCTTGAGGATATCAGCACGCTTATTCTCAAGTCGCACGACCTGCACGAAACCCTTCACAATATCGTCTCCGTTGTGGCGCGACGCACCATCTCGGACGTCTGTTCCATCTATCTGCTGGATGAAGACCGGCAGACTCTGCGGTTGCGGGCCACCAAGGGCCTCTCCCGCCGTGCTGTCGGCCGGGTCACCATGAAGGTGAACGAAGGCTTGACCGGCCTGGTGGTGGAAAAGTGCAAAGTGGTGGCCTTGCAGGAACCGCAGAACCATCCACGTTATCGGTATTTCAAGGAAACCGGAGAGGAAAGGTTTCACAGTTTTCTGGGTATTCCGCTGTTCGACCGCAATATCCCCATCGGGGCACTCATTGTTCAGAGCCGTGCCTCTCGCAAATTCAGCGATGAAGATATCAGCGCCCTTTCGACCATTGCCTTCCAGGTTGCCTCCATCGTCGTCAATGCTCGCCTGCTCGATTCCATCCAGCACAAGGAGGCACAAGCCAACCGCTATGCCCAAGCGCTGCGGCAGGCTGCCGGAACAGCCCGCCCGGCCAAAGCAGCGAAGAGCCCTGAAACAACAAGGGAAAGCGCCCTGAGAGGAGTGGTTGCCTATCCGGGCCTGGCCGCGGGAGCCGCCCATGTCATGTCTGCCGAGCACGGTTTGACCGACATTCTTGACGAGGAAGTCCTCGATCAGTCAAAGGAAAAAGCGTACCTCGAGGAGGCTTTAGAGCAGACCCGCATTCAGACCCTCTATCTTGAAAAACGCATGGCTGAAAGACTCTCTCAAGCCGACGCGTCCATCTTTCACACCCATTTGATGATCCTTGAAGACCGCGCCATGCTTCAAAGGCTTCAGGACGAAATCGAACAGGGCCACGGGGCACGCTACGCGGTGGAGAGGGTTATCGGCAACTATGTCGAAGCCTTTGAAAAAATGGAAGACCCCTACCTGCGCGAACGCGCGGCGGACATGCGCGACATCGGCCGCCGCCTGATGGCCAACCTGGCCGGACAGGATCCCCACCCCCTGCAGCTGAAACACCCCGGGATTCTCATCGCGCGGGAAATCCTGCCTTCGGACATGGCGTCCCTCGATCATGAGCAGATTCGCGGCATCGTCACCGAAGCCGGGGAACGCAATTCCCATGCAGTCATCATGGCCAAATCCCTTGGCATACCGGCCCTTGTGGGGGTACGGGGCGCCCTTAAAAATGTGGCGCCGGAGGATCATGTCATCCTTGATGCCAACTCGGGACTGTTGCACATCAACCCCGACCCGCAGGTAGCGGATGAATATCGCAGACTGGAAGAGGATGCCGGTCGGCAAATGCACCAGATCGAAAAATTCCGCGACCTTCCGGCGCAAACCTCCGACGGCGTAAAGGTCATACTGCGCGCCAACGTCGGCCTGGTCAGCGACATCGAAATCGCCCGGCGTAACGGAGCCGAAGGGGTCGGACTTTACCGTACCGAATTCCCTTACATGATCCGCCCCGACTTTCCCAGCCGCGAGGAGCAGTATCAACTCTATTCCCGGGTGATCAAAGGCTTTGACGGACACCCCGTCACCATCCGCACCCTCGACATCGGCGGGGACAAGGCGCTGCCTTACTTCCGGCCACCCCATGAAGAAAACCCTTTTATGGGCTGGCGTTCGGTACGCGTCTCGCTGGACAACCTGGATATCTTCCAGACCCAGATCGAGGCGATTCTCATGGCCGCCTGCCATGGTCCGGTGAAAATGCTGTTCCCGATGATCTCGGGAGTGGAGGAAATCCGGGCATGCAAAGCCGTTGTTGAGGAAGCCTGTCAGAAACTAAGAAAGGAAGGAGTACCGTTTGTCGCGGATGTTCCCCTGGGGATGATGGTAGAAGTGCCGTCTGCCGTACAACTTGCCGACTGGTTGGCCCATGAAGTCGATTTCTTTGCCCTGGGCACCAATGACCTGATTCAATACCTTCTGGCGGCTGACCGCAACAACCCCCTGGTCAACCGGTATTACGACCCTCTGCACCCGGCGGTATTACAAGTTCTCCACAATGTCGCACGCATTGCGCAGAAACAGGGGAAGGGGCTTTGTCTGTGCGGTGAAATGGCGAATGACCCTCTGAATCTACTGGCCCTGATCGGTATAGGAATTCGCGAATTCTCCATGGCAGCGCCGTTCATACCCCGTATGAAAATGATGTTGAGCCGTATTTCCAGTCATGAGGCGGAAAAAGTGGGCAAACGGATATTGAAGATGGGAGTAAGCAGTGAAATTCGCGCATGCCTTACCCAGTTGCTTAAAACCACTGAAATAGAACCTTGATGCCCTGGCATTATGCCCTGAAAGCTTTGACCACACGGGAGTTTTCTCCCATGGTCCGGGCAAGAAAGCGTCCTGTCTCTTCGGCATTTTGGGGGGCCGTCAAGTAAAATCCCTGCCCGGCAGGACATCCCAAATCGCGAAGGGCTTCCAATTGTTCCTGCCCTTCAATGCCCTCGGCCACGACCTCCAGCCCTAAGGTGGCACCCATAGCGACAATCGCTGCAGCAATGGCTTTGTCATTGGCACTGGTTACGACATTTTTGACAAATTCTCGATCCATTTTTAATTTGGAAAAGGGATATTGCTTAAGATAACTCAACGAAGAATACCCCAGGCCAAAATCATCGACGGCCAGACAGATGCCGGTCTGTCGCAACATTTTCAGCATATTCCGCGCGTGCTCGGCACTTTGAATAACCATGCTTTCGGTAATTTCAAGTTCCAGCAACTCCACAGGCATGCCACTTTGCTTTAGAACACGATAGACCATTTCAATAAACCCGGACTGCCGGAACTGCCGTGCTGAAATATTCACGGCCACCTTCACCGGAGGAAGCCCCAACTGCTTCCATGCCATCACCTGGTTGCAAGCCTCCTGCAGAACCCACTCGCCAATCGGAACGATCAGTCCCGTATCCTCTGCAAGGGGGATAAAATCCCCAGGCCCTACCACGCCTCGGCAAGGGTGTTGCCAACGTATTAAAGCTTCCAGACACTCCACCTTGCCGGTATTGAGATTGAACTCAGGCTGATAGAACAAAACAAACTGTTTTTGCTCAAGAGCCTGCCGCAGATCCGTTTCGAGATAAAGCTTTGCTTCAACATCGTTTTTGAGCATCGGGATGAAAAACCGGAAGGTATTGCGACCCTGCTCCTTGGCAAAATACATAGCGCTGTCCGCGGCCTTGAGGATCGACTGTATATCTTCCCCATGCTTGGGGAAAAGACTGATTCCGATGCTGCCGGTGAGATAAAACTGCTGTTCTTTGATATGCAGTGGGCGCGCAATCGCCTCGAGTATTTTTTCCGCAACGGTTTTTATTCCTGCTCCATCGTCCACATGTTCCAATAACACGAGAAATTCATCCCCGCCAAAACGAGCCACCACATCCGTATCACGCAAAAGCCCCTGAATGCGGGTGGCTATCTCCATCAAAATTTCGTCCCCCGTATCATGCCCGAGAGATTCGTTGATATTTTTGAATCGGTCGATATCAAACAGCAACACCGCGACCATGGAGTCCCGATGTTTGGCGCGCGCAATGTAGGTCTGCAGAAGCTCGATCGCCTTTAGACGATTGGGCAGACTGGTCAGCACATCGTGGTAGGCAAGATAATTAAGCCGATCCTTTTGCTCGCGCAACAGGTCATCGGAGATCTTACGCTCAGTGATATCCCTCACCAACACGAAGAAAAAACTTTTGCCCTGCAATTCAAGGCGGCTGACGCTTATATCACCTTGGAACGTGTGGTCATCGGCTCCCCTGAACATAGCTTCCATAGGGATCGGTGGCGCGGTGTTCAAACGCCGGGTACGGACCATCAGATCACCGATAGCGGCTACGGTAATATCGTTCCAGCTTAGAGATAATAGTTCCTGGCGGGAGAAACCGAGTCCTTCGCATGCCTGGTGGTTGACATCCACAAACCGCCCCTCTTCGTCACAGAGAAAAAAGGCATCGGCGGAAAACTGAAATAAATGCTGAAAAAGATCTTCACTGTCACGCTGTTTTTGTCGAGACCCCCGCAGCCGTCCCCAGACGACAAATACACCTAACCCGAAGACAACGCTTGCCAGAAGCATCCACAGATGCAGGTACAACATGGCGTGGCGACCTTGATTATAAAGATCCCTCGGCAGACTCACCGCCATGACTACCGCAGGCGCGCCGAAAATATCGCGTAACAGAATGCGCGAGCGCAGGCTTCTAGCATTGACTGTGCGCAACAAAATCTCCGGTTGGCCACCCGTTGCCTTGGACCACGCAGGCCATTCACGTCCCGACCGAAGGCGGCTGAATTCCATGGGCAGATTCGCCTTGGCGCTCAGGCTGCGCAACGCGCGTTTATCCAGGAACCGCCCCATCAGCAACGTTCCCTGTGGAGGCCCCCGTCTTTCACTGGTCAACACGGGCTGACAGGCCAACATCAAGAAGCCTTCCGGCAAGCTCAGCAAACCGTTGACGCCCTGACTCATGATTTTCAGTCGGCCAAGGGTCTTTTCGGCATCCAGCACCTCCAGCAACCCTCTGTAGACCGGCACCTCGGTCTGTTTGACAAGATCGAACGCCTTGCCGGCCACAAATGCCCCGTTTTTATCCAGAAACAATATCACGTTGACATTGAGGGTGGAAAAAGCACTCTCAACGAGATTGCTTTCATAAAAGTCGGGGGCACGGGTTTGCATAAACCGGTATGCGTCATCCCAATTGGCCCAATCTTTGGTCATGCGCTCCAGAAAAACCAATTCATCCTGATAAACGCCGACCCCGCGCTGCACCGTCTCCCGGGCGAGGTTATTTTCCAGTCGGATAAAACTCCCGAGAAAAACTTTAGAGTTCAACAGCAGTAGGGTTCCATTCAGAACCAGGATGAGCAATCCCAAGCCTAAAAATTGTTTCCAGGGCCATATCACAGCTGCAGTCTCCTCATCTTTGGCTCTTGCGAATGCGGTACTCCTCAAAAGGCCTCAAGACAATAGGTATCATTTAATTATTTAAACGAACCTAATTTAAGACTAGGGAACATGACATGTTTGTCAAGACAGACAATCTCCGGAAAAAACCACGCCAATGAAAAAAGCCCGCCAACCTGAAGGTTGGGCGGGCTTTGTCATCGTACAGGTTTAGCCGAGATAATAACACCGGATCAAAACCAACAAGGCAGCAGCGAACTTTTGACTCCTGCTATTTTAACGAAACGATTTTATCCAGACTCTGCTGCAAAATTGCCAGTTTCTCCTGGGCGTCGGTCAATTTCTGTTGATCCTTTTCCAGAACTTCAGGGGGAGCCTTGGCCAAAAAGGATTCATTGGAGAGCTTCTTACTGAACATAACAACATCCTTTTCGACCTTGGCGATTTCCTTTTCCAGACGCTTTTGCTCCTCATCCAGATCGATCAGACCGGCGAGGGGCAGCAGGATCTCGACCTCCCCTGCAACCTGTGTGGCCGCCTGCGCCGGGCGTTCGACAGAGACACCGAAGACAAGAGAGTCAACCCGCGCAAGGCTCTTGATGTACCCCTCGCCAGCGGCCAGCACGTCGGCAGCATCCTCCGTTTTGCACTCCAAAACCGCGGCAATCCGTTTACCTGGCGGGACATTCATTTCCCCCCGGATATTACGAATTCCTTTGATGACATCCATAACCATTTCCATCCGTGCCGCCCCCTGCGGATCGACAGGCAGCGTCGCCACGCTGGAAAAAGGAGCGGACATGATCGATACGGTCGGACGGGCACCGGGCAATGCCTGCCAGATTTCTTCGGTAATAAAAGGTATAAATGGATGCAGCAGACGCAGCAACTGCTCAAGTACGGTGTAGAGCACGGTCTGAGCCGTTGCTTTGCGGGCAAGGTCTTCCCCGTAAAGATCATCCTTGCTGAGTTCGATAAACCAGTCACAGAACTCGTGCCAGGTAAACGCGTAAAGAACGCTGGCGGCTTCGTTAAATTTGTACTCTTCCAGTGCTTGCCTGGTTTCATTGGCGGCATCCGCCAACCGTGTAAGGATCCATCTCTCGGCAAGGGTTAGCGTACTGCTGTCCAGACTGGTCTCGCCAGGTTCAAAACCATCGAGGTTCATGAGTGCGAAACGACTGGCGTTCCAAAGCTTGTTGACGAAGTTGCGATACCCTGCAATGCGATCAACGGAAAGCTTGACATCCCGTCCCTGAGCGGCAAACGCAGCGAGGGTAAAACGGAAAGCATCGGTTCCATACTCATCAATAACGGTAAGGGGATCAATAACATTCCCCTTGCTCTTGCTCATTTTCTGGCCCTGCGCATCCCGCACCAATGCATGGATGTAGACATCCTTGAAAGGCACTTCGCCCATGAACTTAATGCCCATCATCATCATGCGCGCCACCCAGAAAAACAGAATATCGAATCCGGTCACCAGGCAGGAAGTCGGATAGAATTTCTCCAGGGTTGCTGTTTTATCGGGCCATCCCATTGTGGAGAATGGCCACAGGGCCGAACTGAACCAGGTGTCGAGGACATCGGTTTCCTGACGGAGTTCCGTGGATCCGCAATGGGCACAAGCGGTCGGATCCTCGCGGGAAACAATGATCTCGTTGCAGCTGCCGCAGAACCAGGCGGGGATCCGGTGTCCCCACCAGATCTGGCGACTGATACACCAGTCCCGGATATTAAACATCCACTCGTAGTAGGTCTTTTCCCATTGTTGAGGGATAATGCGGGTCTGTCCGGTCTGCACCGCCTCGATAGCTTTCTCGGCCAAAGGCTGCACATTGACATACCATTGAAGACTCATATACGGTTCGATAACCGTTTTGCAACGATAGCATTCGCCTACCGCATTAAGATGCTCATCGACCCGCTCCAGCAATCCGGCGGCATCCAGATCCGCCAGAACCTGTTTGCGCGCCTCAAAACGCTCCAGGCCCTGGTAGCTTCCGCCGTTTCCATTGACGACGCCGGATTCATCGAAGATATTGATGAATTCGAGATTGTGCCGCTTGCCGATTTCGAAATCGTTAAAATCATGAGCCGGGGTTATCTTGACCGCTCCGCTACCGAATTCTTTATCGACATAATCATCGGCAATAATCGGAATAGCCCGTTCCATCAACGGCAACATGATCGACTTGCCGATCAGATCGGCATAGCGCTCATCCTCAGGATGCACCGCCACAGCGCTGTCGCCCAGCATGGTTTCGGGGCGTGTCGTCGCCACCACCAGGTAACGGTCGGTACCGACCACAGGATAACGAAGGTGCCAGAGACTGCCCTTCTGATCCTGGTGCTCCACTTCCAGATCCGACAACGCGGTATGACAGCGCGGACACCAATTGATCAGGCGATTATCCCGATAGATCAGACCTTCTTCGTATAAGGTGACGAACACTTCACGTACAGCGCGCGACAACCCCTCATCCATGGTAAAACGTTCACGCTCCCAATCGCAGGAGGAGCCAAGACGTTTCAGCTGATTAATGATCTGCCCGCCTGACTCGGCACGCCATTGCCAAACCCGATCGACGAAACCTTCTCGTCCGAGATCGTGGCGACTGCTACCTTCTGCCGCCAGTTGTTTTTCCACCACGTTTTGGGTAGCAATGCCGGCATGATCGGTACCTGGTTGCCATAATACTTCGCACCCCTCCATGCTCTTCCACCGCACCAGGATATCCTGCAGGGTGTTATTGAGTGCATGCCCCATGTGCAGGACACCGGTAACATTGGGCGGAGGAATAACAATGGAGAACGGAGGCTTCGAAGAAGTCTCATCCGCGTGAAACAAACCGTTGTCAGTCCAGAATTTATACCATTTGGCCTCGACATCATGAGGCTCATAACCTTTGGGGAGTTTTGATTCCATGGGCAGTCCATCCTTTAAGCGATGCATGCATGGCATGGGCCTATCACATGCCGACAAAAAACAAACGGGGATTTTAGCAATCCCCGTTCGGTACGTCAACTATTCAGCCTGCAACGTGCAGGTTTATCGCAAAACCGGTACCCCCCCCAAAAAAAATCGGAACACAAACTGACATCGTGTCACATCGGGTATCTTCTGCATTGCACCCCGATCCTGGGTACCTACCGGGACTAACCGGCATGGCAAGTTACACCAAACAGTTAAAGATCAGGGCTTGGCGGTTATATGCCGGATCTCTTCCCGAATGATCGCTTCGGCCAGGTCAGGCACGACCTCCCAGGCGATACGCTCCAGAATTGTGTCGGCAAGCCGTTCGACCACGCTGGCAGCTACCTTTTCGACAATCCGGGTCAAGTCCTCTTCCGAAATACTCTGAACCCGCCGTTCAACTTCTTCGGGAGAAATACTAACGGGGGGCGCTTCAGCGACTGGCGCTTCGGCCACAAAGGTTTCAGCCTGCCCAGATACCACAGCTTCTGTTTCAACGACAGGAGCAGGCTCTTCGACCTCTACCGGAACCACAGCAGGCTGGGCCAACCGGGCAACAAGTCCCGCACTCTGGAAAAATCCCAGACCATCCCGCTTAGGCGGTGCGGCTATCTTGGCCACAAGTCCGGGGTTCTGGAAAAAACCAAGACCATCTCGTTTTTCCGGCTCAGCAACAGGCTCAGC
>DIKU01000011.1:39676-68511 GCA_002424645.1 Pelobacter sp. UBA5610 | reverse complement strand
GGCTCAGCCTCTGCCGTCGTGGCATCCAAAGCCGTCACGCTATCCAACTCGGGACTGAACACATCGGCTCCCGAATCAAAAGACAAATCAGCGGTTCGTTCAGCCGCAAGATCTTCCGCCATAAGGTCTTCGTCCAGGATATCGTCTTCGTCGAGAAACAGTACCTCGTCGGTATCCGCTGTACCCGACCAAAGATCGCTCCCTGAACTTTCGACAGAGGTCTCAGGCTCAGAAGCCATAGCAAGGGGGAGATCATCTTCCCCGGCAAAACCCTCTGAGCCAGATTCCAAACCAGGTTCAGGCATGAGCGGCTCAAAGGCATCAAAGCTCTCAGGTAGTTCGTCACCAGCCAAAGGCATTACAGATTCAGAACCACTTGCCAGCTCGGCAAAAAACGGCTCATCAAAATCATCGGAGGTTGATTCGGACAAAGAAGGCTGTTCGCCATGGACAGTTTCAGCGGCATCGCCCCCCAAGGAAGGGTCAGGGAGTTCTTGCCACATGTCGGCGTCCGCACTCACCGGTTCAGCAAAATCGACACCGAGGCCAAAATCGTCTTCCAGGTCGGGAAGAGAAATTTCATCAATAGAAGACTCGGGAACTTTGGCCAAAAGCTCTGCCACCTTGTCAAGCAAAGCTTGCGACTCAAAAGGTTTCACGATCCAGTCATCAACACCGGCAGCACGGGCACGGGCTTCATCAAACGGCTCAAAGGTGCCGGTAAGCAACAATACAGGCACGTCCCGCAAGGCGGAATCCTGTTTCACCGCAGCACACAGTTCATAGCCATTTTTCCCGGGCATCACAACATCAGCCATAATCAGGTCAGGCCGTTCAGAACGGATAGCTGCCAGAGCGGAATCGCCATCTCCGACGACTGCAAGACTGCAATCTTCATTTGCGAAGATGATTCCCACCACCTTTTGGATGGTAATACTATCATCGGCCAGCAACAGCTTCTTGCTCATTCAAGCCTCCCCGTAACATACAGAATGCGCAACAGCCCTTGTCAACAAAGCACATCGGGCCATCGATTTGGATTTGCACAGCCGCACCGAATCAGATCGAAAAAAGAACAACCTGCCTGGCACATCACCCCATCAACACCTTACGCTACGATAGTCACTATAACCGTTCGTGACAAATCCATATCAGATTACTGCGCAAGGCCCCCTGCAAACTACAACATAAAACGCCTAAAAACTAGCATAGCAACTATATACTGTCAAGCTTTTTGACTGGAAATTTCAATAGGTTATACCACTTCCCAGGTCACAAAAATGAAGCAGTAAGTCCCTGATTTCACCACAACCAGCCGACCGAAATGAGCCGATACATCGACAAGAATCTTCACCCAACACCCCCTTCTGTAAAACCTGCAAAAAAGGAGAGTAGACGTAATGGTGATTTTCGGTTACATATTTCTGTTCAAGCGGATAAACACCTCTGAACAGATTAAGGATGCCCGCATCCTGACGCAAAGAATTCATACATCATTCAAGGACCAACGGTCTCATAAATCATTCTGCTATCACACATCAACATCCAGAAAACTGTAAGCATACAGCTTTTCCGCACGAAAGCAGCCCCTGCGATTTCAACTGCGATCATTGACCACACCAGGAACAACGTTCAGCAATTACCTTGTGGTCTTATTCTAAAAACAACAGGGCATTAGAGACATACCGAATCAACCCTGTTCCTGAAACATAATTTTCAATCGCAGAACTCAAGCCTGCGCATACTCACAAAACACGTCCGACAACCAGCATTTTTTCTTTCTACTTAATCCTAAGCACCATGTTTTCATACTAAACAACAACGTAAAGACAGGCTCTTCTTTGGCACCATCTACATTAAAATCCGGCGTAAAACAAACATCCAATAGCTAGAACAACCTCTATTTTGTCGCCATTCAGATAAATAAATTTAAAACCAGCATTTTTACTTGATTTTAAGAGAATATATTGTATTAGTAAGAAGTACTTTCAAAAAAAGAAATTCAATTTATCCTTAAGGAGGACGCCACTATGGCAAACTTACTTGAAATGGCAGCCGAAATCGTTGCATCCCACGCATCGACTACACCGATGACAAAAGAAGAACTTATCGCTGAACTCAACGATTTGCACCAGGCATTGGTCGCCATTGAAAGCGGGACAGTGGTTGAAGCGGTTGCAGAAGAAGAAGAAACGTCTCAGGCTCCCATTGTTTCCCGTAAAAAAGCGTTTGGCAAAGATAAAGTTGTCTGCATGATCTGTGGCAAACCGATGAAAACCCTCGCTCGCCACCTGAAAACTTCCCATGGCATGACAGCATCTGAATATCGCAAACAGTTTGACATTCCCCGCACCCAACCCCTGGCAGCACGCGCCTACTCGGAAAGCCGTCGCCAGATGGCCATCGACCGTGGACTCGGTGAAAACCTCGCCAAGGCTCGCGCACAGAAAGCTAAAGGTAAATCTAAAAAGTAGGAAGCCCATATACGGGTCGGGGGGGAAGCGCGTCGCTTCCCCCCTACTTTCAACCCTCTGCCTTTACAGCAATTTAAACCTTTGCGAACCCAGAACTTTTCCCTGCCCATCCAGGACATCCACACGCCAGTCACCACGCCCTGCCGCCGGAACAACCTTCTTTGACCAGGTTTTCCAGTTCGACGATCGTACCGGCAGCGCAGTCCTGGTCACCTCCCGACCGTTGTGATACCACACTTGCCACACAGTGGTTTCCGAGTCGGCACCGATTATACGACAATAACAGTAAAGCGTTCCTACGGATGCCGCATAGGATCGGACAGTATCGACAGGCGTGCGATTCTGTATGCCTGTGGTCACAATGACTTCAGCAGCCTGAATTTCAGGCTGACCTGCACATACATCCTGGGCAAAAAAACTCGCCAGCACCAAAACCACAAATATGGCCTTCAACATACACCCCCCATTAATGAGACATCCGACAGATACTAAAATTCAACAAGATTTCCCTTGACCCAAACCTATCCTTGACATATACCCGTAGACAATATGTAACAATTCGCAATGACGTTCTACTATCGGCATGGCCCCTTTTACGGAATGCGTATATGAAACGCCTGCTCCTCGGAGAACACAGAGAAAGCATCCTGTCCACCCTCGATACCACCCTTAAGCATTGGGGATATCGGGTGCTGGCGGCCCACTGTCAGGACCGCATGACCAGGCTAATACGGGACACCAGTCCGGACCTGCTTATTGTTAACGAAGACTGGCTGACTGCTGGTAAAGATAGCGAAATCGTCCAAGCTGTTTCCAAAAGCCTCAAGGGGGGATCTTCCCTTATTGTCCTGCAAACATCAGAGCAAGAGCATGCCGTTGACCTGCCACATGAACGGCTGGATATTCCGATAGATATTTTTGCCCTTTTCTCCGCCATCCAGAAACACCTGGAAAAACATCCGCGGCAAAATATGCGGCTCGATCTGAACCTGCCGGGAATGATCTGCCGCGACAACAAATGTCATCTTGGTGAGATCTTGAGCCTCAGCTCTCGGGGCCTGTTCATGAAAACAGGGTTCCGCCTGGATCACAGGGAAAGATTTCGCATTGTCCTGCCTTTGCTGGGGATGAAACAAGAGTTGGAACTCACCGGACAGGTGCTTTATTGCGTTCATCCGGAACCCAAGAACAACTACCAACAGGGCGTCGGTATCGAGTTTATCGAACTGCAACCGCACAGCAGTCACTTACTCGAACGCTATATCGAGAGTTGTTTCATGGAAGAAATTTCCCACCACAAGGCACGCAATGGCTGGCAAACACACCTGCCAACCACCCCTTCAGAGGATACGGTGGTTCACTTGCCAATACCACCACGGGGCGAACGCCCTCCGCTGTCTCAGGTCAACTGATCGGCAAAACTCGTACCGCTGCCACGCACCAGACCAAAAAGCTCGGCAATTGTCGCTGCAACATCGGCAAAGCTGTTGCGAACTCCGGCGCTTCGCCCCTGGGCAAGACCTGGGTGCCACACCAATAGCGGTACGCTTTCACGGGTATGGTCGGTGCCTTCGGTGGTTGGATCGCAACCGTGATCAGCCGTGATGACCAAAAGATCGCCAACCTGCAGCTCCGCCATAAATTCCCCCAGCCAGACATCGAACTCTTCCAGTGCCCGTCCGAATCCACGAGCATCCAACCGATGCCCGTACAGCATGTCGAAATCAACCAGATTGGTAAACACCATGCCACGATCAAGTGATATCAATGCTTCACGAGTTTTATTCATTCCATCGCTGTTGCAGGTACTTTTTATCGAGCGACTAATCCCCTTACCTGCGAAGATATCGCCTATCTTTCCGACACCAACCACGGTCATACCGGCCTGCTGGAAAGTATCAAGCAGGGTATCACCCTGAGGTGGCATGGAAAAATCGCGTCGACCTGCGGTGCGTTCAAAGTTATCGGCATGTGTGCCGACGAAAGGTCGCGCAATAACCCGCCCGACATAGTACCCATCAAGCACCCGCCGCATTCCCTCGCACAGAGCATACAATCGCTCGCGCGGCAGCACATCTTCATGGGCGGCAATCTGAAAAACCGAATCAACGCTGGTATATACAATGGGCCGCCCACTGCGTAGATGGTCTTCCCCGAGAAGCCTTAAAACCTCGGTACCGCTGGCCGCAATATTGCCCAGAGGGCGCACCCCGGCAAGCGCGGCAAAAGCATCTATCACCTCTTCAGGAAATCCTTGAGGATATGTCGCAAAAGGCTTCCCCTGCTCCAACCCCGCCAACTCCCAGTGCCCGGTGGTGGTGTCCTTCCCCACGGAACGCTCCAGCATGCGCCCGAAAACACCAGACGGTTCAGCAACGGCCTCAACACCGGCGATAGGTACGATTCTGCCCAGCCCCAACTGAGCAAGGTTGGGCAACCGCAAACCACAGCAATATTCGGCAACATGCGGTAAAGTGTTTGCGGCTTGATCCCCGTAACTTGCGGCATCCGGTTGACCACCGACGCCTACACCGTCCAGGGTTATCAACACCACCCTCTGCCAAAGCGTTGAAATCATCGTGCCTGCTCCCTTTGCCATTGGTGCATGATCTCCACCCCATTGCTGGTACCGACGCGGTGCGCTCCCGCTTCCAGCATGGCACGACAGGACTCCCAATCGCGGATCCCGCCAGCAGCTTTAACTTTTAGTCGGCCTTGTGCCGCCCGATGCAAAAGCCGGATATCCTCAACTGTTGCACCTGCCCTGGCAAACCCTGTAGAGGTTTTCACGTAAGCGACACCTGCATCAGCCAGCAATTCAACCAACTGCTCTTTCAACGCATTATCCAGATAGCAACATTCGATAATGACCTTAAGGGTATGACCGCAAGCTGAGTCCAGAACCCTGCATACGTCCTCCCGTACGACATCCAGACGGCCCTCCATCGCCGCCCCCAAAGGTATAACCATATCGATTTCCCTCGCCCCGGCAGCAACCGCCTGTGCCGTCGCAGCACATTTGGTGGCGGTGACATCGTACCCAAGGGGAAACCCCACCACGGTACCGACCGCCACTTTTGTCCCTTGCAAACATGCAGCTGCAACGGAAACGAACCGGGGGGGAATGCAGACCGAAGCAAAGCCCCAGTCCTGTGCGTCACGGCAAAGCTGCTGAATTTGAGCGGATGTCGCATCCGCCCTGAGCAAAGTATGGTCGATAAAACAGGCAGGGGATTCCATGCAGCCACCTCTCCCCGGATGTCTCGCAAGCAATCTTCACGAGTAGTCCAGGTCAAAAAAGGGCCACGCCGGGACGGACTGTACCGCCCCGAGGTGGCCCGGACAGAATCAAACAATAAAAAGACCCCAAAATACGGATATCAGGTCCGATAATCGGCGTTGATCTTGATGTATTCATAGGTCAGGTCGGAAGTGTAATATTCCGCCTGTGCCTCACCAAGGCCAAGGTTAATATTTACGGCGAATTCAGCCTGCTTGAGCACTGCCGTCGCCTCAGCCTCACGTTCGGGTCCTGTGCCAAGACCTCCCTGCACCACCGGCACATCATCAAACAGAATATCGATGCGGGAAGGATCAACCTGGGCTCCGGAATAACCGACAGCGGCAATAATACGCCCCCAGTTGGCATCCTCACCAAAGAATGCTGTCTTCACCAGATTAGAGGTCGCCACACTATACGCCACCTGCCGGGCATCGGCTGCATCGGCGGCGCCGCGTACCTGCACATGCACCAACTTCGTGGCCCCCTCACCATCGCGCACGATCATTTTGGCCAGATCAAGCAGAACCTCTTGCAAAAGGGCAGCAAACTCCTGGCCAGCAGGGGTATTTGCGACTATTTCTGGGTTCTGGGCCTCACCGTTGGCCAGCACCAGGACCATATCGTTGGTCGAAGTATCCCGATCCACCGTAATGATATTAAAAGAACCCGCGACAGCCCGGCGCAACGCCTGCTGCAAAAACTCCCGTTCCACGCAGGCATCGGTCATCACAAATGCAAGCATGGTTGCCATATTGGGATGAATCATCCCGGCGCCCTTGGCCACACCGAGGACGGTATAGGGCTTTTGTCCCGCGCTGCCCTCCCGACTCGAGATTTTTGAATAAGAATCGGTGGTCATGATTGCCGTGGCGACATCGGACACACCATCACCTGACAACCCTTCGGATAATTTTGGTATCGCCTCAACAAGTAACGGCATGGGCAACGGCTGCCCGATAACTCCCGTAGAGGAAACCGCCACCAGCGTTTCGTCGATTCCCAGACTGTCGGCCAACAGGCGACTGCAATGCTCGGCATCACGCAAGCCAGGTTCACCGGTACAGGCATTGGCATTCCCGCTGTTGACCAGCACAGCCTGACACAAACCGCCGCTGAACCGTGGCGCGGTAACCAGAATCGGTGCCGCCTGGACTTTATTCGTTGTAAACACGCCCGCACATCTGGCAGGTTTTGCAGAAAATATCAAACCGAGGTCGAGCCGTCCGGATTTGCGAATACCTGCCGACCGGGCTGCAAAAGTGAACCCCTTGACTGTTGTCATTACGCGCTCCTTCTATATCTCAGCGAAGGGTTACAAGTTATGGCAATATCATCCCTGGCCACAACATTTCTTATATTTCAAACCGCTTCCACAAGGGCAAAGATCATTGCGACCAACTTTTTTGTCCTGGCGAACAGTCGGCTTGGCCGGCACGTCTTCGCCACCGGCACGGTTGAACACCATCTGGGGCCTGCGTTGACGACTTTCCAAGCGCTCCACATCCTGTTCCTTGGCCAACTGAATGCGAAATAACTTTTGCACCACTTCCTGCCGGATGCGTCCCATGACCTGCAGGAACAGTTCATAGGCTTCGCGTTTGTACTCCTCTTTGGGGTTTTTCTGGGCGTAGCCCCGCAACCCTATCCCCTCCTTGAGGTGATCGATAGACAGCAGATGGTCTTTCCACTGTGCATCGATGGTCTGCAACAACAGCACTTTCATCAGATGCGACATGACCGGGGGCGTAAACTCGTCTTCACGCTCCTCAAAACGTTTGCGGACCTGCTCTTTAAGATGAGTCGTCAACACCGCCTGCGTCAAGTCGCGCTCCGGCACCTCCAGGGGCAACGGAGTCATATTGAATTGGACATAGAAGTCTTCGTTGAGACTTGTCCAGTTCCAATCTTCCGGGTTGGCTTTTTCAGGGCAGAAGGTCGCAACAATATCCTCGACCATCTCTTCCATTATAGCCGAGAAGGTTTCAGGCAGCTGCTCCTCTGCCAAAACTTCGCGTCGCTGGGAATAGATAACGTTTCGTTGCGTATTCATAACGTCATCGTATTCAATAAGATGCTTACGAATATCGAAGTTATGCCCCTCAACCTTTTTCTGTGCATTTTCGATGGCTTTGGAAATAAAGCTGTGCTCGATGGGTTCACCTTCGGGAATCTTCAACCGATCCATGATGTAGGCAACCCTGTGTGAGCCGAAGATACGCAACAGATCATCTTCAAGACTGAGATAAAAATGGCTCAGGCCGGGATCCCCCTGCCGTCCGGCACGCCCGCGCAGCTGATTATCAATGCGGCGGCTTTCGTGACGCTCGGTCCCCAGGATATACAACCCCCCAGTCGCCAGGACTTCCTGTTTTTCCTTCGCACAGATCTCCCGATACTTGACCAAAGCCTGCGCATAAGCCGCTTCGGGATCTTCCGCACTGGCACTCTCACGCTGCGCAAGCAGCTCGGGATTACCGCCAAGAATGATATCGGTACCACGACCGGCCATATTGGTGGCGATAGTCACAGCACCCTTGCGACCTGCCTGTGAAACAATCTCGGCCTCGCGTTCATGATGCTTGGCATTAAGCACGTTATGCGGCACGCCGCGCTTTCGCAGCATCTCCGACAACACTTCGGAATTCTCTATGGAAATCGTACCGACCAACACCGGCTGCCCTTTGGCATGGCATTCGATAATATCCTCGACCACCGCCTGAAACTTCTCCCGGGTGGTCTTGTAAATGACATCCCCCATATCCATGCGGGCCAACGGTCTGTTTGTGGGGATCACCATGACATCGAGCTTGTAGATCTGGCTGAATTCCGCGGCCTCGGTGTCGGCGGTACCGGTCATGCCGGCCAGCTTGTCATACATGCGGAAATAGTTCTGGAAGGTAATGGTGGCCAGAGTCTGGTTTTCGCTTTCGATCTTGACTCCCTCCTTAGCTTCCACAGCCTGATGCAAACCGTCGCTCCAGCGCCGTCCGGGCATCAATCGACCGGTGAATTCATCAACGATCATCACCTCGCCGTCCTTGACGACATAATCGACATCCCGCTTGAACAAGGCATGCGCCTTCAATGCCTGATTGACATGATGCAATATTTCGATATTGCCGGGATCATAGAGATTTTGTACGCCCAGCAGGCGCTCCACCTTGACCACACCTTCTTCGGTGAGGGTTGCGCTCTTGGCCTTTTCGTCAACGGTGAAATCCCCGGTATATTCCCGCACGGTCTGCCCCACACGGCCATCCCGGCTTTCGATCAACTCCCCTTTTTGAAGCATGGGAATGATACGATTTACCGAATAATACAGCTCACTGGAAGCCTCACTCGGCCCGGAAATGATCAATGGCGTACGCGCCTCGTCAATAAGAATGGAGTCCACCTCATCGACAATGGCGAAATGCAACGGTCTCTGTGCATAGTCTTCCAGGGAAAACTTCATATTGTCGCGCAGATAATCAAACCCGAACTCGTTGTTCGTACCGTAGGTGATATCGCAGCGATATGCCTCTTTACGCTGTTGATCGTTCAGCCCGTGGACGATGCACCCGACACTCAAGCCCAGAAATCGGTGAATACGGCCCATCCATTCGGCGTCACGACTGGCCAGGTAATCGTTGACAGTAATGACGTGCACGCCCTTGCCAGGCAAAGCATTGAGGTAGGAAGCCAAGGTCGCGACCAGCGTCTTGCCTTCACCGGTTTTCATTTCAGCGATCTTGCCCTGATGCAGAACCATGCCGCCGATGAGCTGAACATCAAAATGGCGCATGCCCAGCACCCGTTTGCCCGCCTCACGAACCACCGCGAAAGCCTCCGGCAATAATGAGTCCAGCGAGGCTCCCTGAGCAAGACGCTGCCGGAATTCGACTGTTTTGGCGGCCAGGGACTCATCGGAAAGACTCGCCAACCCTGGTTCAAGGCTGCCAATCTGCTCGACTAATGGCTGCATGCGTTTGAGATCGCGTTCGTTTTTGCTACCAAATATTTTTGTCAGAATATTTCCAACCATTAAAAAAATCTCCGTTAGTGTGACCAGTATTCGACCTGGAGTCTAGGTTGATCGGGACGAAAACGAGGACCCGCCCAATCCGGGCGAAAGTGTAGCACAAAGCAACCTGTCACCTCAACGGGAATGGCTACCGGGGACAGATCGCGCGCAAAAAAGCCCCGGCATGCCGAGGCTATATAGAGAACGGTAGATATATTAGAGAAACTTCCGAGGATTGACAGGAACACCGTTCAGGTGAACTTCGTAATGCAGGTGAGGACCGGTGGAACGTCCGGTATTGCCAACAGCCGAAATTTTGTCTCCACGTTTCACCCTTTGTCCCGCTTTGACGAACACCTTTGAGTTATGGGCATAAAGGGTCTGATACCCGTAACCGTGGTCGATGACGACCATTTTACCATAGTCGGAAGCGGTGCGAACACGCTTTACCACCCCATCAGCCGGCGCCAAGACAGCGGTACCGGTACGGGCAGCGATATCAAGACCAAAATGCATCTTGCTACCGGAGGAAAAGGGCGATCTGCGCACACCAAATGCGGAAGTGACCCACCCCTTGGCGGGCTTCCCGCTGGGCCGGGCAGCGAACAGTGAGCGTTGATCGTTAAGTGCCCCCTGCAACTCCTCAAGGCTTTCCCGGCGCAAATCAATTGCCTGCCGGATATCGTCGATCTGGCGCTGCACTGCGGACAATTCCCTGGAGGGATTTGTCTCAATCGGTCCGCCCACCCCCACGGGCACACCATCCACGGGCTTTGTCAACTTGGCCATCAAACGGACTTTTGTATCGTTATTGGCCAGCACCACCATATCTTTTCGCAAAGCCTGAAGCTGGCCGTACACCATCCGCAACTCTTGCTGGTAACCACGCCTTTCGGTTCGCAAACGCTGCAGCTCGGCACGATCCAACTCAATGTGAACGCAATGGTATACAAGGCCACCGACTACCAGCATAGCCGTTACCAGCACTGCCACCAGCAACCGTGCCCAATTCCGGTTGATTTGAAACCGGTGTGTACGACGGTGTCCTTCAGGTATGATGATAATGGAATACTTCTCGGTGGGCAAAAAAACCTCCACGACAAAGGCCGAAACAAGCAGTAGCTAATGGTTTTTAATGGAAAAGGTCGGAACCTGTCAAGGATTAAAGCCCCCTTGTTCAATCGCAAGTACTTGTCCCAACGATGTTTCCAGAACACTAAGAGGTTCAGAACGGTCTGGAATTACTGGCAGAAGGCCCCTGTCAAAGCCGGATACTCATGGCAATTTCATCACAATCAGGAAATTTGGGGCACTTCAGACAGTCGCTCCAGATTTTCTGAGGGAGCTCGGATTTCTCGATATAATCGAAACCCATCTTTTCAAAAAAACCCGGCTGATAAGTCAGGGCAAAAACCTGCTTCAATCCAAGCTTGCGAGCTTCATCCAGGCATGCCTGTACGAGCTGGCGGCCTACCCCTTTGCGCTCATGCGCTTGCGAAACGGCAAGCGATCGGATTTCGGCCAGATCTTCCCAGCAGATATGCAATGCCACCGCACCTATCACTTCTCCATCCTGCTCAAGGATGTAAAAATCTCGCAGACATTCATACATGTCCGCCAGAGAACGCGACAACATGAGACCCTGCTGAGCATAACTAAGCAGCAACTTATGAACGACTTTGACGTCTGGAATACGCGCTTTACGAATCATTAAATTCACCCCTCTTCTTGTTGCCCCGACATGGACTGGCCGATGATTTCCCGCGCATGCTCAAGCGTTCGCTCGGTCACCTGAGCTCCGCCCAACATCCGGGCCATCTCCTCCACCCGCTGTTCACCCTGCAACGAAACCAGCTCGGTAAAGGTCCGTCCATCTTTTTCCTGCTTTTGAATGCGGAAGTGATGATCGGCACAGGCGGCCACCTGCGGAAGATGTGTAACACAGAGCACCTGTGACTGGCCGGCAATATCCCTGAGCTTGGCCCCGATGGCGCTTGCAGCAACCCCCCCGACCCCTGCATCGACTTCATCAAAGATCAGGGTCGAAATTTCATCTCCGCCGGGAGCAGCTCGCCGCAAGGCCAGCATGATACGCGATAATTCCCCCCCTGAAGCAATCCATGCCAAAGGCTTAGGCGCCTCACCCGCGTTGGGCGCAAGGTAGAACTCACCGCGCTCCAGCCCCAGAGGACCGGGATCGTCAAGGGGAAACAGACGCATTTCAAACGAGGCCCGCTGCATGGCCAAATCGGCTAATTCGACCTCCACGGCACAACGCAATTGTTCGGCCGCTTGGTGCCGCCGGGCCGAAAGAGCCTGAGCTTTAACCTGAAGGGCCTCCCGGTCGGCAGCCAGATCCTTTTTCAAACTTTCTCGCCGGGCGTCGGCATGGGTCAAATCCTCAACCTGATCATCGATAGCCGCGGCATGGGCGATCATCCCGCCAACACTCATGCCATATTTGCGTTTCAGCCCGGCAATAAGATCAAGGCGCTTTTCAACCTCAGCCTGCCGCCCCGGATCGAAGGCCACGCGGCCGGCATATTCCCGCAGTTTGAAAGCAACATCTTCAATTACATACAGGGCACTGCGTATTTCCTCGGCCGGCCCCGCCAGAAACGGATCGACATCGCAGAGCTTTTCCAACTCGCCGGCGATCGTGTCAAGCTGTTCACTGATCGCCCCTTCAGCAGCATAAAAAGTTTCGTAGCCGCGCTCAGCCACCCGCACCAGCTTCTCGGAATTCTGCATCAAGCGACGCTCTGAATGAAGTTCGTCCTCCTCCTCATCCTTCAGCCCGGCAGCAGCCAGCTCAAGCTGCTGAAACTTCAGTTGTTCAAGGCGCTCGTGGCGCTGCTGTTCCGCCTCATCCAAAGCGTGCAGACGCGCATCCTGCTCACGAACTTGCGCAAACAATTTGCCGTAATCCTCGACATCGGTCGTCAATCCGGCAAAACGATCCAACATGGCCAGATGATGCTCAACGCGCTGCAGACTCTGATGTTCGTGCTGACCATAGATATTCATCAAGCGGGTGGTCAACGGTTGCAACTGGGATAACTTGGCAAGGGAGCCGTTGATAAAAATTTTATTGCGTCCGCTGCGGTTAACGACCCGCTTGACCAACAGTTCGTCTTCGTCCCCGAAACCGCCCTCATCCAATTCACGACGCAAAAGCGGCTTATTGGAAAGATCGAAAACCGCCTCCACCACGGCTTCATCCTCGCCGGTTCTTACCAGATCGGGATTGGCCCGACCACCCAGAATAAGCGCAACGGCATCGATAATAATCGACTTACCGGCTCCCGTTTCACCGGTCAACACATTAAATCCGCCGCAGAATGACACATGCAGTCGGTCAATGATCGCGAAATGCCTGATATGGAGATCCGTCAGCATAGCTCCCCCTTGATAGAACAACCCCGGCAGACGTACCGAGGATCCGGGTTCAACGTTCACCCCACCCCAATTTGGTACGCAACACTTCAAAATATTCTTTGGACGGGCTTTTTATCAGTCGGGTACATCGCTGTGCCTTGCGAATTTCAACCACATCCCCGGCCTCCAGCGCCATCCCGACCTGCCCGTCTGCTGTCAGCAGCACATCCTGATCACGGAACTTGACCTCGATACGGATACATACCGTGTCCGAAACGATCAAAGGACGATTTGCCAACATATGGGGGCAGATCGGTGTAACTACCAGGCAATGCAACCCCGGTGAAATGATCGGCCCCCCCGCGGAAAGATTATAAGCCGTCGACCCGGTTGGCGTTGCAATTATCAAGCCGTCGGCCTTAAAGGTTGTTAAATAGGCGGCATCAACGGAAACTTCCATGTCGATAATGCGGGCAATGGCCCCTTTGTTAATCACGACATCGTTGAGAACACAAAACCTTCCTGCTTCCATTCCTTCCCGACTGACCACCGCTTCCAGCATCATACGTTCGGAAAGCGTAAACTCCCCCCGGAGGACCTTTTCCAGCGATAGGTACAATTCTCCGCGCGTCACTTCGGTCAAAAAGCCGAGACTGCCAAGGTTAACCCCGAGAATAGGAATGTCGCGCCCGCAAACCTGACGAGCGACCGAAATAAGTGTGCCATCTCCACCCAACACAATAATCAGGTCAACCATGGCCGGAATGAGGCTGCGGTCATACCCCGGTTCCGCCCCTCCTATATTCTGGGCCAGACTCTTCTCCAGAAACACTTCCAACCCGCGACCACGTAACCAGCAAACAACATCGCGAGCCACCATAACAGCGTCGGGATGATTGCATTTCGCGTATATACCAATCTTTCTCATAGCACACATTCTCCACCAGGATAGTCAGGTGCAAAACTAACATAGCCCTTCGAGCAAAGTCCATCACTTTCAAGAACTTAGACCATCCTTGGCAGTTGTGGCGAATATCCCATGTGTGCTACATTACGTTTTCCGGCATGACGAAAATACGCCAGACGGCTATCATCCGAAAAAACAGGCAGCCAAAATTTCTTTTTCGTGGCAAGGATCAAAACAGGTGGATCTCTTTGAAAACGACGTGCATGTAAATGCCCAGGCTCCCATGGCTGAACGCATGCGTCCCAGAACGCTTGCAGAAATGGTCGGACAACAGCACCTGATCGGCGAAGACAAGGTGTTGCGCCGCCTGATTGAGACCGACCGCCTATCATCGGTTATTTTCTGGGGTCCGCCGGGAACGGGCAAAACCACTCTGGCGCAAGTCATAGCAGGGGCCACCCGAAGCCGCTTCGTATTCTTTTCGGCCGTGCTTCAGGGCATCAAGGAAATCCGGGAAATCGTGCAGAAGGCGAGAGAAGAGCGCGCTTACCATGATCGCAAGACATTGCTGTTTGTGGACGAAATTCACCGGTTCAACAAGGCCCAGCAGGACGCATTTCTACCCTATGTGGAAAAAGGTGACATCACCCTGATCGGCGCCACCACCGAGAATCCTTCTTTTGAAGTCAACTCCGCCCTTCTTTCCCGTTCACGTGTCTTTGTGCTGCAACCGTTGGAAACATCCGACATCGAACGTTTGCTGGAGCGAGCCCTATCCGATCCACGGGGTCTGTCCGGCGCCTTTCCCGAAACAGACCGCGAGTCGCTGGCCTTTCTCGCACAGCAAGCCCAGGGAGATGCCCGCATCGCCCTGAACGCCCTGGAAGTGGCCGCGGATTTAAGCAAAGGACAATCGGCCATCAATGTGCAGGCAATCAAAGATGCGTTGCAACAACGAGGCATACGCTACGACAAGGGCGCCGAAGAACACTACAACGTCATTTCTGCCTTCATAAAAAGCCTCAGGGGTTCCGATCCTGACGCCGCCCTCTATTGGCTGGCTCGCATGATCGTGGCAGGAGAAGACCCCTTATTCATCGCTCGACGCATGGTCATTTTTGCTGCCGAGGATGTCGGCAATGCAGACCCCCGCGGGCTGCAACTGGCCGTTGCGACCCAACAGGCGGTACATTTTATCGGTATGCCCGAGGGCCGGATCCCCCTTGCCCAAGCGGCAACCTACCTGGCATGCGCCCCAAAAAGCAACGCTGCCTACCTCGCCATAGACCGGGCCCTGGAGGCCGTTCGCCAAAGCGGCGCCCTTCCGATTCCCGCCCATCTGCGCAACGCACCGACCCGCCTGATGAAAGATATCGGCTATGGGGATGGTTACCGATATCCACACGACTACCCGGAAGCCTGGGTTGACCAGGACTATCTTCCGGAAGCTTTGCGCGGAAAACGCTTTTACCAGTCCTCTGAAAGAGGCTACGAAAAACGCATGCAGGAATTTGAAGATCGGCGCAAATCTGAAAACGAACCAAAATAATCCACTTTGTTCCTCACATTTCGCCTACTTTGACTGCGGTATGACCGTGGTAAATCGAACACCATCGAATCCAGCTTCAAATTTCCACTAGCACCCTGTACGAACACGCTCTCACCGACCATCGTGCGGCTCCAGGACATCCCATTTGATTTTGTAAAAAAGACAATTATGACGTATTTTTTATTGGCACCATCCAGGACAACTGTCCGGTCCAGCCAATCAAGCTTCAAACCAGATGGATGTGTAGCGACACTGGCTGTATCCAGTCGTCCAAGGTTTAACTTTTCACACCGGAAACATATTAAGCTTGACCAACAATGAATAAATTGCAAAAATCGCCGCGAAGTGTATGATAAGTGAAAGTTTTCTCCTCTGGCCTGCTTGGGGAGCAGGAACGACTTGATATAAAAATGCCTCTCTATATACCGAGTTCGGTCATCAACATTTTTCTTCAAGACTTGAAGCACGACAAGGGCTAAGGTCGTATGAGCGGCGAACCTCTATACAACAGCAAAATATTCAATATCTACCTCAAACTTCTCCGCCAGAGGTATGATCATATCAAGCCCGACCTATTATTAAGAAAATCAAATATCGAACCCCACGAAGTAGCGGATCCTCATCACTGGTTCACTCAACAGAAATTTGATTCTTTTTACAACAACATCGCCAAGGAAACCGGTGATCCCCAAATTGCGCGCGAGGCAGGACGTTTTGCCGCCGCCACGGAGGCCAACGGGCTCATCCGCCAATACATTTTAGGGTTTTCGTCCCCTGCCAATGCGTTTAAAAACCTGAAACAAACCATGGCCAACCTTGCGCATTCCTGTGAATTTGAATGCAGACAACCCGGCCCCAGCCAGATAGAAATAAAGGTCAAAACACGACCTGGCATCACGGAGAATCCGGGTCAATGTCAATTTCGAAAAGGGATTTTCGAAGCGATTGTGACCGTCTTCGACCTGGAGATACCGCACATTGATCACCCTGAATGTGTAAACCGGCAGAATGATCACTGCCTCTACCTGATCAACTGGAAACCTTCTCTGTGTCAAACTTTTCAAAAAATTCGTAAAGTATCGGGCTTTGCCGCCCTGACCGCGCCAGCGATCACCTGTTTTTTTAATCCGCAGTTTGCTTTACAAGCGACACTACCTGTGTCGGCCGGCTTTTTTTTCGGGATGTCGATGCTTACCGATCATCTTCAAAAAAAACATCTCTCCAAAAGCCTGCTGCACATGCGCAATTCTTCCCAAGAGATGGTTGATCAAATAAGCAGGAACTACAACAATGCCTTACTTACCAACGAGATCTCTCAAGCCATCAGCAGCAAGACTACCATCGAAGACATCCTTCAAAGCGTCTCGCAAACTTTTGAAAAGCGTCTCGATTTCGACAGAGGGCTGATCCTGCTGGCGGATGCGGACAAAACCCGTCTGAATTTTCGGGTCGGCTTTGGACTCCCTCCCCGGGTAAAATTGTTGTTAAAAAATACCCTTTTCCCGATAAGCACACGACCAACGGAGGATATCTTCACCATTGTTTTCCGGGAAATGAAACCATTTCTCATCAACGATATCCATGAACCACAGGTCAACCTGCCGGACTACAGTCTTAATTTTCTACGAAAAACAGGGTGCCGTGCCGTCATTTGCTGTCCGATCGTGTGTGACGGCAAGGCGCTCGGTGTACTGACCGTCGACCATACCCACACAAACCGTCCGCTGACGCAAAGCGACCTGAATTTACTCAGCGGTCTTGCAAGCGTTATCGGGGTAAGCATCCGCAACGCACAACTGCTGGCATCGCGTAAGCGTCAATTCAATTCCACCTTGCATGTATTGGCCGCTACCATCGATGCAAGAGACCCCTTGACCGCCGGCCACTCCGAAAAAGTTACGGAATACTCCCTGGGTATCTGTAGAGAGCTGAGTCTTTCCGAAGACTATTGTGAAATGGTCCGAGTCGCCGCTCTTTTGCACGACTATGGAAAGATTGCCGTACCCGACGCCATCCTCAAAAAAACCGGCAGGCTGACGGTTGAGGAGTACGATATTGTCAAAACCCACGCCCAGCAAACTCATAGCATTTTGAAACAGATCAACTTCGAAGGTATCTACAAACGCGTTCCGGTAGTTGCCGGCGCACACCATGAAAAAATCGACGGAAGCGGCTACCCGAAAGGACTGACAGACGCAGAAATCCCTATCGGTTCAAAAATCATTGCCGTTGCGGATTTTTTTGAAGCCATTACGGCTCAGCGTCACTATCGGGAACCCATGCCCCTCAATATCGCCTACAAAGTTTTAAAACAAGAAGCCTTTTCCCATTTTGATGGAAAAATAGTAAAAGCCTTTTTGAATTATTTCAAAAAAACATATCCCGAAGATTACGAACGCATGCTGCGCCAAGCGCCTGCGGTTAAACGCGAGATCGTGCGCGTCCCTTGCCGCACCCCTGTCGTTTTTGAAAACCAGGGACATTCGATTTTCGGCACAAGTACAGACATAAGCACCGGGGGCATTTTTGTCGCAAGCAATTCCGCAATCAGCGAAGGCACCCCGATCAAACTATCTTTCTTTCTCCCGAACAGTCCCAGCAATATCATAGAAGCGGGAGGGCGGGTTGCCTGGGTAAACCACACGACCCTGCCCCGCAAGCTTGCCTTCCCTTCCGGATTCGGCGTCGAGTTCGTTGGCCTTCATCGGCAAGCCAGCGATGCAGTATACAACTTTACCCGCGGCTTTGCTGAGCGGGTTCACGCTTGAACATCTTTGATGATTTGCAAAAACTGAAACCTGCAGGTGCCACGTGGAAGTTATGATTAACTGCTCCGACCCCGCTGTCTCCGACGTCCAACCGGAACAGCACAAGCAAGTATCGCTGGATGTCCTTATTAATCGACTGAACTATTTAAACTTTCAAAACAACCATATAATCGCCAATTTCCGGCATAATGACTTTGATCGCACGATAGCCCTCAACGCTTCCCCCTTGCCCTGCTCAGGCACCCAACTGGATTGTGTATGGCAGTCCCCTGACAACATTCCGTCAAACTTTCCGGCGTTTAAACTGGATAACATTATCGTACCCATGGGGCGGGATTCACTTCTTGTCTACCCCACACACGTTGAATGCAATAGCACAGGGATCAGAGTCGGGTTGCCTGAATCCTGCACGAGAATAGGCCTCCGAAAAGTAGAACGTTACCGGTGTCCCGACATCCGCGTCTCTCTGATACAAAACAGCGCGCTGTTTCAAGGAAGGCTGACTGACTTCAACGCCTTGTCCTTTTGCGTACAAATTGCGCTTGAGCCTCCCCAATCCTATCAATGGCTAAACTCAGAACGGCCCGTCAATATCCTTTTTCAGGACGGCAATGAGACCATCTATTGCGGAGAGTGCAAAATTGTTCGTGAAAGCATAGCCAAACAAAACAGGGAATTCGTTCTCTGCCCGACTACGGACAATACCAAACGCTTCAGAGCTAAAAAATCGCGGAGCACTCGCCAGGAATTACTTCCTCTTCCCAGCGTTGTTTTTTTACATCCGCTCACCAAAAAGCTCGTAAATCTCAAGGTTGTCAATATCTCCGGATCAGGATTGTCGGTCGAGGAAGATCGAAGCAACCCTGTGCTGCTGCCCGGCATGTTCCTGAAAAACGTTAAACTCCGCTTTACCAACAACTTCCAATTAACCTTTGACGGCCAGATTATTCATCGGACCACTTTCGAGGAAGACCACAAGGAGAACTCCCGGTGCGGCATCGTTTTTCTCGACATGGCCGTAAATGAGCATGTGCAACTTCTGGGACTGCTACAGCATGCCTGCGACCCCAATGCCTATATTTGTGACACCGTAGACATGGATGAACTTTGGCATTTCTTTTTTGAATCAGGGTTTATCTATCCCCAAAAATACAAACACCTGCAAGAAAACAAAGAAAGGGCAAAACAGGTCTATCAAACCCTTTACACCGAAAACCCCAACATTGCCCGTCATTTTATCTATAGAGACAAAGGTGCTATTCTGGGGCATATTTCAACACTGCGTTTTTATGAAAAGGCATGGATGATTCATCACCATGCTGCCAAGGGAACCAAAGGCCGCAAGGCTGGCATCGCCGTTCTTAACCAAATGGGAAGTTTTATCAACGATTCACACAGCATCTATTCCATGCATATGGACTATGTGATTTGTTATTTTCGTCCCGAAAATCGATTCCCCAGTCGTGTCTTTGGCGGTGTAACCGAAGAACTCAATGATCCAAAAGGCTGTTCGATCGATACCTTCGCTTATTACCACCAGGACATAGCCACATCTTGCGCCTGGGACCTGACGGGCCCCTGGGAATTAAAGAAAGCATCCCAGGAGGATATGCTTGACTTTACAGCCTTCTATGAAACCCTATCAGGGGGGCTGCTAATCAATGCCCTTGATTTGGAGTCGGAGTCTTTGGAGCAGAACAGCCTCCATCTTGAATATAAAGCAATTGACATTAAAAAAGAGCGCGAAATATTTTCACTCAAAATGAATGGACAGTTAAAGGCAATTTTGATACTTAACATATCAGACCTTGCTATAAACCTTTCAGAACTGACAAACAGTCTGAAAGTCTTTGTCCTAGACGAAAAGACTCCAATTAAAACTCTCAATTGTGCCATTACTTTGATAGCCGGGAAAAGTCCACATGCTAATATTCCAAAACTTATTTTTCCCGTCAAATATGCTGATGACAATGAACTATCATATGAAAAACTGTATTGTCTCTGGATTTTCAAAACAAAACATTCAGACCAGGGTCTAAGGCAGATGAGATCAACAACCCGGTTTAATCGGCAATAACGATAGATGAACAGAACCCATTCGAAGATTTATAAATGAATTCTGAAGACCTTTCGAAAAAGCATCTATACAATAGCCGAATCATCGACCCCTATCTGCGTCTACTTAAAAACCATTATCCTAAAATAAACATTCCGCAACTTTTGTCCCATGCCAACATGCAGCCGTACGAAGTGGCTGATCAGTGGCACTGGTTTACGCAAGAACAGGTCAATGCCTTTTTCGATAAAATTGGGGAACTGACAGACAACAAAAATATTGCCAGAGAAGCAGGCCGCTATGCAGCTTCTCCAGAGGCCAATACGGTCATACATCAATACGTATTGGGGTTTTTGGGGCCTCACAGGGTATACGAATGGATCGGCAAAGCGGCCTCCAACTTTACGCGTTCAGCAAAATACGAGTCGCGTCGCCTGGATAACAACAAAATTGAAATCATTGTCACGCCGTACCCCGGTGTGCAGGAGCGTGATTTTCAGTGCCAAAATCGCATCGGTTTTTTTGAGGCGATTTCCTACCTGTTTCGCCACAAATTCCCGGAGATTGAACACACAGAGTGTATCTTTCGCGGGGGGCAGTGCTGTCGTTACGTCATTTCCTGGAATCCCGAAGAGTTCGTATTACTAAAAACATTCAGAACAGCGTGTCTTTTTTTCAGCGGAACCTTTTTCCTCGCACCGTTCTTCTCAAAAACGTTCCAGAATTTCCACCTCCTCGCACTTGGCGGGTTCATCGCTTTTCTTACATCCTGGATTGTGCTGGAAAAAAAGGAAAAACAAACCGCCTGGAACAGCATGGAGTCGCTCAGGCTTTCTTCCGGAACGCTTCTTGACCAAATTGAGAACAACTATAATAACGCGTTGTTAACCAATGCCATTTCTCAAAGTATCAGTAAAGAAATCACCATAAATGATATTCTCCAAAGTCTTATCGATAACTTTCAAGAGAGCCTCGACTTTGACAGGGGGTTTGTTTTATTGTCCAACCCTGAAAAAACCTGCCTGTCATTCGAGGGCGGATATGGTTATTCAAAAAAGATGGAAGGGTTGCTGAAAAAAACCCTTTTCCACCTGGACAATCCGGATTCAAAAGGCGCGTTTGTTGTCTCCTTCAGAGAGAAAAAACCACTTCTTGTCAACAACATCAATGATATACAAGAAGATCTTTCACCCCGGAGTCTCGAGTTTGCAAAAAAAATGGGGGTTAAATCTTTTCTTTGCTGCCCCATTATCTACGACTACGAAGCCATTGGTATCCTGGCGGTCGATAACGTTACAACCAAACGCCCCTTGCTTAAAAGCGACCTGACCCTTCTTTGTGGCATTGCTCCCATCATCGGTATCAGCATCCGTAACGCCCAACTGCTCCAAAGCCGCAAACAACAGTTCAATTCGACACTGCATGCCCTTGCGGCAACCATTGATGCCCGTGATCCTCTGACCGCCGGCCACTCTGAGAGAGTCACCGAATTCACATTGGGAATCTGCCAGGAGCTGGCCCTTTCCGAGGATGAATGTGAAAAAATTCGCGTCGCCTCTCTGTTGCATGATTACGGTAAGATCGCCGTTCCTGACGCTATCCTTAAAAAACCGGGACGTTTGTCGGCCACAGAATACGCCAAAGTTAAAACGCATGCGGAACAGACCAGAACCATATTGGAAAGCATTCACTTTGAGGGGATCTATAAAGAGGTGCCGGCGATCGCTGGCGCGCACCACGAAAAAATCGATGGCAGTGGCTATCCTGATGGGCTGACCGCCCAAGATATCCCCTTGGGAGCCAAGATTATTGCCGTCGCTGACTTCTTCGAGGCGATAACCTCAAAACGCCATTACCGCGAACCCATGCCCATCGAAGTTGCGATCAAGGAGCTTCGCAAGGAACAAGGAATACATCTGGATGCAGAGATCGTGGATGCGTTTTTGCGATATTTTGAACGGGATCATGCCTGCGAGTTGAAAGCCATGGAACGGTCAGGCATTCACACCTCACGTGCAAGTGTCCGGATCCCATGTTCCACGGAGGTAACCATCGATTATCAGGGAAAACACTGGAAGGCAACGTCGGCCGACATCAGCGTTCGCGGCCTGTTTGCCGCTTCGGATCTTTCCATCCGGGAAGGAAACACGCTAAAGCTTCTGTTCAACTTGCCCGATGATTGCGCCACCCCCATGGAGATCAGTGGTCGCGTCGTATGGGTCAACCATCAGTGTTTGCCCCGAAAGGCGATCTTCCCGGCCGGTTTCGGTATCGCCTTTACGAATCTCGATCAAAAACATCTCGGAGCATTGGCGCAGTTTATAGGCACCCATGTCCGCCGCACTTCAGCAGAGGCTGGCCTGACCTGCTGATGTCATCAAGCCCCCTCACCCTCATAGGGCATCCCCCCATGAGGGTGAGAGAACCACATCAACATCGTGGCTTAATGCCGCGACAAGCGATTAACGGGGTATAGGTAAAACGCCTGGGATCTTCAAAAAACTGCTTAAACTCTTCCCTGAACTCTTGATATCCCCCTCCATATTCCGGAAAACCATACCCACTGTTCTGAACGGCCACATCCACTTTGCTCAACCAGTTATAGGCGTCCACATCATTAAGCTTGCCGGCTATAAGGTGATGCGCTGCAAGTTGCACATCGATCTCTGCACAGCCAAGATCATAAAGGAAACTGTAAAGCTTTCGCCCCATAAAGGGATCAAAGTTGGCTTTGGCTTCCAGCAGGTCCATGATTTCCGCCAGGGCCTTTTCAAGCCGGGGTGGCATACCATAGTGATTAAGGCAGTTATGATCCAGGTCGATCAGACACAGGATTCCGCCAGGCTTCAGAATATGCATCAGATTTTCCACGATTTTGGCGGCATCGCGACGATGATATTCCAGAACAAAACGCACCCAGATAAAATCAAACTGCCCCAGATCTGCCATGGGCGTGTAGAAATCACGACAGACAAAGTTCAGACCATCTGCCTGGTAAGTATTGCGTGCATGGTCAATCCGCTCGGTCGAAGCATCAATTCCCAGAACCTCTCCTCCGTCCTGCACCAGCTGATGGAGAAAAAAACTGGTCTTGCCACTACCACAACCGACATCCGCTACGCGCATTCCTGGTCGAATCCCCGCCCACCTGGCCTGTTGCTCCAGACGAGCTTGATCGGTTTTAAGATCGAGACGCTTTGCTTCCTGGTCATTTTCCATCAGATAAGAAGAGTTGTTTCCCATTATAACTCCATAAAAGAAGCGCAACCGCGTTTCATGTAAGCAAAAAATAATCAATATTCAGCGGTAAAACTGGCTATAGTTTCTTGACTTTGGAGATTGCCATACTTCAATCTTAAGATCATCTGCAAACCTGCATTATTGTTTATTTTTAACTATGGTGGCAACCATGAATATTACTTTAAAGGGATCTTTTCACATTCTGACGCTTGTGGCATGTCTTGCAATGGGCGCCACACAAACCGCATCCGCCTCAGGCTTTGGCATCTTTACCCAGGGTGCGGACGCGCTTGGCCAGGCCAATGCTGTCACGGCCCATGCCGATGGACCATCGGCGGTTTTTTTCAACCCTGCCCTGCTTACCGAACTGTCGGGCACCCAGGTAGAAATCGGCACCACAGCCGTATTGCCGTCTCGCGATTTCACGAGTATCTCGGGACAGACATGGGACAATGAAGATACGGCATATTTCCCCAGCACCTTTTACCTTACCCACCAATTCGATAATCGCTTCAGCGCCGGGCTCGGAGTTTACAACCCTTTCGGTTTGGGAACGATCTGGGATAGCGACTGGGAGGGGCGTTTTATCGCCACCAAATCCCGCATTACCACTTTCAATATTAATCCGACGCTTGCCTACAGGGTCTCGCCGCGCATGTCCATTGGCGCCGGGTTGGACATCCTGTTGCTGGATGCCAAACTCAAAAACAAAATTGACGGAGGGCCTTTTGGGGAAATAGGCCAGGAGTTTGCTGGCGACGGCGAGGGAGTGGGATTCAACGTCGGCCTGCTGGTCAACTTGACCGACTCTTTGTCCTTCGGCGCTGGCTACCGCAGCGAAATCCAAGTGGATATCGACGGACGCGCCAGGTTCGACATCCCCGGAACCGCTGCGCCGCTGGCCTTCCTTTTCCCAGGCACCGGCGGCCAGGCATCCATCACCCTTCCCCAGCAGGTCACTGCCGGCCTGGCCTACCATATCTCTCCGGCATGGGTGGTCGAGGCGGGGCTGCGTTGGGAGAACTGGTCATCTTTTCAATATCTGAAGATTCGCCTGGACGAGCCGGTTGGAGGGGAGACAGTGACCGTGGCACCGCGTAATTGGCACGACACCTGGGCCTACAATGTCGGCACCAAGTACCACCTCAACAAGCGACTGGCGGTGATGGCCGGATATCTCTACGGTCAGAACCCCATCCCCGACAGCACCTTCGAACCGGCCATCCCCGACTCCGATACCCACCTTTTTACAGCCGGGGCCGAACTGTCCGTTGAAAACATCAAGTTGGCTTTGGCTTACGGTTTCCAGCTGCAGGATGATCGCGACAAAACGACCAATCTGTACGGCAGTACCGCCAACGGTGAATACGAAAACTACCTGCACTTGATCGGCGTCAGCCTGACCTGTGTCTTTTAGTATTTATAGAATCAAAAGGTCCGCCCAGTTAAAAAAGCCCGGTACAGGTTACTACCTGCTCCGGGCATTTTCTGAACCACGTTCGTAAAATCTCACAGCAAAAACATTTCACCACCGAGAACGCAATGCGCGCGAGGAATCCAATTTTAAAAAAGGTTCTCTTTGCGGTCTCGGTGCCCTCTGCGGTAAAAGCAAGACTCTATAAGCCGGCACAGATTCAGGGGCCGTCAGGCTTGCCAACTACGTAAAAACTCCAGAACTTCAAGCGGATGGGTTTCGGCCTTTTTGACCTTCGGCCAATGCTTCACAATTGTGCCGTCCGGGCCGATGACCACCGTCGAACGAATCGTCCCCATGACCTTTTTGCCGTACATGGTCTTTTCTCCAAAAGCGGAATACGCTTTCATCATTTCGGCGTCCGGGTCGGACAACAGAACAAAGGGCAGGCCGAACTTTTCGATGAAACGGTCATGGGACGCAAGGCTGTCTTTACTGACGCCCAGCAAAACGACATCCTGCTGCAGATACTCGGCATGAAGATCCCGAAATGAACAGGCCTCCTTGCTGCAACCGGGAGTGTTGTCCTTGGGATAGAAATAAAGTACCACGGTCCTGCCTGCATAATCGGTCAACGCGTGGCGTTGCTTATCCGATCCTTCCAGTTTAAAATCAGCGGCTTGCTGCCCTTCAAGCGTATCCATCATCTTGACTTCCCCATTATCTATAAATAATTACCAGTCCGCGCAATCTAATCAGACATTTCCGGCCAACCTGACAAGGATTTAATCTTCTTCGCGTACGACTTCCTTAATTCCAGGCACTTGCGCCTTCAGAGTTCTCTCGATACCCATTTTGAGGGTCATGGTGGACATGGGACAGGAACTGCATGCGCCTTTGAGGCGCACTTTTACGACGCCGTCTTCGCTGACATCGACCAATTCAACATCACCACCATCGGCCTGCAGAGAAGGTCGAATCTTATCAAGAATTTCCATTACCTGTTGTTTCATTTATACCTCCGCTGGTTTTCTGGGTGAATGCATCCGTTTATATCCTATGCTTATGTGCGATAAACATGCTGAGAATAACCGTCAGGACGTTATTCCCAGCAATGACGGCAACCTCAATAAATCGTCAACCGCATGCACGGGAAACACCGGAATACCAAGTTTCTCTGGTTCGCGCAAATCGACATGATAACGATCACCAACAAATAAAAAACTTTCCGGCAAACCGCCTATATCAGCCAGCAGCAACTGCAATGCTTCGGCGTCAGGCTTGGGTCGCCAGGCAAACTCAAGGGAGTAGATCTGGCGAAAGCAATCATCCACGCCCAGCAGGGCCAAAATTCGCCCCGCGAGAAAGAAGCCATTATTCGTATAAATATACAGATCATAACGCTCCTGCAGAAACCGCAGCAACGCACCCAGGTTCGGGTCGGGTTTCAGGAAGCGCTCTGGATAAACTTTTTCCTCCAGCGCCCGGATAAAATCACGCAGATCCAGCCCAAGTTCCTGACAGGTCCGACTCAAAGGGGGCAGATCATCGGGAGTATCCGCCAACAGGGTGCGAGCATCGTGCAATACCCGACGGCCCTGCTCCATGGAAAGACCGCGACTCGTGGCCACCAGATAAACAGCCGCCTCTTCTATCTGCTCGCCAAGCTTCTTGCAGGTATACAAGGTGCCATCCAGATCAAAGACCAGGGAGCGGAGTGCATTACCATATGCGGACATGTTGACCACCTCACGCCTGTTTACTCTTTAGGGAACGGCCACTTATTGTGAATAAAAACCGCGGACAAACCGATAACCACAATCCATGTCCGCCTATCTCCTTGCCCGACAGGATATCTACAGCCTGCAATGGATTATAAATCAGGCCGTGCATTCCATCACCCCATAACGACCACAAGTCCTAAGAAACTGCTGTAAAGAGAGTATAAACAGTAGCAGAACAATTTACCCGGGCAAGTCACAGCATCAGACATCGGCTTGACACTGGCGCAGGCGTGCGGGGTAATTGGTGAATACGCCGTCAACGCCCATGCGCAGCAAAGCTCTGAAACGCGCTACATCATCCACCACCCAGGGATACACCTTCAATCCCAAAGCGTGGCATTGCGCTATTTGCTCGGGGGTTACCAGATCCTGACGGGGGTGAAAACTTTCGGCACCACAGGACACAGCATCGCAGAGCTGCTGGTGCCAACAGCAAGTTTCACTTAAAAAACCAAGAGGTATTTCCGGAGCGCTTACTCGCAGCGCCTTGAGCAATTCATGATCAAACGAGGAAACCAGTGCGCGGCAACGTGAGAATTGATCCAAGAGTTCTTTTACCGCCATGCCTGCGGCGTACTCCTTTATCTCTACATTCAGATACAATCGATCTTCAGCCCACTGCAAAACCTGCTCAAGGGCAGGGATACCCTCACCGGCAAATTGCGGCGCAAACCAACTGCCCCCATCGACATGCTGCAAATCATTCCGGCAAAAGGCTGACAACGCCCCCTGAACATCGGACGTACGATCGAGGGTATCATCATGCAGAACCATCGGCACCCCGTCGGCGGTCAGACGCACATCAAGCTCAAGACCATCGGCACCGGCCTTCTCTGCAAGGCGAAAAGCCGACATCGTGTTTTCCGGGGCATCTCCGGATGCGCCACGGTGAGCCCATATCACTATTTTTTTCATCTTAAATCCTTCTCTGTTGCATGCCACAACGTGTATACATAGTGCGCCCCATAACGGACATCATCGCGCCGGTGACTTCTTGAGGTCAAGGTTGTATGAAATGCAAAAATCAATATGCATCCACAAAGTATGTCCGAAAACTTGTTTTTACCACCATTTTCTGTCATGATGGCGCCGCTGCAAACGGCAGTCTTTACCGTAAGGAGGTTTTCTGGTATGGAACGAAATTTAGCCATGGATCTGGTTCGAGTCACCGAGGCCGCTGCTTTGGCCTGTGGCCGCTGGGTTGGCAAAGGCAACAAGGATGCCGCCGACGAAGCTGCAACCGATGCCATGCGTCGCACTCTCGATTCCATCGAGTTCTGCGGCACGGTTGTTATTGGCGAGGGCGAAATGGATGAAGCGCCCATGCTCTATATAGGGGAAAAAGTCGGCAGGGGTTGTTCCGGTGCGCCGGAGGTCGATATCGCCGTTGACCCGCTGGAAGGTACCAACATTTGCGCCAAAGGCAAAACCGGCGCGATTACCACCATCGCCCTGGCGCCTAAAGGTGGGTTCCTGCACGCCCCTGACATGTACATGGAAAAAATTGCTGTCGGACCAGCGGCCTTCGGTTGCATCGACCTCAATGCTTCCCCTGAAGAAAACCTTAAGCGGGTAGCCCAGGCCAAAAATTGTTATGTCGAAGACCTGACCGTTGTCATTCTCGACCGGCCGCGCCACGAAAAGATTATCAACGAAGTGCGTAAAGCCGGTGCCCGCATCCATCTGATTTCCGATGGCGATGTCGCGCCTGCCATCGCCGCCACGGTTCTTGGCAGCGGCGTCGACATGATGATGGGAATCGGCGGGGCCCCCGAAGGTGTGCTGGCTGCAGCAGCGTTGAAGTGCATGGGTGGCGATATGCAGGGCCGCCTGGTTTTTATGAACCGGGAGGAAAAAGCCCGCGCCCGAACCATGGGGATCGACGATTTTGATAAAATCTACAGCGCCGAAGAAATGGCTCAAGGCGATGTGGTCTTTGCTGCGACCGGCGTTACCAACGGCGAATTGCTGCAAGGCGT
>DIKU01000011.1:22147-39637 GCA_002424645.1 Pelobacter sp. UBA5610 | reverse complement strand
CGCTTTATCAGGGCTCAACACCAGTTCGATTTTAAACCGGTTTATTAGGAAGGCCTCCTGTCAAGGTCAACCTGAAAAGCTGCCTGCGACCTCCGATTTGACCTGGCAGGCGCACCTTAAGCAAACAGATTTTGTTCGAAAGAACATTTCATATTTTACAGATCCAAACTGAATCAAGGAGAGACTGACCATGGCAGGTCATAGTAAATGGGCGAATATCAAGCACCGCAAAGGTGCCCAGGACGCCAAGCGGGGCAAGATTTTCACCAAACTGATCAAGGAAATCACCGTTGCCGCCAAAATAGGTGGTGGCGATGTCGAGGCCAATGCGCGCCTGCGGACCGCCATTGACAAGGCGAAAGAATCCAATATGCCCAAAGACACCATCGAGCGAGCCGTCAAAAAGGGTAGCGGCGATCTGGATGGCGTCAATTACGAGGAAGGAACCTTTGAAGGCTATGGGCCGGGAGGGGTTGCGGTTATCGTTGAATTCATGACCGACAACCGAACCCGCACAGTGGCCGATGTCCGTTACATCTTCAGCAGACACAACGGCAGCCTCGGCGTCAATGGTTCGGTAGCTTTTCTGTTTGACCGCAAGGGGCTTATTTCCTTCAATCCCGAGCAGGACTTCGATACTCTTTTCGAAGTCGCACTGGAAGCCGGCGCAGAAGACGTCAAGGACGAAGGAGACGCCTACGAAATCATCACCGATCCTTCCAATTTCATGGAGGTGCGTGATGCCATCGCCGCCAAGGGTTTGAAGTGGGAGACCGCAGAAGTCACCATGATCCCCCAGACCATGGTCAAACTGGACGGAAAGCAGGCTGAACAGATGCTCAAGATGATGGATAAGCTTGAGGATAACGACGACGTGCAGAACGTCTACGCCAACTTCGACATCTCGGATGAAGACATCGCCAGCATTATGGGGTAATCCCATCAGGAGATTTACGACTGATCCAGGCGGGGCATGTCCCCGCCTTTTTTCCTTGAAGCGAACCTGACGTGCCATGCGAATTATTGGAATCGATCCCGGCACCCGCATAACCGGATACGGTGTGGTTGAAAAAATCGGCAACCGTTTGGTGCACATCGACAACGGTGCTATTTACACGCGTTCCGACGCTCCCCTGTCGGAGCGGCTTCAAACCATCTACAGCGAATTGTGCCGCGTCATCACTGACTATTCTCCTGCATTGATGGCCGTGGAACGCATCTTTGTCGCCAAAAACGCATTGTCCGCCCTCAAACTGGGCCATGCGCGAGGCGTGGCCATGCTTGCCGGCGTCAACGCCGAACTGCCGGTTGCCGAATATACCGCGGTGGAAGTCAAAAAAGCCGTCGTCGGCTATGGCAAAGCGGCCAAACCGCAGGTTCAGCAAATGGTAAAAGTGCTGCTCAACCTGCCGGAAATCGCCCAGGAAGACGCTTCGGACGCTCTGGCGGTAGCTATCTGTCACGCACACTGCTACCAGTTCACCAGCCTGTCATAGCAACCCGGCCCCTTTTCAAACTCCGCGGAAAGATATTTATGATCGCCCTGCTTAACGGACAACTGGTTCAAAAAACGGTCAGCCAGGTCATTCTTGATGTTGGCGGAGTGGGTTACCGTTTACTGATCCCCCTCTCCACCTACTATGCCCTGCCCGATGAAGGAACCGTACGCCTGCAGGTGCATACCCACGTGCGCGAAGACGCCCTGCTCTTATTCGGTTTCCACACCGAGGCGGAAAAAGACCTGTTCTGCCTGCTACTGTCCGTATCTGGTGTCGGCCCCAAGGTCGCCCTGAATATCCTTTCCCACCTGCCGACGGCAGAACTTCGCCAAGCGTTATCCCAAGGAAACGCCAAGCATTTGGCCACCGTGCCGGGGATCGGCAAAAAAACGGCTGAACGACTGGTTCTTGAATTAAGGGAAAAAATCGGCCGGGTTGAATTCACCGACATCGGCAGCACCCAGTTCCCTGCATCAGCTACCCCTGACTTGCAGGATGATGCCCTGTCGGCACTGATCAACCTGGGCTACAAGGAAAATCTCTCTCGCAAAGCCCTGGAAGGTCTGAACCTGCCACCCGGCACGCCACTGGAAGACATCCTCAAGCAGGCACTCAAGGTGCTCATGCGTTGAGGTACAAAATTTTCGAGACCGACAGCGGGAGACTTTTCCCTTTGAATGAGATGCCAATCCCTGTATTCTGAACGGCGGCAGCGTTGATTTTGTAAAAATGCATGCAGCTTAAAATGCCCCCTGCCAAGGGTCGTTTATGGCTGATGCCAGCAAAAACGCTCTTCCCTGTTTTTATTTATGAGTCTCAGCAAGAACCCTGAATACGATTTTCCGCAGACAGGCGAGTATGACCGAGCGATTCGTTACACCCGATTTTACCAGCGAAGAAGACCGCTGCGAAGCATCATTGCGCCCCCGCGTTCTGGCGGAATATATCGGCCAGAGCAAAGCCAAGGAAAACCTGCAGGTTTTCATCGATGCGGCCCGCGGGCGCCAGGAATCTCTCGACCATGTCCTGTTCTACGGTCCGCCAGGACTCGGCAAAACGACTTTGGCCAACATTGTCGCCAGCGAAATGGGGGTCAGCATCAAAAGCACCTCGGGACCCGTCATCGAAAAACCGGGTGATCTCGCCGCCATCCTGACCAACCTTTCCGAAGGCGATGTCCTGTTCATCGATGAAATCCATCGTTTGTCACCCGTGGTCGAAGAAATCCTCTATCCGGCCATGGAAGACTATCAGCTGGATATCATCATCGGCCAGGGCCCTTCAGCACGAACCATAAAACTCGATATCCCGCGATTCACTCTCGTCGGGGCAACAACCCGGGCAGGCTTGCTGTCATCACCTCTGCGTGATCGCTTCGGAGTTATCTGCCGGTTGGAATTCTATTCCCACGATGAGCTTGCCACCATTGCCGGCCGCAGCGCTCAGTTGCTGAATATCCCCATAGAAAAAGAGGGTCAGATTGAAATCGCCCGCCGCAGCCGGGGCACGCCGCGCATTACGAATCGTCTGTTGCGACGGGTGAGGGATTTTGCTCAGGTTAAGGGGGATGGTGTCATTACCCGGGCTATCGCCGACCTTGCCCTGTCACGTCTCGAGGTTGACAACTGCGGACTGGATCATATGGACCGACTGCTACTGTTGACCATCATCGATAAATTTGCCGGCGGTCCGGTTGGCCTGGAAACTCTGGCGGCAGCGGTCGGAGAAGAAAAAGATACCATTGAGGATGTCATCGAACCCTACTTGTTGCAAAACGGCTACCTGAACCGGACCCCGCGAGGTCGCATGGCCACCGAGTTGGCTTATCGTCATTTTCAGCGTCAAGCACCCCGGAACAAAGTATCCGGGGAACTGTTCAATTGATGCTACCTGCTTACGGGTTTGCCTCCTTTCACCTTTTGTCGAAACAATGAAAATCCCCGAGAAATCCTCAAAAATGGATCAAGACACCCTTCGCCAACTGGCACAACAGCTGGCCCTGTGGGCACAGGAGTTTATCACCGGCGGGCGTTCCCCCTTTCGCAGAGTGGAAACATTCGCCCCGCTGCTCACCGAAGCAGGGGAAATCAACCCACCCTTGGTATTCTGGATCAATCGCGATAGCCATATGGCCGGAGGAACTGTTTTTTTCCCCGACAGGGATGATCCCGAACCTCTGCTCCAAGGGCAGCTTTGTGCCGATGCCCTCGGTCTAAACTATTATGTAGCCTGGGGCGCCAATGAAATAGCCCTGTGGCAGCTTCGCCTCAACGATTGGGAGAAAGTCAAAACACTTCCTATCGGACGCAGCCCGAACCCTGGCCCGGTGGACTTTCACGAAGCCCTCATGGCACTGATGGAGGATATGAAAACCTTCAGTGTCCTTGGAGCGGTTTCGCCGGACAAACTGTCCCCCTACTATCTTGCCAACTTGTTACGCGCTACATTGTTATCGCTTCTGGCACCGTTGACCGAGCACTACCGTATCCATCGGGGAATGGATAACAACGAACAAACCGGCTATTCCGCAGAGCGACTGGCTATGGGAAAAGCCATGCTGACATTAACTCGCATCATTGCCCTTGCTCTAAACGATGCTCTGCCAAAAACCGTGCAACCCGCAAAACTGGAAACGGCAGTGGACGAGGCGATCAGCAAGCTACCGTCTCCGCTGCCTAAAACAATGCGAAGACTGCCGACCGAAATCGATCTGCCGGAGGAAGCTCTGGTCAGTCTGCACCTGCTGCTGCATCGTTTAACCCAACTGGGAATGGCACTAAGCCCTGAAGGCACCCTTGAAGCCCTGGAGATTCTGCAAAAAAAGGTCGCATCAGAACTAGGTGGATACCCTCTGCCTGCCCCGATGAAGCCGGACTCCGCAACGGTCTTACTCATTCACCCCAGCGGCATTCTGGATACCAATGCGCCTCAGATGATTGTGGCCAGTCCACCGATGCTGGCATTGCAGTCGTTATTGCGCCATGGACATAAACTTTCGCCACCTCTCGGCTATTCCACCGACCCGATGACCGCCCTGCCCGGGCCTGCGCCGGACCATATCTGCGGCACCCTCATGGACGGTCGATTACCTACCACCGCCGAGCGGCAATCGCTCGCCGCGCAACTGCGACTTTCATGGCCGGCACGTCGTTTTCGTTTTCCGCCTCGAGCACCACAATGGACCTGGCATCTGTTGCACCTGATGGGAATTGGCGCCGAAGGGGCCAGTTTCAGCCTGGCTACGCCACCACGCTGGCTGGCCAGCAGCTACGGACGCCAACTGCTGGGGCTGATCCTGGAAACCAGCACATTGCAAAAGGTATGGGAAACAGACCACAACCTCTGCTTGCAGTTTTGCAAGGGGCAGCAACCAGACACTTCGATCGTGGTAGAGCATAGCAACCAGTCTCGCTCTATCACCAATACACAACTGCATAAGGGGCACATCTCCTTGTTGCAACTGGCACTGGTTTTGCCTGTGGATGTGTGGACAATGATTGACGATGCAAGGCTTTCAATCCCTACCCAGCAAACCTGGTCAAAGCTACCCGAGGACGGAATATACCTCTTTTCCCGTTCCAGTCTTGGCCGCTATCTCTGGCACATTACCAGCGGTGGCCGTGCACTGCCGCGCCGCTCCGCCTTGCGCACTGAAGTGTTGCGGCAAGGACTTCCCATTCCGGGCAAAACAGCCCTGGAAAACCTGCTGAAACTGCAACCAAAAAGTGCAGGGGAACCCTCTATCGCACTACTCGACCAGGAACTGGCATTATGGCTGGGCACGAAAGCCGATCTTCCCGTGCCGGTTAAACTTGTTTCCAACGAAACCTGCGACCATCCTGACCACGACCTGACGGAACAAGATCTTACTGAAACAGTTGCCGAATTGGTTTTTATGGATGGCATCCCCCTGTTTCCCGATCATTATCTTTACGATTATTACCGACCCGAAATGCGTACCTATTGTTTTGATACCCCATTGGCTCTCACCGGAGAGTTTTTCGGCACTATCGAGCTGCAGGAATCCAACGGCCACACGTTGAAGGTCGAAGGCATGGAGACAGCTCAAGCCTTGCTGCTCATCTCAGCATTGCGCTGCGGCACGGTGGATTTGCCTGTTGATCGCACCATTGCCTCCACCATTCTCGATCGCTATCGTACTGATTTACGGAAACTGCGTAGCAGCCTTGTCAAAGAGGTCTTCCGCCGGCAAGCCGATCCGCAGTCGGCCAAGGCCCTGGTTGAGAAACTCTGGCAAAAACAAGCCCTTCCCCCCTGGCATTTGATTTCCGGGGCCTGATCTATCCGCTACGCGGCCTACTTGCCTCTGAAACTTACGTGCGATACCCTTGTAGCATACGCTCCAGGAAAACCGGAAATGACAGAGCACCATTGACCCCTCCGACAGGAACACGGAATAGGCCACGCACCACGCGTGAAAACCACTATCCGGCAACCCTTCAGACCGGCAAAGAGGTGTATGTCCGACCCCCGACCTCAAATAGCACTTGCCCTGGGTAGCGGCGCGGCACGCGGCCTTGCCCATATCGGTGTCCTTAAGGTTCTGGAAGAAGAAGAGATCCCGGTAAACCTGATTGCCGGCACCTCCATCGGAGCGGCTCTGGGTGCGCTCTATGCTGCAGGAGTATCCGTGCATCGCATGGAGAAGGCCATGCGCGATCTCGACTGGCGGGCATTGGCACGCCTCATCGATCCGACCTTGCCGACATCGGGATTAATCGATGGCAAGCGCGTGGCCACCTTTCTTGAAGAGCTGCTGCCTGTTTCCACTTTCGAAGAACTGCGCATTCCTCTTGCTATCACCGCCACGGATGTAGAAACCGGCGAACCCCTTATCATCCGCAAAGGGAATCTGCTAGAAGGTCTGCGAGCAGCTATCGCCTTTCCGGGGATTTTCACCCCCGTTCCCTTCGGAAATCGGTTCCTGGTAGATGGAGGCCTTACCAACCCGGTGCCATTGGACGTGGCCTACCAGATGGGTGCGGCAAAGGTCATCGGCGTCTGCACCATCCCCCGCGTTCAGCAACCGAGCGCGGAAGCGTTTCTGCCTTACAAAGGCCACCACCGGGCAGAACCTTCCAGGCTACGCCACTTTTTTACTGCGGCACATATCGAAAAGCTATTCGGGGATATCTGGCGACCGGAAAACAATTCCGAAAAAGAACCGCCCACCCGCAATCGCAAACCGCCCAATATTTTCAGCATCTGCTCCCGCAGCGTTGCGATCATGGAAAACCGCATCAATGCCTTGCAGCTGGAACGCCTCCATGCCGATGTTTTGATCTGGCCCGATTTTGAGGACCTCACCATGCTTGAATTCCACCGCGCAATTGAGGCCATCGCTGCAGGCGAAAAGGCTGCCCGCTCGGTGCTCCCGCAATTGCGCGCGCTACGCGATGCATGATTGCAGGGGCTGGTCGCTGTGTTAAAATTTCAGTGTTTCCAATGAATAAACACAAGGGGGTCTAAACGATGATCGAACTTATTGAAAAATCCCTGTTGACTGCACTCGGCGCACTTACGCTCACCCAGAAAAAGGCCGAAGAATTGGCGGCCGAGCTGAAGCACAAACTCAACCTGAGCGAGGAAAAGGGACAGGAACTGCTTAAGCTGCTCACAGATACAGCGAGAAACAACCAGCAGAGACTTGAGGAAGTGGCCCGCGAGGAAGTACGCAGGGCCTGTGAGGACATAGGCCTGGTCAGCAAGGAAGAACTCCATCGTTTGGCAAAAAAAATCCAGACCCTCGAAAAGGATATTCATAAAATGCGCCGGGGCAAGGAAGATGACACCCCCTCCGCATGCTGAACCTACGCCGACTCAACCGCAATATCCGCTCGTTGCGCCGCTATCGCCAGATTCTGGGCACATTGCTTAAGTACGGCTTTGGGCAAGTCCTGGATCAACTGCAAATCCGTTTCGTAGTGCAACGCAGCCGCCAAATTTTCATCGGGGGTCCGGAAGCCAGGGCGGTGAAACACCAGACACCGGCCTTGCGCTTGCGACTTGCCATGGAAGAGCTTGGTCCTACTTTTATCAAGTTCGGACAACTGCTTTCCACCCGACCGGATGTTTTCCCGACGGAATACATAGATGAATTCAGCCGCCTGCAAGATGACATCCCCGCGATTCCTTTCGAGCTGGCCCGCCAACAGATCGAGCAGGAACTCGGCGCGCCCATCCCCGAATTGTTTTCCCACTTTGACAAAACGCCCCTGGCAGCCGCATCCATTGCCCAGGTGTACAAAGCCACACTGCCCGATGGAATAAAGGTCGCGGTTAAAGTTCGGCGACCCGACATTGAACGAATCGTTGCCACCGATCTCGATATTCTCATGAGTCTGGCATCTTTGGCCGAGCATCACCTCCCGGCCCTTCAATTCTACAACCCCGTTGCCCTGGTCAAAGAATTCCGCCGCAGCATTCAGCGCGAGCTCAATTTTACGCGCGAAGGGCACACCATGGATCGCTTTGCCGCCAATTTTGTCGGTGATTCGACCTTTCATGTTCCCCATCTGTACCGGGATCTGTGCGGTGAAACCGTCCTGACCATGGAATTTATCGAAGGAATCAAAGTCAGCAACTTCGAAAAACTGCGCAATGCCGGATATGACCTGACAACCATTGCCCGCTATGGCGCCAATGCGCTTCTTAAACAGGTACTTGAGCATGGGTTATTCCACGGCGATCCCCATCCGGGAAATATCTACATACTGCCCGGCCCGGTGGTGTGTTTTCTGGATTACGGGATGGTTGGTCGCCTTGATCGCACCCTGAAATATCAACTGGTCGACTTGCTGATGGGGATCCTTGAACGTGATGTCGAAAAAGTCACCAGACTTCTCCTTGAATCGGGAGCACGGGATGAAGAACCGGTCATAGCGGATCTGAAAAAAGTGGTATCCGACTTTATCGATGATTATTATGAGGTACCGCTGCATGAAATCAATACAGGTCGGTTACTCACGGACCTCATCAACATTCTCGTCCAGTTTCGTATCGGCGTACCACCCGATCTGCTGTTATTGACCCGATCGCTTATCACCATGGAGGGCATCGGCAGGCAGTTGGACCCTGATTTTAACATGGTCCATCATCTGAAACCGTTCATGGAACGCCTGGCACGGGAACGCCTGTCTCCATTTCACCTTGCCAAAGACATGAAGAACGTTGCCGAAGAATACGGCATCCTCCTGCGCAAGTTACCACGAGATCTGCGCACCCTGTTGTTGCGCATCAATGGCAATCGATTTAAAATAAATCTGGAACACCGTGGGCTCAACCAACTCATTACCGACCTCGACAAATCAAGCAACCGCTTGTCCTTCAGCATGTTGATCAGCGCTCTGATCGTGGGATCATCACTTATCATGCAAGTTGATAAAGGCCCTTTGGTAATGGGGTTCCCCATCCTGGGGATTCTTGGTTACGTTATTGCCGCCGTCCTTGGCCTGTGGCTGGCGGTCGCCATATTACGCTCCGGTCGACTGTAGCACTGTGGCCACAATACCACAGTGGGAATATTAACCACGATTACAAGCCCTCCAATACGCGACACCCCCTCAGACAAACGTGTATTATCAGCTAGTTACTCCATTAAAAAGAATGGCACGCCCCTTGCTTATCTCTAAATAAAAACAAACACTTCCGCACTCACTACATAGAGGGACGTTTCATGATAAATCAATCGACCATCAAGCGCGCTTTGACAATTTCAGGCATTGGTCTGCACACCGGTCGCCTGATCACTATGACGCTGCGACCAGCCGAGGTTGACAACGGCATCGTATTTCACCGCACTGATGGCGAGCGCCGTGTTTCCATACCGGCTATCTCCGCCAATGTGGTAGACACGCGTCTCGCGACCGTCATTGGCAAAGACGGCGTAAGCGTTTCAACCATTGAACATCTCATGGCGGCCTTATCCGCCTGCGGCGTCGACAATCTGCATATCGACATCGATGGTCCGGAAGTTCCCGTCATGGATGGCAGTGCTGCTCCTTTTGTCGCACTGTTGCAGGAGACCGGCAACCAGACCCAGCAAAAGCGCCGCAAATACCTGGCTATTCGCAAGCCGATCACTCTGGTCGACGGTGAAAAGCGGGTCAGCATCATTCCCTCGCGCTTTTTCCGCATCACCTTCGACATTGCCTTCGATCACCCCTGCATCGGCCTGCAACACCGCGCAGTCAAAGTTACCGGTGAATCTTTCCGAAAAGACATTGCCCCGGCACGTACTTTCGGTTTTTTACACGAAGTCGAATACCTCAAGGCTAACGGCCTTGCCCTCGGTGGGTCGCTTGACAATGCCGTGGTCATCGGCAAGGACGGCATTCTTAATCCCGGCGGAGTGCGATTTGAAGACGAATGCGTAAGGCATAAAATTCTGGACGCCGTAGGCGATTTCAGCTTGTTGGGATACCCGGTACTCGGGCACATCAAGGCCTATAAGGCTGGTCACGACATCAATCATCAGATGGTTGAAAAGATTCTCGCCAATCCCGACTGCTGGCAGTTGGTCGAATCGGGTGAAAGCATTCCCCATAGCAGCCTTGCCATATCCGGGCATACCGCGATGGCAATGGCGAGTGTCTCTGAAGCCTGAGACCTTCCCTATATTTATCAAAAAAAGCAGCCGTTTTCGGCTGCTTTTTTTTTATCCCACGACCTCATGGTTGCAAAGTGAAGCGATCCTGGCCTAAAATCGGATACTTAATCTACCCTTGGCAGAGAGCTGACGCATGACCCAAATACCTTCCGACTCAGAACGAAACAACCGGGAATTCCGCAAACGCCGTCGCGAATGGCTCCTCATCGGCCTTATTACAGCCCTCGTGGTGGTATTTTCCAAGTTCGAGACGCAACTTTACCAGTATTCTTCACAGGTTCCCGCAGCCAAAAGCTTGCTGGTGCTCGCGTTGATCAACCTGAATATTCTGTTGATCATCCTCACACTGTTTCTGGTATTTCGCAATGTCTTCAAACTTATCCTTGAACGTCGCAGGAATATACCCGGCGCACGCCTGAGGACCCGCCTTGTCGTTGCTTTTGTTTCACTCTCGCTCATCCCCACCCTGCTGTTGTTCTTCGTGGCGGCAGGTTTCGTTTCCAACTCCATAGAAAACTGGTTCAACATCCAGATCGAAACATCCTTGCACGAATCGCTGGAGGTCGCACAAACCTACTATAAAAACTCCGGTGCCAACGCCCTCTATTATGGCGACCAACTGGCACGGTTCATCAAGGACCAGAAACTTCTCAATGAAAAAAACCTGCCGCAACTCAAGCAGCTGATTAGGGATAAACAGCAGGAATACAACCTCGGTGTCGTGGAGGTCTTTTCCTCCACCTACGAAGAACTGGTCCGCGCCTCTAACCCCCAGGTCCCCAGTGCAGAGTTTACCGACCCCGGAAGTGATGCCATACGTGAGGCGCTGCAGGGCAACCGGTTCACACGCATAACCCCTATCGGTAAAGCCGATTTGATACGCGGGATAGTACCGGTTTTTTCGAACTGGAACCCCAATGACGTGGTTGGCGTGGTGGTGGTGAACTATTACGTTCCCTACTCACTGGTCAACAAAATGAAGGAAATTTCTTCGTCCTTCGAACAATACAAAACCACCAAGTTGCTCAAAGGACGCATTCAAAAGGGATATATTCAGGTCCTGTTGATTATCGCCCTGGCAATCATTTTTCTCGCCACCTGGTTCGGATTCTACCTGGCCCGTTCCATTACCGGCCCCATCCAGGAACTGGTTTCCGCAACAAACAGGGTCGCCGGCGGAGACCTATCGGTTCAAATCGCTCCCCAAAGTGATGACGAAATCGCTATGCTGGTTGAAGCCTTCAACAAGATGACCGCCGATCTGCGCACAAGCCAGGATGGCATCAACGACGCCAACCGACATCTACGCGCATCCAACCAGGAATTGGACCAGCGCCGGCGCTACATGGAAATCGTCCTCAAAAATGTCACGGCCGGAGTCATTTCCGTTGACCGACAGGGCAACCTGACGACCATCAATAAGTCCGCTGAAAAACTTTTAAAAATTGCGACCGGAAAAGTGCTCGGACGCCACTTCCGTCAGGTTTTGAACCCTGAGCACCTGACCCTTATCAACGAATTACTGCGGGAATTGGCCAAATCCGGCAAAGACTCGATACATAAACAGGTCACCGTCCCCCTCGAAGACAACAAGCTCACCTTGCTGGTCAACCTTACAACCCTGCGCGACGAAAACGAGGAATTCATGGGTACGGTGGTTGTGTTCGATGACCTGACTCATCTTATCAAGGCCCAGCGCATGGCAGCATGGCGCGAAGTCGCCCGGCGCATCGCTCACGAGATCAAGAACCCCCTTACACCGATCCGCTTGTCGGCCCAGCGCCTTCGCCGCCGCTACCTTGATCGGTTTCCCGAAGATGACAAGGTCTTTGACGACTGTACCAACATGATTATAAAGCAGGTGGATGAACTGAAAATTCTGGTGGATGAGTTTTCGAATTTTGCCAAGATGCCATCCGCCAGTCCTGCACCGAACAATCTTAACGATATCATCGGTGAAGCGCTGGTCCTCTATCAGGAAGCACACCGGCATATCACCTTTTCATTCCGACCGGATGCAACGATTCCTGTCTTCAACCTCGATCGGGATCAGATCAAGCGCTCCATCATTAACATGCTGGACAATGCCGTCAGCGCAATTAGCGATGAAGGACAGATTTCGCTTGAAACCCAATACAACATCGACATGCAGATGGCCAGCATCATTATTTCCGACGATGGTTGCGGCATTCCCACAGCAGATAAACCCCGTCTGTTTGAGCCTTATTTTTCAACCAAAAAATCAGGGACAGGACTGGGCCTGGCCATAGTGGCAACCATCATCGCTGATCATAACGGATACATAAGGGTGAAGGACAACCAGCCCAAAGGCACTAAATTTATAATAGAACTGCCAATCAATAACAGTTCCAACACCAAAGAAAACCAGCACCCGTCAAAGGACTAACCATTCATGAAAACCATTCTGATCGTGGACGACGAACAAAGCATCCGGGAAATCCTCGATGGCATCCTGCAAGATGAGGGTTTCCGCACTTTGGTTGCTGAAACAGGGGAGGAAGCGTTGGCCTTGCTCGGCGAGGAAACACCGGACCTGGTGTTGCTCGACATATGGCTCCCGGGTATCGATGGACTTGAAACCCTGCGCCACATCCGCGAAAATCATCCGGAACAGGTGGTCATCATGATGAGCGGGCATGGAACCATAGAAACGGCTGTTAAGGCCACGAAACTTGGCGCGTACGACTTTATCGAAAAGCCCCTATCCCTTGAAAAGGTTCTCATAAGCATCGAAAATGCACTCAAGGTCAATCGACTGGTTGAGGAAAATCGTTCGTTAAAAGCCAAAATGGCCAAGGAATACGAAATGGTTGGCTGCAGCACGGCCATACAAAGCCTCAAGGAGCAGATTGCCATCGCCGCACCAACCTCGGGATGGGTACTGATTACCGGTGAAAACGGCACGGGAAAAGAACTTGTGGCGAGAGCCATTCATCACTACTCAAAAAGAAGCGATAAACCCTTTATCGAGGTCAACTGCGCCGCGATTCCCGAGGAATTAATCGAGTCGGAGCTTTTTGGTCATGAAAAGGGCGCGTTTACAGGCGCGACAGCCCAACGCAAAGGGAAATTCGATCAAGCTCACGAAGGCAGTCTGTTCCTGGACGAAATTGGCGATATGAGCCTCAAGACGCAGGCCAAAATTCTGCGTATTCTGCAGGAGAGGAAATTCGAACGTGTGGGCGGGAATCGCACCATTGAAGTCGATGTGCGGGTCATTGCCGCCACCAATAAGGATCTTGAGGAAGAGATTCAGGAAGGAAATTTCCGCCAGGATCTCTATTACCGTCTCAATGTATTGCCTTTCCATGTCCCCCCCTTGCGCGAACGCAGCGAAGACATCCCATTGCTGGCAAAACACTTTCTCGCCTATTTTTGCAGCAAGGAAAGCAGGGAGATAAAGACCCTTGAGCCGGATGCGATAGAAGCATTAGCTGCCTACAGCTGGCCGGGCAATGTACGCGAACTGAAAAATATCGTTGAACGACTGGTTATCATGAGCCCCAGGCAGACCATAGCTCTCGAAGATCTTCCCGGCAGCATTCAAAGAAGTGGAAATCGTGACTCCGGGGCAAAATCCTACCTGCCCGCCAACGGCGTGAGTCTTAAACAGGCAAGGGATGATTTTGAAAGAGAATTCATTTTACAAAAACTGCAAGAAAACGAGGGCAATATCTCCCGGACTGCGGAAGCCATCGAAATGGAACGATCCAATCTGCATCGCAAGATAAAATCTTATGGGATAGAACCGAAAAAGTAAACCAACGCGATCAAATACCTCACGGGTAAACCGCCTGAGTTTCCAGGCGGTGGGTTCCCCCTGCCAGAACCGATAACCAAAGGGAGCCCCAAAGAAGGCAGAACGCCTCTACGACAAAGCCTTCGTCCAAAGACGAACGAAAGAATTCTCAAAAAAAGCATAAGATGACGGATGCAGACCTGGATCGCGCTCAACAAAAAAAAACGATCTGCAAAATCCAACGCTGGCAATTTCAAAGAAAAAAACACTTGCTCAGATAGCGCCCCGCTATGATCAGCAAGCAGCCAAGGTGGTAAAAACAAGACAGACAACATTAAAATGCAACAGGTACCCTCCCCGGGGGGGATGTTTTTTGGCAACTGCGAGTCCGTCCCTTTTAAATTCAAGGCACTAAGAAAATAGCAAAAAATATCCAGCCACGCTTAAAAACATCTCTCACTCCTCTTCATCGGCCGCATCTGAGGATTTTTCATCCTGTTTACGCTTGTTTTTTTCTTCTTTTTTGGCTTTTTTGGCAAGTTCCTTCTGACGCTTTTCAAAGCCGTAATTCGGTTTTCTGGCCATTTGATTGTCCTTTCTTATATCCAAACCGCTCATGGTTACCAGCCAAGAGACATCCTGGACACGAAACACTGTTGTCGGAAAAAAAAAGAGCCCCACGAAAACCCGCGGGGCTCTTTTGCAAATCAATGCAAAATCTTACTTAAATGCGGCGAACGTTGGCCGACTGAGGGCCTTTCTGGCCTTGGGTGACTTCGAAGCTTACGCGGTCTCCCTCAGCAAGAGATTTAAAACCGTCGCCCTGAATTTCGGAAAAATGAACAAACACATCAGGTCCGTTGTCCTGCTCGATAAAACCAAAACCTTTTGCGTCATTAAACCACTTAACTGTACCTTCTGCCATTTTAACTCCATGCTCCCCTGTGGGAACTTTTTTTGTTGTGCAAATCTCAATCGCTCAGTACAAAAAAACACGCAGCCCAAGTGGGTCCGCGTGTTTTGAACCATATTGACACCTTGTCAAATTGGCGAGCGACGAAAACACTCACACAAACTTTCTTAAGTTCGCTAACAGTAACACAGAGGATAAGGAAAGAGCAAGGCTTAAGTGCTTCAAAAACAATAAATATTCACAGCCCATCACATGCCGACTGACTAGCCCCTGGCTTGTGTGCCCGACTGTGAGGCTATTCGTAACAAAGACCATGTTAAGCAATGCAAGCGACAAGATTTGCCTGCCGGTATCTTTCATCCCTACAAACGTGTATGATGCAGCTAACCTTTTAAAATTCTACAGCAGAAGCACCATCGACCTTTACTTCGCAAGGAGATAGAGTTGCGAAACGAAGAGCCCCAGTGGATGCGCGCGGCGAGCTAAGTCTCGCCGCGTGTTAAGCCAACATTGTAAAGTCCAGCGATCTCCCTGGTGTTTACTGGAAATAGCTTGGCAAAAGTCAAGCAAAGGAGTACCGCTATGCAAAGCTCTAAGCTTTCAACCGGCGACTCAATTGAAGCCCGTTGCACCAAATGCCGCAAAAACAATTCCCACCTTATTATCACCACCTCAGGAACCGTACCGACAATAGTGCAATGCACTATTTGCAATCGTCAGCACAAATACCGGCCACCCTCGGCGATCAAAAAACCGGCCAAGAGCCGAGAGGTCCAACTCAAAGAGGCTGAGCACCAGGAGTGGGTAAGCATGCAGAAAACCATAAATAGCACCAAAGCATCAGCCTACTCCATGACAGATTCCTACAAAGTTAAAACCTTCATAAATCATCCTATTTTCGGACTGGGGCAGGTACAACGGGTTATCGGAGCACAAAAAATGGAGGTTTTATTCGAGGATGGCAGGAAAACCATGCGCTGCAAGTAACCGAACGGAACCTTCGTTTTGACGGACCTGCCTTACTAAGCCCGCCATGCTCTTCACATACAACGCGCACGAACTGCCCGCACCTGCCTACTGCCTGTCTTTGTGCATTGACAGAGTTTGGTGCGATATTTAACGGATTATTTTATCAGGACTCTGTAAATAGGCATATCTGTGTAATCGGCAAAAAAAAAGAGCCCCGCGAATTGTCGCGGGGCTCTTTTACAAGTCTATACAAATGTTACTTAGATTTTGCGTACATTGGAAGACTGGGGACCTTTTTGGCCCTGGGTGACCTCGAAGCTTACGCGGTCGCCTTCGGCGAGGGACTTAAAGCCTTCACCCTGAATTTCGGAAAAATGAACAAACACATCGGGTCCGTTGTCCTGCTCGATAAAACCAAAACCTTTTGCGTCATTAAACCACTTAACTGTACCTTCTGCCATTTTTTTCTCCATGTTCCCCGTGGGGATTTTTCTGCGCAAATTCCGCTCGTCAAAAAACAAAAACACACGCCCTTCAGGCCTGTGTTTTTGATCCAGACTGACACCTTGTCACCCTGGTGAACGACTCAAGATTCACACAAACTTTCTTAAGTGAGGGCACCCTATCACGGACCCAATTTAATTGCAAGACATAAACTCTTTAAACCCGTGATTTTTTTTAAAACCAAAAGGAAACACCTCAACGGACCCACGGACACCTTTTATGCGCTACAGGCTTTTTTGTCACGGCTAGAGATAAACCTGCTATTGTATTGCCACCCAAAGAGCATCCACAAAAAACCAGAGCCTCCAGCCGAATTGGCATGGAGGCTCTAGCTTTTTAAGTCCCTGGTCGATCACCCGCCCTCGCCCACGAGGGAAACAAGGACGTGCTTATTACTGCGCAACAGCAAAACCCAACCGCTAGTTTTCCTGCCCCTTTACTTCCAACAGTTCCACTTCAAACACCAAGGTCGCATTGGGACCAATGCTCGGACCCGCCCCCCGGTCTCCATATGCCAACGTTGGGGGCAACACCAGTTGCCACTTGGAACCTTCCTTCATGAGTTGCAGAGCTTCTGTCCACCCCGGGATGACACCTCCGACGGGAAATTCGGCTGGTTCATTACGCGCGTATGAACTATCGAATTCCGTGCCATCAACCAAAGTCCCACGGTAATGAACCTTAACGATATCGCTGGCCGTGGGCTGCTTTCCAGTGCCTTCAGTGAGGATCTTGTACTGCAACCCGCTTGGCAAGGTGACAACACCCTCTTTTGCAGCATTTTCTTCCTGAAATTTTTTGCCTGCTTCCGCGTTCTTGACGGTCGCCTCTTCAAGACGAGCCTTTTCACGGGTCATCATTTCCTGCTGAAAAGCAACCATGGTTTCCCTGATCTGCTCATCGTTCAGCAGAGGTTCGGTTCCAGCCAAACCATCTTCAATACCCTTAAGCAGAAGATCGGGGTTTAACTCAACCTGTTGAGTCTTGAAATCCCGTCCGATACGCAAACCGATACCGTAACTTACCTTGTCCTGCAGCGATTCCATCTTCACGGCAGCCTGCTCTTTTCCGGTACATCCACCGATCACGAGCAATACGGCCGTGAAGGCCAGAGAAATTTTCATTGTACGTTTCATTGCATAACCTCCATGCGTAAAAAAACTGTTTGAATCACTAGATGGTCAGATTACCCTTGGCATACATGGCTTGTAAATAT
>DIKU01000011.1:3104-22086 GCA_002424645.1 Pelobacter sp. UBA5610 | reverse complement strand
CTTATTCTACTACGATATCAGCCTGGGTTTCCATACTGATACGCCCGAGACGACCACCTTGAAAATCATTCAGTAAGAGCTCGGCTGCCCGCTGTCTATCAACGACACCACCTGTGGCCAGGCAGCCTCGGCGGCGACCGACTTCTTCAATGAGGAACGCACCATTTTCCGGCAAAGCCCCCAATTTATAACGTTCGAGGAGCTGCTGCGGATAGCGCTCCAGCAAAAAATCACCGGCAAAAGCCGCAACCTGCTCGTGATCCATAGCATTATCCCCGATAGCCCCCGTGACGGCCAGACACATAGCTCCCCGCTGATCTTCAAGATTGGGCGCCAGCACCCCCGGCGTATCGTACAGGAAGATTCCGTTACGCAAATCGACTTGCTGCGAATTGCGGGTTATGGCAGGCCGATCCCCGACCTTGGCAATTTTGCGCCCGCACAACGTATTGATAAGGGTCGATTTTCCCACATTGGGAATCCCGACGATAAGAATACGCAAGGGCTTGCCCGGACCACCCCGGTGCGGCACAAGGCTACGACTCAGACGGGTCAGTCGCGTCGCCTCTCCCTTGCCCGTTGCAGTTATGGCAACAGCCTTGATACCTTTACCGCTGCTTTCAAAATAACGAACCCACTCTGCCGTGACGGCAGGATCGGCCAGATCACTTTTGTTTAAAACCTTAATGCAGGGTTTGGTTCCACGTAATTCCGTCAACAACGGATTACTGCTTGCCAGCGGCAGTCGCGCATCAAGCACCTCGATAACGAGATCGATTTTCGGCATAGCTTCGGAAATCTGCTTCCGAGCACTGTGCATATGTCCTGGAAACCACTTGATCATCTATATTCTCACTGCATGACCTGACCATTGTACCACTGCCAGGCCTTTTGTTTAGAGCTTACCAGCGTAAGGCAAATGCCATGCCGGAGAGCAGAAGTTAAATTCAAGGTCGATAACTAAAATACGGCATGCATACTAGCTGCGCTTCTGCAACAGCGCAAGCACACGTTTTGCGGCACGCTGAGCGGCAGCGACACAATCATTGAGGCCGACGCCATAAAATGCATTTCCGACAAGAACCATCCCCGGATATGCCTGCACGCTGTCTTCAAGGACCCTCAGCCGGGCGCCATGGCCAGATACATATTGAGGAATAGCTGCTTTATGACGGATTATTTTTACAAAGTCGGGTTGTTGCCCTATATTCATTGTGCGTCGCAAATCTTCCTGGACACGCTGCTGAACTTCGCCGTCACTAAGATTCGCCGACTCGGGCCGCGTCGCACCGCCAAACATGGTACGCAACAATACATGCCCTTCGGGGGATCGGCCCGGAAAAATACTGGAAGACCATAACGTGCCGAGACTGTGCAATCCTGAACCTCGCGCTGCAAGGTAACCAAATCCGTCCATCCCCCCGGGTACGGCTTCACGTCTGTATCCGAAACATGCCACGTGCAGCGGAGCATAGGGGATCTGTCGCAATTGTTCTGCCATGCCGGCGGCAAAAGATTCCACCTGAGAAGCCAGCACCATGGCCGGCACAGCGGATACCAGAACCTCGGTTTCATAAATACGCCCCCCCTTGGTCCGGAGGGTAAAACCTTCTTTCGACGGCAGGATCGACACAATTGCATCGCCGAGACGCAGGCTTCCGTTGAGATGCCGGGCCAGTCCATCGGTTAACTGCTGGATCCCCCCGGCAAAGGAGGTAAGGATCCCACCCGGTCCACCCGCCCCGGCAACCGCCTTGCCGGCCCGACGTTCAAGACGTTTCTGCCTTGCCAGCAGCAACAACGCACGTATCAGCCCGCCGTATTGTTGTTCCAGCTCATAAATTCGTGGAAAACAACTGCGCAAACTCATGGTCTCGGGATCTCCGGCAAAGATGCCGGAAGCCATGGGGCCAACCAATTGATCGAGTGCCTCACGCCCCAGTCTCCGTCGTACAAAATCAGCCAGAGTCTCGTCAGTACCGTCTTTACGCCGCGGCACGCCCAATTCAGCGGCCAATCTTAGCTTGCCAGGCCACGACACCAGGGGTGATCGAAAAAAATCCAGGGCCGATTCAGGTACCCGCTGCAGACAGTCGCCGTCATAAATAAACCGTTTGCGGGCCGCATCGCTGGAGCGTAGCAACTGTGCCGCCATATCGGCCTCGTAACACAGGTCGAGAGTCATGGGCTTGCTGTCGAGAAAACCGTTGGGACCCCACTCGCAAAGATACCCATCCACCTTTTCGGAACGAATCTTGCCGCCGGGACGGTCATTTTTTTCGAAAACTTCGAGTGTCACATCCAATCCAAGCTGCCGTGCTCCCTGCTGGACGGCAAAAGCCGTGGCAAGCCCGGAAATGCCCGCTCCGACAACGGTTACTTTCATAGGAAACCCCTTTTACACTCAAGCATTATGACGGCGCCCTGCCCTGCCTTTAAAACGGACACCTTGACGCGCTCCCTTGAGCTACATATATTACCTAAGCTGATATTGACTTTTCACTCAGGAGAAATCATGGCCAAAGACTATTATGCCATTTTGGGTGTCGGCAAAGACGCCGATACCGATACCATCAAAAAGGCTTACCGCAAACTGGCACTCAAATACCATCCGGACAAAAATCCCGGCGACAAACAGGCCGAGGAGCACTTCAAAGAGATCACAGAAGCTTACGCTGTCCTGTCCGACGCCGACAAACGTCGCCAGTATGACCAGTTTGGCGAATCGGGCTTTCACCAACGCTTCAGCCAGGAGGACATCTACCGCAACTTCGATGTCGGTGATATGTTCCGCGAATTCGGCTTCGACACCAATGATATTTTCGGTCGTGTGTTCGGAGGAGGCCGAGGCCAGTCATTTTTCCAGGGAGGCCGACCTCGCACGGTCAAGGGCCAGGATTATGTCATGCACCTCAATCTGCCTTTTCGCCAGGCAGTTCTTGGAGACCAGCGGCGCGTCGACTTTCGCGGAGAAAACGGCGTTGAACACCTGCAGGTCAATATTCCACCAGGCGTCGAATCAGGACAGCGATTGCGGGTTGCCGGCAAGGGTGGTTCAAGTCCTACCGGTGGACCGCGCGGCGATCTGTTCCTGGAGATCAAGGTTGACCCGGACAGCCGCTTCACCCGCGAGGGCCGCGACCTTTATGTAACGGTACAAATTCCTTTCAGCGGCGCATGCCTGGGCACTACCGTAGAGGTTGCAACCCTGAATGAGGAAAAACGGGTCAAGGTTCCCGCCGGCATTGCCAGCGGCGGAAAACTCCGGTTGAAAGGGTTCGGAGTACCGGCTCATGGCCGCAACAAAGCCGGGGACCTGTTTGCGATTATCGAGATCGCCGTACCGAAAAAAATCACCGGCGAACAGAAAGATCTACTTAAAAAACTGGCGGATACAGGCCTCTAAGCCGCCCCCAGAAACCCCTTTCAATACCGATCGACAACGCCTACGGCGTCTCCTGGCAGGGGACGCCGTTTGCCTTTAGACTGCGTTCCCGCCAAGAAGCAGGAATACGGGAGGCCACCAGAGCCGCCATGGCACGCATAAAGCCGGGATCATCGTTAAACGCGGCAACACGCTCAAACTGCAGCATTCCCCTTTGCAGAGCGTAGTCCCGGTATTCATGGTCGATTTCATGCAACGTCTCGACATGGTCGGACACAAAAGAGATGGGAACAACCAGTACCGCCTTGCAGCCTTCCGCCGCCAATGCGCTAAGAGTTTCGGTTACGCTCGGCCCAATCCAGCGCACCGGGCCGCTACGGCTTTGAAAAGCCAGCCTGGAGTTGCATTTCGGCAAACGGTCCAATACCCCTTGCATGGTGGCACGCACCTGGCCAAGATAGGGGTCTCCGTCCAAAATAAGTTTTTCAGGCAAAGCATGGGCGCTGAACAACACAACAACCTGTTGACGGCGCTCTGCCTCAAACCGTCGCAAACCTTCCCGCACATGATGCGCCAGAGCATCAAGATACGGCGGCCAGTCGAACCACTGGGGGATCAGACGGTAATCGAGCTCGGGACAGAAGCGTACAGCATTCCGGCAAAAATCATTGATACTGCTCCCCCCGGTAGCCGATGTAAAGTGAGGATACAACGACAATACCATGGCGCGCCTCACCCCCTTGAGCCGCAATCGGGTCAAGACTTCTATTCCTCGAGGCTGCCAATAGCGCATAATCACTTCCGGGTGCCAAGCATCCCCCAGCAAATGACTGATACCCTCAGCTTGTCTCTCGGTCCAGTAACGCAGGGGAGACGAACCACCAATTGCAGCATAGGCCCGCCGGGCCTTTCGGCCACGCAAGCGTGACATCAGGCTGGCAAAGGGACGCTGCAGCAAAGAGCCCCCCGGAAGACGAATCAATTCCCGATCGGAAAACAGGTTCCGCAGAAACGGCTGCACCGACTCCAGAGAATCCGGCCCCCCCATGTTTAGCAACACCAGTGCGGTTTTTTCAGCCATGCAGACTTCTGTCTGCCATGCTGTGCGTTCCATGCCATCCTCCATCAAGGCTGGCTTAGCCGGTGCACACAATCAACAAGAAACGCTGCGTTTTCAGGCGGCACCTCCGGAAGAATACCGTGTCCAAGATTAAATATGTGCCCGGGACGTCCGGCATTTTCGTCTATAATACGCCGCACTTCACGCTCGATGACAGTTTGATTGCCCAGCAAAACAGAGGGATCAAGATTACCCTGCACGGCCATTTTGTCGCCAAGAATATCCCGAGCCTTATTCAAGGCCATACACCAGTCGAGACCAACGACCTGGCCGCCGGCACTGGCGACCAGCTCGAGCATATTTCCGGCCCCTTTGACAAAGTGGATCAGAGGGACTCCGAGGTCTTCCAACGCAGTCAAGAGCCGGCGGCTGTATGGCAGCACATAACGCTGATAATCCGCAGGAGAAAGAATTCCTCCCCAGCTGTCAAAAATCTGCAGAGCCTGGGCACCGGCCTGGGCCTGGGCGCGCAAATAAACGATACTGGTATCGGTGATTTTGTCCATCAGCTGCGCGTAAATTTCGGGGGACTGGTACATGAGGCGCTTTAGTGCCAGGAAATGCCGGCTACCAGCTCCTTCGACCATGTAGCAGGCCAGAGTAAAGGGCGCGCCGCCAAAACCGATCAAGGGTACACGACCAGCTAACTCCCGTCTCAGCAGACGAATGGCCTCAAACACATAAGGAACATCCTGCTCAGGCTGCAGCACCCGCAAGGCTGCCACATCCGACTCGGAGCGAATCGGTGGTTCAAGCACGGGAGCCGGCCGATAATGCAACCGCTGCCCCATTGGCTCGATGGGAACAAGGATATCCGAAAACAAAATGGCGGCATCGACACCCAGTGCGTCGATCGGTTGCAAGGTCACCTCGGCGGCCAGTTCGGGTGTCTTGCACAACTCCAAAAAGGTTACGCCCTCCCTGATTTTGCGATATTGGGGGAGATAGCGTCCGGCCTGCCGCATCAACCATACGGGGGTGCGTGCCACCGGCTGGCAGTAACAGGCTTTGATAAAATCGTAGTTCTCATTCATGTTTATCGTCCTTCACTGCGCCGGTCTTGCGCGGTTCATAGCTGCAAAAGGGTTCTTCGGCAAGATAGTCGCCGTACACGGCATCGGCCCGAGCCCGACAACCTCCGCAAACGCGTAAATATTCACAGGTACCGCATTTGCCACGATAACCACTGAAATCCCGCAATTCATTCAGCAAGGGCGACTCAAACCAGAGTTGCCTAAAAGATGTCTGTTTAACGTTACCAACGGTCCGCGGAAAATAAGAACAGGGCTTGAGATCGCCAAAAGCATCGATGAAGCAGATGCTTTGTCCGGCCAGACACCCTTTTCCACCACCGGTAGAAAACGACAAACTGCGTCTCTCCAAATTGGCACCCTCGGCACGCGCCAACTGAGGGGCGATTCGGTAATAGTGAGGCGCACAGGTCGGACGCATAAGGATATCCTTCTCATCCCTCTCCTGCCGGTAATGCCAGGCCAGAATCTCTTCATAATCCGCCCCGCTGATCAACTCGTCCAGGATATCCTCGCCTCGCCCGGTCGGCACGATCATGAACAGATACCAGGCCACCGCCCCGAGCTTTTTTGCCAGTTGAAAAGTCGCGGCTATATCGGCCTTGTTACGTTGCGTAAAGGAAGAATTCACCAGAAACGGGATACCATTGCGGCGCAAAGTATCGGCCGCCCGTACAGTGGCATCAAAGGCCCCCGAACAGCGCCGGAAATCGTCATGAATGCGTGCGCTGGATCCATCCAGAGACAGGGACACCATACGGATACCGCTGGATTTCATGGCATGGCAAACACTATCGGTCACCAGGGTTCCATTGGTAGCCATGCACATACGCAGCCCCTGAGCGGTACCGTAGGCGGCAATTTCAAAGATATCCTCGCGCAACAACGGTTCCCCCCCGGACAAAACCAGCACCGGCCGAGAAACACTGCAGATATCGTCAATCAGACGAAAGGCCTCGGGGGTAGTGAAATCCCCCTCGGATGCATTCAGGTCGGAAGAGCACCGGCAATGAATGCATTGCAGGTTGCATCGCCTCGTGCTCTCCCAGGCGATCCATTTTGGCAGAAATGATTGCGCAGCGTCACTCACCCATATCCTCCCAGTTTAAAAACAGACATGATTTTGGGATGATACCTCACAATGCCGGTTGGGAACAAGCGATGCTGTAAGGCGTTCAAAAAATGATCACAAAAAAAGCGGGGCATGCTACAGCTTGCCCCGCTTTATTCCGTCTTTTAATTTAAATGGTCACCCATTGACCGCCAGAGGTCGACCAACCTGATCGGACAGGGCGAACAGCTCGTCAAAGATAGCCTGAACCGTGGTAATGCGGTCCGCCTTCCAGGCGTTGGTACCACAGAAAACCAACCCCGTGTCAACGTCTCCCCGTTGCGCCCGGTCCAATGCGCCGACAATACAGAACCGCTCACCGGTTTCCTTGTAGGTGCACTTTTTGAGGCAAGCACACCCACAACCGAGACCAGCATCCAGGTCGTGCTGGCGAACTTGCTCTATATTGCGAACCAACGCCCGCCCCGGCAATCCGGCAGGACTCATGACCAGCCCGATATCTTCTGGACGACAGTCGAGATAGGCCTGTTTAAAAGCAGGTTCGGCATCGCACTCCTCGGTGCAGACAAACCGACTCGCCATCTGTACGGCATCGGCCCCCTGTGCCAGGGCATGCAGAACATCCTTCCGGTCCCAGACTCCGCCGGCTGCGATGACAGGCATGTTGATTTGATAGGCCTGCTGAAAATGCTCCTTGACCTGGCGCACTGTTTCATACTGGTCATAACAACCGATACCGATATTTTCAGGCTTTTCACCCAGGTGTCCCCCTGCGGTATCAGGGTCTTCGACCACTACCGCATCGGGCAACCGACCATAAGCCTGGTGCCATTTGCGTCCAATGAGCTGCGCGGCACGCACCGAGGACACGATAGGGATCAGGGCCACATCGGGATAATCAACCGTAAGAGATGGTAGCCCCATGGGCAAGCCGGCACCACTAACGATAAACTTGGCGCCAGCCTCACACGCTGCCCGCACCATATCGTCATAGTTGGTCACAGCGACCATGCAGTTAACACCGATGATGCCATCGGGGGCAATGGCATAAGCCTTGCGAATTTCGTCCTTGAATGCCTGAATATCCGCCGCAAAGAAATTACGCCCGTTATAGTGAGGACTGTTGATGCCGATTCCGGCGGCCGCCACGGTACCGAACCCGCCACAGCGGGCTACATGCCCGGCCAACCTGCCAGCGGAAATCCTGACGCCCATGCCGCCTAAAACCAACGGAAAAGGCGAGGAATGACGACCTATGACCAGCTTTTTAATAACGGTGTCTTTCATTTAATTTATCTCCAAGAGGTAAATCCGTTGCAATGTACGGCCCATATTAGCAGAAAGCGCCCCTGGCAATTGTAATAGTTGTGTAAAACCCCCCATTCCCGGCACGACATCCCCCCACCCCCTTTTCCCTTGTACCGGAGAGCGGCCAATGGTAAACAGAAAGACATGAAAACATGGCGTCGCATCATAAATCCTTTAATGGCCTTCATTGGCATCCAGCTGGCATGGGTGCTGGTCGTGGTTTGCTGGGTAACCTGGTTTTTACAGAACCACAGAAAACTGCGTTTGCTGGCTGAAAAATATCACCCGGAACTCCTGTTTGGCCGTTACGACTGGCTTCTCCTCATTGAGGGCCTGATATTGCTGATAGCGATTCTGGCGGGCGTCTATGTCATTTTCCTTTATTGGCGCCGTCAGGCTTCGCTGTATCGCGCCCAGAAGCAATTCATTTCCCAGGTAAGCCATGAATTGAAATCTCCTATTGCCTCCTTGCAACTGCACCTGGAAACAATCCGCCTTCGTCAACCCAACCCTGAGCAGATGAAGGTCTTTCTCGACACCATGCTGGATGACACCCTACGCCTCAACAGCATGGTGGACAACATGCTGACCGCCAACCGGATGGAACAACGCTGGCCACGCCTCGACCTTCGTCACGGCAACCTTTCCGAAGCCGTCGAGAAGTATCTTGTGCGCCAGTCAGCGGCTCTGCCCAAAGGGTGCGTTCTCGAAACCAGCATCGAGCCAAATCTGTTTTGCCGCTTTGAAACGTCCGCCATAGAAACGATGCTGCGTAACTTGCTTGAAAACGCCATTCTCTATTCAAATCCGCCCGCGTACATCAAGGTCACACTGACGGGCGAAAAACAGCATTGCCACCTGATCGTCGCAGACAAGGGGCGCGGCATCGAACCAAAAGAACAAAAAAAGGTATTCCGCATATTTTATCGCGGAACACATCGTGGCGAGACGATCCAGGGGTCAGGACTGGGTCTGTTTATCGTACGCACCCTTACCTGGCGGCACAAGGGGAAAGTCTGGCTGGAAAGCAAAGGCGGCAACCAGGGGACCCAGGTTCATGTACTGCTGCCACGCCAAACGAAACCAACGATGGGAGCCTCATCATGACGCGACCGCACATCCTGCTTGTCGAGGATGAACTGCATATCGCCCGGGGCCTGATTTTCAACCTGGAGCAGGAGGGATACCAGGTCATCCATGTTACCACCGGGGAACAGGCTTTGGAACAGGCCCCATGGCAACAATGCCTTTTGATCATCTTGGATCTCATGCTGCCGGGTATAAGCGGCCTTGAGGTTTGCCGCCATGTGCGCCTACAGGATCCCCGTTTACCAATATTAATTCTGACCGCCCTGGGCAAGGAACAGGACCGCATTGCGGGACTGGAAGCCGGCGCGGATGATTACCTGACAAAACCGTTTAGCCTGACCGAATTCCTGTTGCGTGTGCGTGGCATGGTCAATCGTTCAACCTGGTACCGCAACACATTAAAGACCGGGGAGAGCTTCAGATTTGGCGACAACACCGTGTACCTCCAGGAGCGACGGGCCCAGACGGCTCAGGGGAACATCGCTTTGACGGACCTGGAAATACGCATGTTGCGTATCTTTTTTGAAAATGAAGGCAACGTCCTGTCACGGGAAGAACTGCTGGCCTCCGTGTGGGGGCTGGCTCCGGACACGGAAACCCGCACCCTGGACAACTTCATTGTGCGCCTGCGAAAATACTTCGAATCGACCCCGACCCGCCCCATACACTTTATCACCGTACGCGGACGGGGCTACAGGTTTTCCCGTGGAGGGTCCGACGCATAAAAAAACGGGGGAACCCATGGCTCCCCCGTCGTGATTCATCGTTGGACGGATTTTATTCGCCCAGAACTTCCATCCGGAAAGCGTCCAGCCCCATTTCCTGCACATGCTTGCCAATACGGCCCTTGCGGTTTTGAGCCTTGAACCAGTCCACGATCTTGGCAATGATCGCAATAGCTTCTTCGTCACTGGGAACATGCTCCACGAGTTTCTGGGACAAACGCGGCAAACCGCCGCCGTTGCCGCCGACCATGACATTCCAGCCTTTGGGGGTACCGATAAGGCCGACGTCTTTGATACAGGCCTCGCCGCAGTCGTTGGCGCAACCAGACACACCGATCTTGAATTTCCAGGGCAATTCCATGCCGTGATAAACCTTATCCAGTTCCAGACCGACGCCCACGGAGTCCTGCTGACCGCGCTTGCAGAAAGTGGTGCCCGGGCAGATCTTGACAGAACGCACGCACATACCGATAGCCGCCCCCGGCTTTTCGCCAACAGCTTCCCAAGCTGCATCCAACTGATCTTCGGCAAGCCCGACAATGGCGATACGCTGGGCGCTGGTCAATTTCAGGGCCTTGGCGTTGAACTTCTCGGCCACATCGGCAATCTTACGCAAAGTAGCAGGAGAAGTGATCCCCCCGGGGATATGCGGAGCAATGGCATACGTTTCCTGGTCACGCTGAACAATGGCACCCTTTTCAAGCAAGTCCTTTTTCATAAATATCTCCTTTTTCCTTAAATGTGACGAATTAAACGGCAATTTCCCGAAAAAACCACGATCAATAACCTATCAAGCCATAAGCCGCTCCACCTGCCCCAAAAGCTCGTCAAGGCGAAACGGTTTGGACAAATACCCATCAACCCCCATCTCAACTGCGCGCCCGCGTTCGGACTGCTGATCCTTGGCTGTCAGGATAAGTACCGGGCAATCACCGATGGAAGGGTCGCTGCGCATCTGCCGCACAGTTTCAAACCCGTCCATGCCGCCCGGCATCATAATATCCATAATAATCAGATCCGGGGATCTAAGCCTCGCGATATCAAGGGCCTGTTCGCCACTTTCCGCCAACAGTATTTCTCGGTTGGGGGCACTGAGGCTGACCTCCAACAATTGGCGGATAGTCGGCTGATCGTCCACTACCAAAATATTTTTCACGTTGCAACCCACCTGTATTCCATTGGAATTGCCGCTGGCGTGGCATCCGACATCGACAGACCAGCCCATGAACTATAATGCATCTCCCCTCAGGGGGCAAGACCATCTTAACTTAAATAGGTTAACACATCCGTATACATGCAACGCACGCCAGTGTTTAGACTTGGAAGAAATTTACCAACCCCCTATAATTGAAATAGGTTTCCCCTTGCGGAAACTTTCCATGAACCCCGGTCGGCCCTCCAAGGAGGTAACTTGATGGCCCTGTTTCTAAGCGAAAACGACGTTTGCCAAGTAGCGACCATGCCCCTGGCACTGGAAACCGTCGAAATGTCCCTGCGCGAACACGCTCTTGGCGGTGCCGTCAATATTCCGCGGGAACGAACCCGCATCCAGAAAGGTGCCCTGCACCTTCTACAGGGCGCGGTTGATTGCCTGGAGATCATAGGATTCAAAGCCTACACATCCACCCGAGAAGGAAACCGATTTCTCATACACCTTTACAACGCGAACTCCGGCCGGCTTGAAGCGATCATTGAAGCCAATTTTCTGGGCATGCTACGAACCGGCGCAGCCAGCGGCATCGCCAGCCGCTACCTGAGTCGCCCGGAAGCCAGAGTGGCCGGCATGTTCGGTGCCGGCTGGCAGGCACGTGGACAACTGGCGGCCCTTTGCCAGGTGCGCCCGATTCAACAGGCCAAAGTATTTGCCCGCGACCAACAGCGCCTTGAAGAATTCTGCCTGGAGCAATCCCGGCAACTCAACATCCAAGTCATACCGGCCGCGAATGCGGAAGAGGTGGTACGCGGGAGCGACATTGTCACAACCGTAACGACTTCGGCAACCCCCCTGTTCGACAGCGCTTGGCTGGAACCGGGCTGCCACATCAATGCTGTCGGCAGCAATGCCCTGATACGGACCGAAATCGATGAAAAAACCATCCGCCGTTGCGACCCGGTGGTGGTTGACGCCCGCGATGTAGCCGCCCGTGAATGTGGAGACTTACTACCACTGCTGGAAAAAGGTCGCATTCGCTGGACCCAGATTCCAGAACTGGGAGAAATCATCGTTGGCCGCGTGCCCGGCCGCACCAGTCCGACACAAATCACCCTGTTTGAATCGCACGGCATGGCCATTCAGGACCTGGCTCTGGCAGCCCAGGTACTGCGACAGGCCAAGCAACAGGGCCTCGGCAGCGAACTCCCCTTTGGGGACTGAATAGCCTGCACCTCTTGCCTACAACATGTCCAGAGGATCGATATCGAGGGTCAGTGACACCCTGCCAGGAATCCCCCGCCGCAGCAACGGCAAACGGGTCAGAAGATGACGCAGTGGGGGGCGACTTGGAGCCTTGAGCAATACTTGATAACGGTTTTTTCCGCGCAGTCGCGCCAATGGGCAGGGAGCCGGGCCAAGGACTTCAACGCTGAGTTTATCTGCCGGCTCCAGCAGTTCCGCGACCACCCCCTGAGCCGCGGCCTCGACCTGTTCACGAACAGCACCGGAAAACACGCAATTAACCAGAAACCCAAAAGGCGGATACCCCAGCTCCTGCCTCAAGGCCAACTCCTCTCGCGCAAACCCCTCGTAATCGTGACGGATACAGTATTTAAGAGCGAAGTGCTCAGGAGCATAGGTCTGCACAAAAACCTTGCCGGGGCGCCTGCCGCGCCCGGCTCGTCCCGCCACCTGTGTGAGCAGCGTAAAAGCACGCTCCGCGGCGCGAAAATCCGGCAGATTGAGCAGGTTGTCAGTCTGCACCACCCCCACCAGCGTCACATGCGGAAAATCCAACCCCTTAGCCACCATCTGGGTACCGACCAGAATATCTATCGCACGATTTTCCATAGCGGATACCAGGGACTGGTGGGCACCCTTGCGACCCGTTGTATCCCGATCCATGCGAGCAATACGCGCCGTTGGCAACAATTCCTGCAACTCCTGCTCAAGCCGTTCGGTACCCGCCCCCTCTGGCAAAATATTTACACCCTGGCAGGATGGGCACTGGTCGGGAGGCTGCTGGCGAAAATCGCAATAGTTGCAACGAAGCTCCCTTTGCGACAAATAAAAAGTCAGGGTAATATCGCAATGCGGACAACGCAGGGCGGTACCACAATCGGCACACAACAGATACGGGGCAAACCCTCGCCGGTTCAGCAACAGCAGAGACTGGTCACCACATGCCAGATTGGCGACCAGCGCCTCTTTTAAAGCTTGGGAAAGGGTTCCCTCCGGCCTATCCTGGGACAGATCGATCAACTCCACCGTCGGCATCGATCGTCCCATGACGCGCTCCGGCAACTGAATATAATCTATCCGGCCCTCGAGCGCGCGTTGGTAGGTGGTCAAGGAAGGAGTTGCACTGCCGAGCAACACCATCGCCCCCTCCATCTGTCCGCGCATCAAAGCCAGGTCCCGGGCATGATAACGAAAACCGTCGCCCTGTTTATAACTCGACTCGTGCTCCTCGTCGACAATGACCATACCCAAACGCTCAAGGGGCGCAAACACCGCCGAACGCGCACCAATGACAATATCGACGTCACCTCGCGCGACACTGCGCCAGGCATCAAAACGCTCTCCCGCCGACAGTCCTGAATGCAGAACCGCCAAGGAGGCATGACCATCGGCAAACCGGGCCCGGAAGCGACTTACCAGTTGCGGTGTCAGGGCAATTTCCGGAACCAGCACCAAAGCTTGCCGCCCGGATGCGATAACAGCATCTATCGCGCGAAGATAAACCTCGGTTTTGCCACTGCCGGTAACACCATGCAACAACATGGTCCGGAATTCGCCACTTTGCAGGGCAGTCTCTATTGCGGAAAAAGCCTGCGCCTGCGGCGAAGTCATCTCTACTTGCGTGTCCGGGGCCGGCATCAGATCCGCAAAAGGATCCCGTAACAGCTCCCGCTTATCTTCCAGGACAAATCCTTGCTCAACGAGGGCCTTGAGACTCCCCTCGCAACCGGGAAAGAGATCGAGCAACTCACTCCGGGAAAAATCAGTGTTTCGCCGCAAATGCTCGAGCACCTCCCGCTGGCGGGGACCTCGCGGCGTACCGACGGCTTCAGATGGCCGGTAGACGCGCTCGGCAAGGACCTTCACGCCATTACTCCCCCCCGACAACCCGGCGGGCAAGGCCGTACGAATAACCTCACCAATGGGAAATTGGTAATAATCGGCAGCACGCCGGAAAAACTCGATCATGGCCGGGGGAAAAAGTGCCTCCTTCCCCAAGACCTCGATGACCGGCTTAAGCCCGACATCCTCACCCGGCGCCACCTCCAGCACATAGCCGACCACGGTGCGCCTCCCCAGGGGTACCCTTACCCTCACGCCGACAAGAATATCTTCAGCCAAGGAGGAAGGCACCAGATAGAAAAGAGCTTTATCCAAAGGCGCGGCGACAGCCACCGTTGCGACAAGAGCGTTCATAAGCCAGCGCCTGGACTGTGATGCAGATGTGATACGACCATAACAAACAATCCTAAAAGCCCTCATAACAGGAAGGTTGGTTGGCCCTACCTGCCATATTATAGTGCCTGCACAAAATGGATGGATCGATAAAAGTTGATACTTTCGCAAGAACTTACAGGATGGTTAAATCATACTTTTTACCTTATAATGCCTTGTGACTTACCGAGGATGAAGTCATGCGGATAGCATGTCATCCCTGCGAACCCCCTGCTGTTTTCACGGCATTTTTTGCAGAACCACCCACAAAGGTCAACCTCTAAGCCGCCACGGTTATCCGTTCAAACCGAGTTCAACAGTGGATACATTAAACGCATGCCCAGCAACGTGAAAGATACATACCGAACATTATAAAGGCAGCTCCGCAACCAGAGGTTGCCACCTTTTGCCTTCATTCAGGAAGGCTCAGCCAGCAGTCTTATCGACAACCTGACAGTCAACCGGATTCAGGACCATGACCATGCCTCACACCAAGCCTACCATCAAATCTCTGTCTCGGCGGCGCTTCTTGTTAAGCGGGGCCGTAATTCTTGGTGGGCTGCTTGCCGCCGATGTGACCCTGCGCCAACCCCAGGCACTCCGCATAGAAAAGCATATCTTCCCCAGCGCCAAAATTCCCAAGGGCAAAGAAATACGCCTGATTCAACTGTCGGATCTCCACTTGAAAACATCGCGGGGGTATTTTGAACGGGTAGCCCAGATGGTCAGCACCTTGCGCCCGGATGCTATCGTGTTGACGGGAGACTACCTCGAACAAAGCCGCAACCTGGAAGGGGTACTAAAATTTCTGCGCCGACTCCATGCCCCCTCAGGTATTTTTGCCGTGCAGGGAAACTGGGAATACTGGGCGCGACTGGAAGGGGAAAACCTGCGGCGCCAGTTCAGCAGAGCGGATGTCACTCTGTTGATCAATGAGCGGCATGACTTGCGGATACACGGAGTACCCCTGTCCATCCTGGGCGCCGACTACCCGTCACCCGCCGACCAGATATCGCGCTTGATCCAAAGTGCCAGCCTCAGTCGCCTCAATCTCATGCTGTCCCATGTACCGGCATTCAACCATGAATTACTGGATAAACGCGTCGACCTGGTGCTGGCCGGACACACCCATGGTGGACAAGTTCGCCTTCCGCTGCTGCCGCCGCTCTACCTGCCCCGTTTCTCGGGAGCCTTTGTAGCCGGATTCTACCAGGCGGGATTGGCCAAGGTTCCACTATATGTCAACCGTGGGCTGGGTACCAGCATGCTGCCTGTGCGCTTCATGTGCTCCCCCGAAATCACCCTGTTCAGGCTGGTTCACCGGCGACCGGGCCATGCAGCTTCGCAAGACAATCCTGCAGATACGCCAAATCCTTCATCAAAAGGGCAAAACCCTGACCTGTAAGGCTCTGAGCTCCATCGCACAAGGCCTGATCCGGCGAGGGGTGCACCTCTATCATCAATCCATGCGCGCCAGCCACCAGAGCTGCCCGCGACATGACCGGCACCAGGGTGCGACGCCCGGTGGCGTGACTGGGATCGACAATGATCGGCAAGTGACTCAACGACTTAACCAACGGCACCACTGACAGATCAAGGGTGTTGCGGGTCGCCGTCTCAAAGGTACGGATGCCGCGTTCACACAGGATCACCTGATCGTTGCCTTCCGCCACGATATATTCGGCAGCGGCAAGAAATTCCTCGATGGTAGCACTCATCCCGCGCTTCAGCAGCACGGGACAGCGAAGTTGCCCCACTTCTTTGAGCAGATCGAAATTCTGCATGTTGCGCGCACCGATTTGCAGAAGATCCGCGTAGCGGCATGCAAGATCGAGCTGCTCGATGCGCATCACCTCGGTAACGACCGGCAGATCAACCTCCCGCCCTGCAGTTTGTAAATACTTTAGCCCTTCGGCTCCCAAACCCTGAAAGGAATGGGGACCAGTGCGCGGCTTAAAAGCCCCGCCTCGCAGGATATGGGCGCCGGCAGACTTCACCAGACGGGCCGATTCGAGCATCTGGATTTCGCTCTCAATGGAGCAGGGACCGGCCATAACCACCGGAGGGCAGCCATCTCCCACCACAACCGAACCGACCTTCACGACAGTCGAAGCCGGGTGAAAATCCCGCGACACCATTTTATACGGCTTGCTGACATGGATGATTTCCAGAACTCCGGGCAAATCACGAATGGTGGCATCATCCACATACCCTCGATTGCCCAGCACTCCGATGGCGGTTCTCTGGCCGCCAGGGATGGGCTGAGCCAGCAATCCCAGGGCGGAAATCGCCTGTTCAACAGCCTGGATTTGATCGATGGTAGCATTGTGATGCATAACGATAAGCATAAAAGCCTCCTTAGTGGCTTTGTAAAATAAAGTTCAGCAGCAACCCCGCCCTCAGAACCCACTGCCTTGGCATCCTGTCAGGGGAAAGTGGCATCTGCAAGCTTAACGGACTATCTTGGCCCAAAATGCCGCCAGATAAAAAAACCTGCCTGGCACCCCGACAGAAAGAGTCCGAAAGGACTGCAACCTTTCAGAACTTTGGCTTTTGACTCAAAATCGCAGCTTCGACACGGTTGCGGTCGGGCTATCCAGACTATCCTCTAAAACGGTGAAACACAACCCTTTTCAAGATCGGGAAGCCCGGTCTGCCCGCCCCCCTGCAGGCAAAAAACATCTTGTAGCAAGACCCCTTCCATGATAGCCTAAATCTTTTTTTTGATCGACAAGAACACCCGACAGGACACCGGCATGACACAAAGCATGATCGAGATAAAATCGCCCTATTTTCTCAGAGAAGAAGACCTATCGTCACCGGCCGACTTTTCTACGATATTCGGAAACAAAAACCCGCTGGCACTGGAGATAGGTTGCGGAATCGGCGATTTCATAGCACAAATGGCGGCCACCTTTCCCGAGCGAAACTTCCTGGCCATAGACATATACAACAAGGGGTGCAACAAAACCTGCAACCGCCTGGAGCATAAAGGGCTGACCAATGTTCGCGTGATGCGCATCGAAGCCCGATACCTGCTGTCCCGCTTTTTAACCCCGGGGTGCCTTACAGCCATCTACATCAACTGCCCCGATCCGTGGCCTAAAAAGCGCCATCTTAAAAGACGTCTGGTTAATGAGCTGTTCCTGCAGACTTTGCTACATTATCTGCAACCGGACGGGGAATTGTTTTTCAGTAGCGACGTGGCCGATTACGCCGATGCCGTTGCCGCCCACCTGGATCGGGTTGATGGTTTCGAAAACCAGTTAAGCACTCCCGTGTCGCACAATATCCCGGGCTATCCCCTATCCAAATACATGCGACGTTTCCTGGCCCAGGGCCAGCCGATCCACTTCCTGCATCACCGCCGAAACCGCCAACATGTCTGCGAAGGAGCCCCCCCGCAATCGACGCAAAGAGGTTTCCGCATGGATTGGAGTGCGAATCATGGGTAACTATCTCACAGCAAAGCATCCTGGCATCGGCGGCAACATCAAAACCTGCCCCGAGGACTTCATCGTTGAAGAACTGCCCCTGTATGCCGCTTGCGGCGAAGGGGAACACCTTTACCTGGAAGTGGAAAAATGCGGTCTGACCACCTTTGAAGCACTCAAGCGCATTGCAAGAGCGATTCAGGTCGACGAGCGCGCCATGGGATACGCCGGACTCAAGGATGCCCAGGCAACTACCAGGCAATTCATTTCCGTGCCTGGCTGCAGCCCAGAGCAAGCCCTCGCGCTTCAACTTGAAGGCATCCGCATTCTCTCCGCCCGCAAGCACCGCAACAAACTGCGCCTGGGCCATCTGGCCGGCAACCAGTTCACGATCATCATCAGAGGGGTCGATAGCGATGCCCAGGAAAAGGCCCGCGACATTCTGCATGTCCTGGAAATGACAGGGGTGCCGAATTTTTTTGGCGAGCAGCGCTATGGATCCCTCGGCAACTCCCACCTCATTGGGCAGGCTATCGTACAGAAAAACTTTGAACAGGCCGCGGCAAACATCATCGGCGACCCGGACAAAATCGTTCACCCCGGATGGCACAGGGCCGCCACCCTGTTCTCAGAAAATCGCCTTGCCGAGGCCGAGGAAGCCCTCCCTCCCCGCATGCGCGATGAGCGCAACCTGATCCGCAACCTGCGCCAGGGCCGCAGCCCCGAAGATGCGATCCACCGCTTACCCGGCAAACTGTTGCGCCTTTATGTGTCCGCGTACCAATCCCATCTATTCGACCGGTTTGTGGCCATGCGTCTGGACAACATAGAGACCCTTTGGGCCGGAGACCTGGCCTACAAACATGACAACGGCGCCTGCTTCCTGGTAACCGACCCCGCAGAGGAACAACCTAGGGCCGACCGCCTCGAAATCAGCCCTACGGCTCCGCTACTGGGCTACAAAGTCAAACTGGCCGACGCCCAGGCAGGCATGCTCGAAAGAGCCTTGCTCGCCAAAGAAGGGATCCAACTTGAGGATTTCCGCATCGGCTCAGGACTCTCCATGCCGGGCGAACGTCGCCCTTTGCGGATTCCAATATCAGCAATCGCCGTAAGCCAACAAGGCGACCAACTGACATTGTCTTTCGCATTGCCCAAAGGAAGCTTTGCAACAACCGTCCTTCGCGAAGTCATGAAACCCGACGCTTA
>DIKU01000011.1:0-2985 GCA_002424645.1 Pelobacter sp. UBA5610 | reverse complement strand
CCTGAAAAAGCCTGCGCGTTCCAACGGTTGTGGTTGACTTCTATAAAACATAATTTTATATTGAAGAAGTTGATATTTAGAGGTTCTCATCTGCGGGGCCTGGCAGCAAGAACAAGCGCCCCGGAAGACAGGTACAAAAAACAACCAGCATTAACTTTTTTCTCCTAAACCGGCTATAAGCCGAAATTTTAAAACAAAGAGGGAACCAGGAAAATGGCAAAAAAGGAAAAATCCGAGTATATGATTCAAGCGGTATCGCATGCCCTCGACCTGCTTGAACAATTTCACAGCGACGACGTTGATGAACTTGGCGTAACAGAACTCAGCAAGCGACTGAGACTACATAAAAACAATGTTTTTCGGCTACTTGCTACACTCGAAGCACGCGGATACATCGAACAAAACAAGGTAACCGAAAATTACCGACTGGGACTAAAATCGCTTGAACTTGGCCAGACTTTCATCAAAAAAATGGGTCTGCTGCACCAGGCCAAGCCGGTCCTCGACAGCATCGTTGAAGCCTGCAATGAAACTTCCTACCTCGCTATTTTCAAGGAAGGTCACATTGTATACCTGGATGTCGTCGAAACCCACAATACGGTACGGGTTGTCTCGCGGGTAGGATCACGGCTTCCCGCCTACGCGACGGCAGCCGGCAAAGTACATCTGGCATTCATGTCGGAGGAAGAACTCGATGGCCTGCTCCCCAAAGAGGAGCTCAAAAGCTACACCGAGTTCACCATCACTGACCGGGACAAGCTCAAGGAAGTACTCAAAGACGTGGCCGACAGTGGCTACGCCCTCGACAATGAAGAACTGGACCTCGGCGTCCGATGCGTCGCTGCCCCCATCAGGGATTACACCAGAAGAATCATCGGTTCCCTCAGCATTTCAGGACCGTCCATCCGCTTCACTGACGAACGGATCGAGCAGGAACTTATGCCCCTGGTGGTAAAAGCCGCGGATGAGCTTTCCAACCGGCTTGGTTTTCACAAGAACTGAACCATCCCAAAGCTTCCATTATCGGGACCATCCATTATCGTCGCGGATAAAAACAGCTGAAAAGCAACCACCGTTTCGTTTCGATACGTACCAAAAGAGCCGCTTGACATGTTGCAGAATGCACCATGCCAAGCGGCTTGTTCCTTTTTCCGGAGTTCCGATGAATCGATGCAAAAAAAAAATCCATTCCTGTGACGTGCCAAACATAGAAAACCAGGAGTTCCGCCTGCAACCGGATTCTCCGGGAAAACCAGGAGTACTGCTCGTACACGGATTTACCGCTTCCCCCTGGGAGATGCGCCCCCTTGGTGAGATCCTTAGACAGGCGGGGTATCCGGTTACGGCGGTCCGCCTTCCTGGCCACGGAACCACCCCGGAGGATCTCTGTGATCGCCGGTTTGAAGAATGGGTGACTGCCACTCGCGATGCCTGTGAGCTATTGCAGCAGGAAACCGGTAGCGTTCATGCGATCGGTATCAGCACCGGCGCGCTGGTTCTGCTGGCGCTTGCCGCCAACCAGAATTTCAACAGCATGGTTCTATTGTCGCCCTTTCTCGCCATGCTTCATCATCTGGCACCCTTTACCGGCATACTACGGCATTTTCGAAAATTCCAGGCGCGGGAACTCCCCGCCCATTTGGCAGAATTCTACTACGATCGACGTCCCGTCAATGGCGTCTACCAGATCTGCCGACTCATACGTCACATACGCCCTGTTCTGCCTTCAGTCACCGTCCCCACATTGGCCATCAACGCCTTGGGCGACCGGACAGTAAAGGTTGCCAGTGGCTACGACCTATTCCTGCGTCTCGGAAGCGAATGCAAAGAATACCACCTGTTCGGACCACAGACCGGGCACGGACTGGCCACCCCGGACCATCCGTCCTGGCACCCCATGCTTGAGCTTATTCTGCGTTTTTTAGCTTCAAAAGACCAGGCCCGTCCATTTCCGGAACAAGTCGCGCCATAAGAGCCACAACTTGCTGACGGGCGGCCTCCAAGGAACCGTTGTTATCGATGACGTAATCGGCCCGCGCAATCTTTTGGACCAGGGGCATTTGTGCTTCCACGCGCGCTTTGGCCGCCTGTCGATCAAGTCCGTCCCGCATCATCAGTCGTTGCAATTGGGTTGTTTCATCGACCGCTACCACAACGACCCGATCGACCTGAGAATCGGCACCGGCCTCATACAAAAGAGGTGCATCATACACGACAATCCGCACTCCTTTTTGCGCAAACGCCCTAAATCTCTCGGCAGCCAACTCAGCGATAGCGGGATGAGTAATCCGATCGAGGACTTTACGCGCCTGAGGATCCGAGAAAATCTTTTCGGCAAGAAAGGGTCGATTCAAGCTCCCATCACTTTGCAGCACCTCTATGCCAAATCGTTCAGCAATGCGGGCCAAGGTTTTTGAACCCGGTCGCACCAATTCCCTGGCCAGGTCATCAGCACTAACCACCTCGGCGCCAAGCCGTTGAAACATTTCCGCCACCACACTTTTGCCGCTGGCTATCCCCCCTGTCAACCCCAAGACCAGCATTTTGCCCCCTTTTGAGAGTCCAACAAAAGACCGCTAAAAAAATTCACAACCGTGCGTTATTTTGCCCGATTTAAAAGCTATTTACAACCAGCCTCCGAAACGCTAAGCTAATGCAAGGATAAGAAAACACACATTTCTTTTTGAGATAAAACCTCGTGACCACAGACACTCAACATTTTCAGCACATGGGCCTTTTGCATGCAGCCTTGATCAAACTGATCAAGCTGATTAAAACCATCCGCTTCTACCCGCCAGAACATCCCACGTTGAAGCAGGTAAGCGAAGAGACCCTGGAAGCTTTTCGGCCATTGCTTCAGGATGGCCCCCTGGCGCTAAGTGTCCGTAAGGATTGCATCCTCCACGGTGACAAAACATGCGGACAGGAACATGCGATCATCCGCAGCCTGGCCCACTTTTTATTTGCAAGACGCATACAGCAATT
>DIKU01000127.1:1516-3451 GCA_002424645.1 Pelobacter sp. UBA5610 | reverse complement strand
GCCGAGGCGATCTGGCGCAGCCGCGCACCCTGGTCACCCACCAGCAGCCGGTAGATGATCTCCCGCTGAATAATCGGCGCGAGGATCGGGATATCCTGCTGCTCGTCAAGCAGGTCGATTAATCGCAGGAAGGCGGTCAGCAGCGGCGAAGTGACCTCCCCGGTTGCCATGCCGCGGCTCGACTGCTGGGTTCGCGGAGGCGGAACCTGGCTGTCCGCCATCAGTTGGGCGACCTCAGCCAGGTTGAACGTCAGCCGCAGACCCAGGTAGGGCTTTTCCGGACTGGCTTCGATGACCTGTACCACCGTCGGCAGATGCACCGAGGTGATAAGGTAATGCTGTGCGTCGTAGACGAAGGTTTCGTCGCCCAGCTTCACGCGCTTGGCGCCCTGCGCAACCAGACAGATGCTCGGCTGGTACATGCCGGTAATCGGCTCGGTCGTTTCAGTCCGCCGAAACAGCGACAACCCCGCAATGGCGGTTGTTTGCAAATCCCCTTGCTCGGTCAATCGGGCAATGCTCTCGCCTAATGCCTTCATGGCGACATTCCGTTCGCTGCGCTCGCTCATTTTTGTAACCACCCATTGTTGCATTGTTTTTCAATGCCTTCAGGATACTTAGTATTGCGCTCCGAGACAACTTCCTTCCGTTGTTTCGGACGATCATGCAAGAATCGAGCAGGATCGTTCAACCAACCATTGCATGCCTCCGTTCCAGATCGGATCAACAACGGACCAGGGGCGTTCCATAGGGGGCCTGTCTGCAGGATTGATTTTTGGAAATCTGAGGGCGCGACTGTTCAACCGTTCTTGATGGCCAGCGTCTAACCTCGACGCTTCGCCAAATCTATGCCAATTACCTCTTTTTCTAAAGCCTTACACGCGGAAGTTCTTCGCTAACCTTCAGGAGCCGCTCGGCATTCCCCTTGATCTTTTCGAGCAACTTTCGGGCAAAATCCATTTCCTCTCCGGGCAGGACATCGCTCAATGGCAGACTTCCCACTCGGCCTATGGCTGCCGTGCAGAGGTTTTTCAGACTGGTCGCGACCTGGCGCGGCGGCAGATTGCTTGCGTCGCAGAATTCCGCCAGGTCATACGGCATGACCTTCTCGGCGACAAACTCGTCTCCGACAGCCATGGCCAAATCCCGTTCAAATTCATCCCCATAAATGTCGATGTTCAACAGATCGTAGCTCGGCGCAACGTCGATCCCTGTCTTGCCGACAAAGAACGAGATGTTTTTGCCGTGTGCATCGCTGTTGCCGATCAGCATCTGGAAAAGAGTCCAGTTCAGCAGATCTCTGATGGCCATGGCCGGTATGCGGCAAATCCGGCTTGCGGCAAAGAGTTTCGGCAGGCTGGCCCCTGTTCTTATGCGAGCCCCTTCGCCCGACTTGCCGAAGGGGCGCTCGTATTTGTAGGTTGGCGGCAGATCGAGTATCTGGCAGCCATCGATCAGATGCAACCTGTCGACTTTGCCCTCGATCCAGCGTCGATCGAACCGTTCGACGACCAGAACCGGCTCGCCAAAGCGCCGCAAGGAAACTTTTGCAACTGGTAACTTGACCGACTCCGCCAGCTTCATGCAGATGAACTCGTTGATCATCATGTGCATATCAGGTCGCCGGCCAAATTTCAGAATATGTGTCGAAGCCAGATTCCCTTCACCGAACCCCATCGCGCCATCGGGTCTGATCATGATAGGCAATTTGTCTTGAACGCCGGTGACCGAAAGACGGGGCTTGCCATCCCAGTTGGCGATGGAAATCTTTTGGCGCTGCGCAATTCGCTCCGTCAATTCCCTTGCGTCAACCTCACGGAACTCCGTTGGTCGAGGTTCCTGATCGGCACCGTCGTATTGAAAGGTCAGCGCTCCGGTCGTTTCCGCACCGATCAATGCAATCAGGCCAAAGACGTTGCTCTTTGAAATCTGGTT
>DIKU01000127.1:627-1398 GCA_002424645.1 Pelobacter sp. UBA5610 | reverse complement strand
CCGTAGCGATCGTTCTTGCCCTCAAGGGTTATAAAACCGAGTGGTTCGCGATTCAGGAATACGGACAGGGTCTCCACCATTATTCCTCCCAGGGCTCGACTATGAGATGGATGCCGAGCATGCGGCAGACGGTCAGGATGCTGGAGAGCTTGACATCTCCCCTGGCTGTCTCGATCTTGCTCAGGGTATCGACTGCAACCCCGCAAAACGCGGCCGCTTCGTGCATACCCAGCCCTGATTGGGTCCGGCGGGCACGAATGAACTTTCCCAGGGTCCCGGCATCGAGGGGGCCGCTCTGCACAGGCGCTGGCATTGGCTTGATGGTTTTAGGCATTTCGTCCTCCATAAAATACTATTACAATAGTATATATAGCAGAGACAAGCCTTCGTCAATTAAAATACTGCCAAGACAGTATGAATGCTAAAAAAGGTCTCGTCCCTGCTAAAATACTTCTCAGACAGTATTTTACTAGAGGGTTTGTCTCCCTCGGTTTCCCCCTGATTAGCCCACCTCTTTTGACAATTTTTACCGCGACTTCGGATGATCAGGCAATGATCCAGCAGGATCGATCTACCGGTTTTGATCGTATTCTAAGTATCATCGAAACAAAATCGAAGAACCGGCTTTCCAAAAAAACTCTTATCCCTCGGAGGATTAGCAGGTCATTAAAAACCGACTGATAATTCCGGCAGCATCCTTACCCAAAGCGGATGTTTCTTTCAGGAGAAAAAACATGAACAATTTTATTTACAGTATTCCGACCATTGCTT
>DIKU01000127.1:0-494 GCA_002424645.1 Pelobacter sp. UBA5610 | reverse complement strand
GTATGCGGAGTTGAGCGGCATCCAGCCGAACCCGCGGGTCGAAAGCGTGGAGGAAGGGATCGAAATTTATCGCAAAAATGACTGCGATTTCATTCTGGCCGTGGGGGGCGGATCGACCCTGGATGCCTGTAAAGCCATTGCTGCCGGGGTGAAATATGCTGGCCCGGTGACCGACCTTTTTGTCGATGATTCGGGAATTTCTTCAAAAATTACAGCGGCAGCACCGTTGGCCACCATTCTGACCATGGCGGGAACCGGTTCCGAGATGGATATGGGTGGCGTCATCACCGTTGGTGAAGATCATAAGAAAAAAGTCGTCCTGCACCCGCTGCTTAATCCGAAGTTCTCCATTCTGGACCCCGAATACACCTACACGGTGCCGGAATATCATTCCATGGCGGGTGTCGCGGATATCCTCTGCCATCTCATGGAGCAGTATTTCACCCCGGATGTCGGCGCGAAGGTTCAGGATCGCATGAATGAGGGGGTTATGA
>DIKU01000051.1:9446-12102 GCA_002424645.1 Pelobacter sp. UBA5610 | reverse complement strand
TCGTTTCGGGCGAACCACTTTTCAGCTCTCAGGACAAGTACAAATCAGGCACCGGGTGGCCGAGTTTTACCCGACCACTGGTAAAGGACAATATCGTCGAACGTGAGGATCGCAAACTCTTTTCGGTGCGCACCGAAATACGCAGCCGCCACGGAGATTCGCATCTGGGCCACGTGTTTAGCGACGGCCCGCCGCCGACCGGTCTGCGCTATTGCATGAACTCGGCCGCCCTGCGCTTCATCCCCGTGGATCAATTGGAGAAGGAAGGCTACGGGGAATTCCTCGCAAGCTTTAAATAATCGAATCCAGCCTCTTCCGGCATCACGGGGTTAACTTAACGTATTGATTATTCGGCTAAGCCCTTGCACTATGCGGTGTAGGGGCTTTTTCTTGTTCGGAAAAATTTCAAATAGTGATCACCCGAGGGCAAGGCGTCTCGGAATGCAGGAAATGCAGGAACAGCGAAAATACTCCCAATAAGCCATCAGAAAACAATTTGACATGACTTTTGAGACACCGCAACAGAGTGTTTAGGCGATTCAATGACTTGTGTTATGATTCGCCGGATCATTTACTCATTCAGGTTCTAATAAAAAAAATCCGGCATGGTGTACTTCAATTGAGCAAAAAACGAATTTTCATTACGGGTATAGCAGGTTTTTTGGGGAGTCATATCGCGGACAGGTGTCTGGCTGAAGGGTACAGGGTTTCGGGATGTGACAACCTGAAGGGTGGCTACCTTGACAATGTTTCGAGTGGCGCTGCGTTTCATCAGATCGACTGCAACGATTTTGCGGCACTGGCCGCATTGATGGAAGAGGTCGATATTGTCTACCATTGCGCTGCCACAGCCTATGAAGGCCTCTCCGTATTCAGCCCCCATCTGGTTACGCAAAATGTTGTCACGGCGACCAGTGGCGTTGTTGCCGCGGCAGCGGCCGGAGGAGTCAAGCGCTTCGTTCTCTGTTCGTCCATGGCCAGGTACGGTACAAATAAGGTTCCGTTTACCGAGGATATGGTGCCGGCTCCTCAAGACCCCTACGGCATCGCCAAATGGTGTGCGGAACGGCTGCTTGCCAATATTGCCGAAATTCACGGTATGGAGTGGGTGGTGGCGGTTCCTCACAATATCATCGGGCCCCGGCAGCGGTACGACGATCCTTATCGCAACGTGGCCGCTATTTTCATCAACCTGATGTTGCAAGGCCGTCAACCCTATATCTACGGGGACGGCAATCAGAGACGCTGCTTCAGCTTTGTCTCCGATGTGGTCGATCCGCTTCTGCGTATGGCGACAGACGACCGCTGCGTCCATGAAGTTATCAATATCGGCCCCGACGATGAGTTTGTGACCATCAACGAGCTTGCGGCCACGATTGCCCGGCTACTCGATTTTGATTTGCAGCCGAACCGGATCGATGGCCGTCCTCAGGAGGTTTTCTTTGCCAACTGCTGCGCCGATAAGGCCCGGCGACTGCTTGATTACCGGCCGAAGGTGAAACTCGAAGAGGGCTTGGCCGTTATGATCGACTGGATAAAATCTCGCGGACCTCGCCCCTTTTTACACAATGTAGAGTTGGAAATAGACGGACCGCTCGCGCCAAAGACCTGGTCGAAGAAGTTACTGTGATGAGGCTGCTCCATAACGAAACGGAAGGCGCAGGGCTCACACGCAAGGCCGCCACCCTGCTGGCAGAGGCTACGGCATTGGAGGGATCGCTGCATCTGCCCGGAGTGCGCGATGACTATCGATCCCGGCTGGAGCACGTTGTACAGTTGGCCACAAGGGCGCTGGACAGCGCGGTGGACAATCGAGAGGTTGCGTTGCTCCAATGGGTGTTGCTACGGGCTCAAGCGGCCCGGGCAGAGGATGCGCGCTATGGCGCCGGGCAGCTCTCGCGCGGCTCTCAGCGGGCGCCCACATGGTTAGATTGCGAGGACGGCTGGCAGCGCGTTGAACAGATCGTTTGCAATGCAGAAGAGGCGGCATTGGAGGCCGCACGTTTTGCTGAGCTACTTAATACGGACAAAGCGAGAGCGATAGCCCGCAGAGCTCAAATTGCCGGAAACGCCGCGAGGAAAATCGTCCTGGAGCGGAACCGCGCCTACACGTTTCATGCAGATCCCGGCTTTTCGTTCGGCGAAGGTTGGTACCTTGCTGCCGCGGCGCTGCTTGCCGGTGTTCTTATCCAGATCAGACCTGGCGCTGTTCAGGAATTGCAGGCCAAACAATTTCTGCGCGCTGCCGGGTTAGCAGGATCCCTTCGCCCCTATCGGTCTCGTCCGGCGAGTCCCAAGCATCTGACGCATATCATCGCTGAGGCTTTTCACGCCGACGCGCCAGGAGCACAGTGTATCCTTCGCGCAGCGTTCCTGGGAGACGAATCGCCATCGGCTTCCTTAAGATCATGGATCGATGGCAATGTGGGAGGGAATTCAGAGCAGAAGGTGCTGCTTTGGGTACGAACGGGTGACCACGATGCCGAGCGCAATACCTGTTTCGATGAGTTGCGGCAGGTTTTTGAACTGGTATTGAATGCCGGGCTCACTCCCATCTTTTTCGGCGATGCTGTTCCCGCGGACCTTGTTCCGACAAGGGGAGTAGACCTGACCCTTTGCTGGAAACAGCCGCTCTTCCAGGGGCCGGACATGCGCC
>DIKU01000051.1:1990-9384 GCA_002424645.1 Pelobacter sp. UBA5610 | reverse complement strand
ATGGGATTGCCCACTCTTTATCTCACACAGGAACGCAACGTCCGACTGGGCAAGTGGGTGGGAGCCGTTCCGGGATATCAAGAAGTCGTGCGGGCGCCGGGCTATTTCGAAATCATTCGTACCACCTTGCATCAGTGGAAGCAGCACCCTCCGGGATTTGCTGATTAACCAGGAGAGGACATTTAACATCAGTTGTGTAAATGGTTTTCCTATAAGTCACGAGTTCCAAAACACTGAAACCCCGTCCGGATCGCCAGGCGGGGTTTTCTCATTATCAAGGGTATTCGGGGTATCAAAGAAACCGCCGCCGGGGCATTACGATGCCAGCACCTCTCTCATCATGACAGCAAGGTCGCGCATTGCCTTGCCGCCGTTGCCAACAAAGGTTGATCCGTGCATGGCAGCAAGACGCTTTGGGTTAAGATCTGCCAGGCGATACAGGGTTCTTTCGGTCTTTTCCGTATACTGGGTCGAGTTAGCCAGCGGCCCCGCTTCGAAACCGATGAGGGCTTTCTTGGCCCGTCCCAGAATATCATTCTCCGTTGTCGGTTCAAGATTGCCATTTTGAAGGAATAGATCGGAGCAGAAGAGGGTATTGTCGGTTTCTTCGAAAAGCAGACAGGCATCCCAACCATGAGGCACCTGGGGTGTTTCCAGAAAACGGAAGCGATTCCTGCCGGTAACCAGGGTTTCTCCTTCGGCCAACACGTATGCCCGGTGGCCGGTGAAATCGTTGATGTTAATCGTGGCACCGATAATTCCACATATCGGTTTCGCTCGAGGGGCAATGGAAAGCCACGAGTTCAGCGAACCGCACTCATCGGCCTCGAAATGGCTGAATCCGATCCAAATGGGAAGAGACCTCTTTCCTGGCGGAGAGTGCGAAGTGTTTTACACCGTTTCGGTGGCACCGCCCAAGTAAACAGCTCCCAACTCCCCTCGCGCGCATCTGCTCTTCTAGGCTGAATGGGGGATTTGGCCCTCTTTCGTACCACCTCAAGGTATTCTCAGTCCGGCCAAAGTATGTCGATAGAGTATGCTGTTTAAGTAATACTCTGAAACCATAGAATCGGAATACGATTGTCCGGCTACCATTGGTTTTTCGGTTGGTCCATAGAGCCAGTCCTCCGAATAGTATTCCCCCTTGTTTATGCTATTATTCTGGTATGGATTGGGGGTTAAAAAGTAAGCCCTTTTAAGCGATCTCGGTTTCCAGCCATTTCCTGGAGCTTCAAGCCTGCCCTGAAGCTGGGCTACAAGAGAGCTTCCAGCAGTACAAGGCGTCTTTCGGAATGCCGGTTTCTTCCGTCTAGGTGCTAACACTGGCGTTTTGAGGAGACAGCATTCGCAAGAGGATTCTCGTCTTTAACTCTTCACAACAGTGGGCACTTCAACTGCAGCGCAATAAAAGGAGCTTGATGATGAACCCTGCCGGTGGATGGATGGATAGCGGAATTGTAATTTGGACGGTGATCGGTATCGTGGTGGGAGTGCTGCTGATCGTAGTGATCAGCAAGCTGTTCAAGAAATAATCGGGCCATCAGGACGCAACTGTGAAACGAGCTCTCATGCAGCGCCCCGCATCAGGATAGATGCCGCCCGTCTCACAACTCATCAATTTTTGAATATGAAAAGCCCGCAAGATGAATTTGGCGGGCTTTTCTCGCACTAGAGGAGCTATCAGGCTGCCTAATTGTCGGAATCTGGAATCCTTGATAACCGATATCACAATAATCGGACAGTCTTGACTTTAACTTAAGATTTACATGCCTGCTTGGCCTGCAACTACGACTTTGAGTAGGTTGGCGGCATCCTTCAAACCTCGTCTCCAGTAATTGAAATGCCGATGCTCTTTGCTTTACTTCATAAGTAACATGTATGGAGGGCGCAAAAGTGAACGTTCTTTTAATCTATCCTGAGTTTCCGGATACCTTCTGGAGTTTCAAGCACGCACTGAAGTTGGCCCACAAGAAAGCCTCTTCGCCTCCGCTTGGACTTCTTACGGTTGCCGCGATGTTGCCCTCGGCTTGGGGTAAGCGCCTGATTGATTTGAATGTCACCCGACTCACCGATAAAGATTTGATTTGGGCCGATGCTGCTTTTATCAGTGCCATGATGGTGCAGAGGGATGCGGCCCATCAGGTTATCGCGCGATGCAAAAAAGCAGGAATCCGGGTTATTGCCGGAGGACCGCTTTTTACAAGCGAATATGAGCAATTCGGGGAAGTCGATCATTTCGTGCTGAATGAGGGGGAGCTTACCTTTCCCCGATTTTTGGCCGATTTAGCCCTGGGACAGGCCAAGCGCGTCTACACGACCTCCGAGTTCGCTGATATCCACAAGTCGCCCGCCCCTTTGTGGGAATTGGCGGATATGCGGCGCTATGCCTCCATGAGTCTCCAGTATTCACGGGGCTGCCCTTTTCATTGCGAATTTTGTAATGTGACAACGCTGTTTGGTCATCGACCCCGTATCAAGAGCACCGCCCAGGTGCTTGCCGAGCTCAATGGTCTCTACGACCAAGGGTGGCGGGGGAGTGTCTTCTTTGTGGACGACAACTTCATCGGCAATAAAAAGCATCTCAAGAACGAACTGCTGCCTGCTCTTATTGAGTGGCAAAAGACCCGTGGCGGATTTTCCTTTTACACCGAAGCCTCTATCAATCTGGCCGACGACGAGGAACTGGTGCAGATGATGGTCGATGCCGGATTTGACACGGTCTTTATCGGTATTGAAACACCCAACGAGGCCAGTCTAGCCGAATCGGGCAAGTGTCAAAACCAGCGCCGAAACCTGGCTGGGGATATAAAACGGCTGCAGCGGGCTGGGTTGCAGGTGCAGGGAGGATTCATCGTCGGCTTCGATAGTGACACTCCCGCTATTTTCCAGAAACAGATCGATTTTATCCAGAAAAGCGGGATTGTCACGGCGATGGTCGGCCTGCTGCAGGCGCTACCGGGAACACGGCTTTACGACCGCCTGAAACGGGATAATCGCCTGCTCTCTGATTCGACAGGGAATAACGTCAGTGCTTCAACCAATGTCATTCCGGTCATGGGCCTTGAGACCTTGCAAGAGGGGTATAAAATAATTCTGCGGACCATTTACTCACCTGACAACTATTACCGGCGCGTCAAGACCTTTCTGCAGGAATGTCGCCCGCCCAAGGTTCGAGCACCACTGAGCCTTCACTACAAAATGGCCTTTGTCCATTCTTTGTACCGCCTCGGTATTTTCGGCAAGGAGCGTCTTCATTTCTGGAAGGTCATGCTTTGGACCCTCTTCCATCGGCCTAAATTGTTTCCAACGGCGGTGACCCTGGCAATTTACGGTTACCATTTCCGAACCATCTGCAAACGATACATATTGAAATAAAAGCTCCTGTCCATTGTCAGTGCTAAGCGGATAAAATATTGAGGAGAGTCCGGGACGGTATTCTCTCATTGATAAGTTGGTCGATCTTGTCCCCTCTAAAGCGAGGTTTGCGATGTCTCCAAATTCGGGAAAAACAGGAGAAACACCTTCAACCGGTACCCGATTCCGTAATTTTGAGCAGATTTTGGAAGCGACTACCGATGGAATTGTTACGCTGGACAAAGAGGGGAGGTATACGTACGCCAATGTCGCTGCGGAAAAAATCCTGGGGGTTCCCCGCGAACTGATCCTCGAGCGAACCTTCGACCAGGCGGAATGGAAGCTGTCAACACTCAAGGGAAATCCACTTCCCGACGAGGAGAACGCCTTCAAAAGGGTGTTGCAGGAAAAAAAGGGTATTTATGGCCTGAAAATGGTCATCGAGCGGCCTGATGGGGAGAAGGTCATAATCGCCACCAATGCTGCGCCGCTCTATGATGCCGCCGGGCATTTCGAAGGGGTCGTTGTGGGCCTCACCGATGTGACCGAACAGCATGAGCTTCTGGAGCGAAATACTGCTTTTCACTATATTGTGGCCCACGACCTCCGTATACCGCTTACGGTCATTCAGGGGCATGCAGAAATGCTCAAGGGAGCGTTTCGTGAGGGGTACGTCAAGTCCATCATTTTGCAGAACATTGAAGGGATTTTGGAAGGCGCCGGGAAAATGGAGGCAATGATCGAGGATCTGGTTGATACCGCGCGCATAGAAACCGGTCAAGTCTTCCTGGAGAAAGAATCGATCCATCTGGAAACCTTTGTGTGGTCTCTACTGCATAGATCTCAAGAGGGCATTGACGCAAATCGCCTGACAACACAAATCCCGCAGAATCTGCCTTCCATATTGGTAGATCCCGATCGTCTGGAGCGTATATTGCTGAACCTCCTCAACAATGCCCTCAAATTTTCTCCCCCCGACAGCAAAGTTGTGATTCGGGCCAGTGAGGGTGGCGGTGAAATTAAAATCTCCGTCACCGATCAGGGGAAGGGGCTCACCCCGAAAGATTGTTCTTGCCTCTTTAAGCGGTTTTCTCTGGTCAAGGATCCCCGGGTTTCCGGTGGGGTTGGCCTAGGCCTGTATATTTGCAGGCTGCTGGTGGAAGTCCATGGCGGGCGCATATGGGTTGAGAGCAAGGTCGGCCAAGGGAGCAGCTTTCATTTCACCTTGCCTATAGCGGAGGAGGAGCCGGTTGGGTGGCCAGGTTGGCGCCGGAAATAAACATGTACGACCTACAAGAAAGGCAACGACGGGAAAAATCTGCAAAACTACTTATTAACCGGTTAGTCGTACAATTGTAGACCCTCCAAAGGCAAAAGGGAGGATTGATGAATTCTAAAACAATAAGCTTAGTAAGCCTTGCCGTCCCTGCTGTTCTATTCATAGTTCAAAACATAGCTATCGTTGAAATACAGTTCTTATTCTGGTCACTTAAAATATCCCAATCATTAATTGTGCTTCTTCTGCTTGTCATTGGCACTGTAATGGGTTGGTTTTTGCGCGGATACTATACATATCAAAAAGGTTAACACATAACGATACAGGACATCTCATTCAAGTGAAAACTGCTCACCTGTATTGCTTTATCCGGTGGTTGAGGGTTTGTGAAATCTACTTTCCCAAATTTCACGATCAATAGAACATCTGACGCCCCAACCTGCTTCCCCGGGGTTGGGGCGTCTTATATGTTGTCTCAAATTGATTATCAGATTATCTAGGATTTATCCGTCACCAGAGAGGCAATGGATTCACTCCCGGCAGCAACAAAGCTAAGCAAACCATAAAATTTAAAATCATTAACTAACGTACANNTAAAGATCCTCCCCTGAGAGCAAGGAAGGCTCTTTTTACATATCGACCAACATATTAAGTGAACCCCTTGCGCAATACGGTAGGGGCTTTTTTATTTGGAACAGCTTAGAGCCAAATAGAATCGATCATTCACCGCAAAGTACGAAAGTGGGCAGAGAAAAACACGTGAGGACAAAGCAAGACACACTATTCTGGAGCATCTTGGCGAGCTCAGCGTTCTGTGCGGTTAATCCTTTGTTTTTCGAATTTTTTGGACAAACCTGGCCTAATGCGAAGCCGGAATGAAGTTGTAACGTTGAGCCTTGCGCCTCTGGCCTGAGACGATAACATGGGTAAAGTCCCTTACGAACCGGCATCCCGACGTCACAACAATCCCTGAATGCACTTCATGTAAAAAGAAAAGGAGACGCCATGCGTATCACCATCTTTAACGGCAGTCCGCATAAGGAGCAAGGCAACACCCATATCATGGTCGAAGCCTTTACCGCTGGTGCGGAAGAAGCCGGTGCCGAAGTGGAAACCATCTTTTTGGCGGGCAGGAAAATCAACCCGTGCATCGGTTGCCTGGCCTGCTGGTTCAAAACTCCGGGCCAATGTATCCATCGCGACGCCATGGATGAACTGCTGCCCAAAATAACCACCACAGATGTGGTTGGCCTGGCGACCCCGCTTTACGTCGACAACGTCAGCGGTATCATGAAAAACTTCATGGACCGGCTTATTCCTCTGGTCGACCCGCACATGGAACCGGACGAACACGGCGAAACGCGCCATATACGCGTTCACGACAAGCCGCAATATCTGCTGGCGATTTCCAACTGCGGTTTTCCCGAGCAGAGCCACTTCGAAGTGTTGCGGGTGCTGTTCCGCCGCGTGGCCCGCAATATGAGCTGTCGATTGCTGGCGGAGTTTTATCGTGGCGGAGGCCCCCTGCTTTCGACCTCGAATCCGAACCTGCTTCCCTTTGTAGAACAATACAAGATGCTGCTACACGGGGCGGGAAGCGAAATGGTGCGCAACCTCGGACTGTCAAAGGAGACCATCGCACGCCTGGAACAGCCGCTGATGCCGAATACCGATTATGCGGAAGTCTACCGCCAACGGATTAACCAGAGGTTTGATGAGAGGTTGGCGGAAGCAGGCCATCTATAAGGGCGAAGTGGAAAATCAGTGACTGGCGATTGGACTGGGTTCGTAAAAAAAGGTTTTTACATTTGGCTTCTATAGCCCTTGTAACGTTACAGGGACGCCGTTTGAAAGGGATGGGGATTTTCATTCTTGCTTGTTTTCCCCTGAGAGGTCAGGTTTTGCATTCCCTGAAAAACCGATCTCACGCCCGTTCGCTATGCTCACTTAAGACGCAAAGTCGCAAAGAAAAACAAAATCTTAAAGAAGGGTATTGCCCCTCTTTGCGGCTTTGCGTGAGACATAAGGTTTTGGAATTCAGAAATTCTTGGGGGCTCTGCGGTTAAACAACCGGTTTTACAGTCCTCTCATCTCCTGTGCCCGGTCCCGCAAATACCCATCCACACGATGTTTTTTCTGCTTCGCCAACGCCCCCATCAAGGCAAAAGGGACCTCCGTAAAACCATAGATATCCCGCAGATCCTCCACCATGCACAACCACAGATGAGCGGTCATCTCGGCATCGGCCAATGCGCGGTGAAAGCAGCCGTCGGTAGGCAAGTCCTTATACGCGACCAGGGTAGCCAGTTTATGATTGGGCGCCTCGGGATAGATGCGGCGCGCCACCAGCAGGGAACAGGCAAAGTCCTGGCGGCGGCACCGGTCGATGCGCTGCAATTCGGCATCGAGAAACCGGCGATCAAAGGAGGCGTTGTGAGCAACCAGCGGATTGTCGCCGATGAAATCATCAAACGCGGCCATCACCTCGGCGGCGGGCGGCGCGGCCTGCACCATGGCGTTGCTGATACCGGTATAGGCCTCGATAAAGCCGCTGATGCGGCACCCCGGATTCATCAGGCTCTGAAACCGGTCGACAATCTCCCCATCGACAATCCGCACCGCGCCGATCTCGATGGCCCGGTCACCCTGCAAAGGCGACATGCCGCTGGTCTCGAAGTCCAGCACGACAATCCCGCTAGGATTCAACAATTCTGGCACTTGTTTCTGTACTCCTGGTAAAGGCATGTTTTCAATAAACCGGCAT
>DIKU01000051.1:0-1949 GCA_002424645.1 Pelobacter sp. UBA5610 | reverse complement strand
CCGACCATGCCGACGTGTTCGATGCCTTTTTTCGGTTCCAGGGCAAACACCATATTTTCCTGCAGCGGTTCGTCGAATCCCTTGGCGATCACCGGCAACTCATCGATGAGCAGGCCGATTCCATGGCCGAGAAACCGCGCCTGACGCGTGCCGAAACCCATGAAGTTACGCAAAAACTCGGAGCTCAGGCCGGCCATGGTGGCCTGATAAATCTCCGAAGGAATAGCTCCGGGCCGCAACTGCTCGGCCACCTGGTTCTGAACGGCTACGCACTGTTCATGCGCTGCGACAACCTCTTTGGGCAACGGCGCACCGAACATGTAGGTCATGGTCTTGTCGGTATGGTAGCCTTCGACCCCGCAGCCGATATCGACAAACACCAGATCGCCCTTTTTAAGGGTATGTTCGCGGCTGCCCAGCACCGGCGCGGCCGGCCCCATCCCGAAATTGCCACCGGGACCGTCAAACGAGGTCGGATAGATGGAACTCGGACCAAAGCAGATATGTCCCAGCGCGATTTCCGTCTGGAACATGCCGAACCGGGCCACCCCCTGGTGACCTTCTTCAACCATGACCGGATACAATTCGGCAGCCAGCTGCGCTTCGCTCATCCCTTCGCGCAACATGCCCGGCAAGCGCTCCTCGAGAATCCGTCGATGCACCGCACCGGAACGTCGCATAATCTCCAGCTCGAACGGGCTTTTGACGGCCCGCACTGCGGCCACCTGCAGATCGACCGACTTGCATTCGGACACGGGGAAATACTTCTGGAAGCGCTGCAACAGGGCCAGCGGTACCAGCTCGGTCTCCAGGTAAAGCTGGGTGGGGATACGCCCCATGGCTTGCGCCGCATCGCGAAAACTGTTCATCGGTTCGATGCGCGGGAACAGCGATTCATCCTTGGCCCGCTCAAAACTGCGCCGTACCCAGTAAACCGCTTCGGCATCGCGGGGAATCAGCAGTACACCGTCCTGCATGGTGCCGGTGAAATAATATTGGTTGATCCTGCCGAACAGTGCTACCAACTCCCATTGGGGACAGGCCACGTCCATGCGGTCACGAAAACGTGTCATGCGGTTTTGCAGTTCGGATAATGGTACGGTCTGGCTCATGCGATACTCCCATTCCTTTTAAATCAAGAGCATTCTGATTATGCGCTGTGCTGCCGTGGTCGGCAGATTGGCGAATAGAAAACAGGTGGAAAATGACAGAAGTGTTCAGTCCCCCGACAAAATCCTGTCCACTGCGGCAGCCATATCCGGCACGACGATGGCGCCAGGCCGTCCGATTTTGGCTTCGTCCCCCGCGCGGTACTTGCCGGTCTGCACCAGAATGCCGCGCATTCCCGCCTCCATGGCGCCTCCAACGTCGGAGGCGGCATCGTCGCCGATCATGGTGATCCGATCTCCGGGGCAGCTGAACTCCTCCCCGGCCGCTTCGAAAAATCCGGCTGACGGCTTGCCCAAGACCAGCGCCTCGGTTCCTGCCGCATATTCCAGGGCCGCGACAAACGGGCCGGCATCGAGCTGCAGTCCGTCACGCCCTTCAAAACAGGCGGTACGCCCCGTGGCGATGAGACGCGCTCCCCTGTTGAGTAACTGGAAAGCCCGGTTCAGGTTGGCGTAAGTGAAGTGTTCCAGAGCGCAACCGACCACCACCGCGTCGGGGTCCTGTTGCGGCAGGTCGGCAAACTCTTCCATCAGATCCGGATGCACCAGCAGATAGGGCCTCAGTTTATGCCGCTGCAGATAGCGGTGCACCACCAGCGGCGCGGTAAACAACTCGTCATAGGCGATATCAAAACCGATCTCCTGCAACGCCGTCAGCAAGCTACGCCGCCCTTTGCTCGACGTATTGCTGACAAAACGCACCCGGAAACCCTCTCGGCGCAGGCGAGCGACGGCCCCGATGGCGCCCGGCAAAGCCTGACGACCGACATGCAGCGTACC
>DIKU01000125.1:13082-18408 GCA_002424645.1 Pelobacter sp. UBA5610 | reverse complement strand
CCTGGTCTCTTGGATCAAATAAGCGGATAGGGCCTTTTATCAGGAGGTATTTTCATGGCAGGGAAAATTCGGCAAATGATCGACTTTATCATCGATCACTCAGCAAAGGACAACCCCATGATGGAGCGGGTCATTAAAACCAAAATGATCCTCAAGGGCATCAACCCGGCCAAATACACAGCCCAGTCGGAGGACGAACCTGCCATCATCAGCAAGCTGGAAAACATGATGCAAACCTTCTGCGTTGCGACGAGCGGCACCCATTCAGACACTCCCAAAAAGCCATCGGCAGGCACCATTAAAACGGCGTTTTCAAAATTGGCGACACCGGAAGCATGCGTCAATGAGATCCAGCAACAATTTGCCGGCATGGAACCCGCCATGATTATTTTTTTCTCCTCCATACACCATGCGCCCCAGGACATAAGCAGGCACATGCATGGGGGATTCCCAAACGCTCAGGTTTTCGGCTGCACAACGGCAGGGGAAATCACCAGCGGTCACATGCTGTCCGGATCGGTTGTCGCCATGGCGTTTTCGGCCGAAGCCGCACAGGATATGAAAATTGAGGTTATCCAAAATCTTAAGCAACGCTCTGCCATCGAACAAGCCTTGCATCATTGCTCAATCCACTTCGGACAGCCAGTGGCGTCCATGGATCCGTCCAGATACGTTGGCATCCTATTGATCGACGGATTGGCCGGCATCGAGGAAAAAGTCATCGAAACACTCGGGGACCTGACCAATGTACCTTTTATCGGCGGTTCAGCTGGCGACGATCTCCAATTTTCGGCAACCCACGTTTATGCCAATGGCTCCTGTTATACCAATGCCGCAATCCTTGCGTTACTGAAACCAGGCATCGGGTTCTCCTTCATCAAAACTCAAAGTTTCCGGTTTCTTGGCAAAACCCTCAGAGTGACCAAAGCCGATGAAGCCAATCGCGAAGTACTGCAATTCAATGACAAGCCTGCCGCGGCAGCCTATGCCGAAGCTCTCGGCGTACCGGTCAGCGAAGTAAGCAAGCACTTCATGCGCAACCCCATCGGCCTGGTTGTCGATGGCGAACCCTATGTCCGCAGTCCCCAACGTATCAAAGGTGACACCATGTTTTTCTATTGCGGTGTCAAAGAGGGCATGAAACTTTCCCTGCTTGAGTCCACCGACATGATCGGTGACACCCGCCAGGCTATCGCCCAGGCTCAAAAGAAACACGGCAGCATCTCCGGGATCATCAACTTCGATTGCATTTTACGAACGCTGGATCTGCGACAGCAGAATCTTTGTGGAGAATACGGCAATCTGTTTGCCGATATCCCCACGGTCGGATTCAGCACCTATGGTGAACAGTATATCGGCCACATCAATCAGACTTCGACCATGTTGGTCTTCGGCTGAGGCAGCATCTCCTTCATCAGACATGGGCACTCTGAAACAGGCCGATGAACGGGATCAAAACCTGGAGAATATTAAATACGCAGCTTTAAACCCTAGACTTTCAGGATGGCAAAATATGCCCGGGCTCTATGGTCCAACCATAACAAGCGATCCCGATGACCGTGGTCTCCAAGGCAACTTGTCTCTGACCACCATTACAGACCTCTTGCAATTTCTGGCAGCGAGCGCCGAAAGCGGTGCCATCAAAATAGTACGCCACCCGCAAAACGATGAGGGCATGATCTATTTTGGAAAAGGCCAGGTACTGTCGGCCAACACCAGCGAAAGAACCGGACTGGAAAGCTTTGCCGATATGCTCAACTGGAGCAAGGGATCGTTTAATTTTCTGCCCGGAATCACCCCCCTGGAGACAAGCATCGGATTGTCGGTCCAACATGCCATCCTTGAAGCCATTGTCTTGCAGGAAAACCTGACCAACAGTTTTACACCCAATAGCGCGCCAGTGATTGAGAAAGGGAGTATGTCCATGGAACAAGAACCAAGAGAGTCAACAGATGTCATGAACGATTTGCTGGAAATTTCAGGCATAGACGCCGTGGTAGTGGTTGGGCGAGACGGATTCGTCATTGAATCTGCAGGCAGCAGCGCACGTGTAAACATCGACGAACTCGGGGCCTCGCTGGCCCACTCCATCAATGGTATCGAAGAAATGGGTTCGGAGTTGAATGTCAACCAGTTCCAGGACATGTTCATTGAATACGGTCGTGCTGTCATTATGTGTAAACCGGTAGGAGATGCGATTGCGGCCATCGTCACCCCAGACGCTTCCAAGCTGGGTATCATCCGTCACAAAACCAAAAAGCTGTTCCAAGAGCTTGGCTTGTCTTTCTAGGAGATGTACGCGATGCCGCTTAAACTCGACTTTACTCTCGATGACACTACCTATCGCCACTACCTCAACGGTCACCCGGTGGTCATGCACTCCCACCACTACCTGGCACTCATTACCAAGCTTGTGGAAGACCTGGAAGATATCAACGGCCCGCAGATTCTGGCTGATACGGTCGAAGATACAATGCGTGCCCTGTTTGAAGATTATTTCCAGAAAAACAGCATCACCGACAGCCGGGATAAAGGGATGATCGGTACCGAATATTTTTCCACTTTCGGGCTGGGGAAAATGACCATAAGTGGCAACGAACAATCCGGGGAAGCCCGACTCAGCCATTCCCATATCGATGAAGGATGGCTCATAAAATGGGGAAAACACCACAAACCGATCAACCATTTCACGCGCGGTTATGTGGCGGCCCTGTTTGCCGCAGTTTTCAATAGCGCTCCCAGAAGTTTTTCCGTAACCGAAACTGCCGGCATGGTCACAGGCGAAGAACAAAGCGTTTTTGTCGTCAAAGCAGTTTGAACAAGGAGGTCAGATCCACATGACGGTCATGCGAAACGACGTGGTTAAAGCTCTTGCCAAAGTCACTGTGCAAAGCAACGAGCAGGGATTGATTCCGGAATACGAAGTATTGGTCAATCTTCTACCGGTCTCCCTGCTGAACACCTTAACGGAAAGACTTCTCGCCGCGGCCCCCGATCGCAAACCCGAGATCGAAGCAGGTCTGGTCAGAGCAGCCTACGAGTGTGGCTACCACACCGGTTGCGGCATCATAACCTCAGAAATATTCAGTGAAGTGGTCATGCCGATGGTCACCGAAGACGAAAAAGACATTCTGCGCGGCGCCTATGCGGCCTTTACCGCCTGGGGCTGGGCAAAATCGGGCATCGTACAATTAAAGGAAGGAAAAAAAATGATTGTCCGCGCCTTCGATTATTATGAAGCAGACAGCAAGGGGGAAGGATTACGTGCCTACATGCTGCAAGGGCTGAACCAAGCCTTCTTTGATCTTACCTATGCCGACCCCTATCCGGATGGCATGGATACCTTTGTATGCAAACAGACCAAAGGACTCGAAACAGGCGATGCGTACGGAGAATTCATCGTAACCTGCAAGTGACCGGATACTCATCGGCAAATATGCATCTACGACTATTGCAGTGAAAACCTTTCAGCCCACCCCGGTGCGGTGTGGCAATTGTGCGTCCCCCCCAAAAAAAATGGGTCAGTGGGCGCTGAGTGAATAGCGAAAACCGGGAGGCAGCCTATGCCATGGTCCGGATACAACACGCTTCATAATATGTGGTGAAGATATGGCAAATATTATTTCCATAGTCAGCTCCAAAGGTGGCACAGGCAAAACCACTGTCGCCCTGAACCTGGCGGTGGCATTGGCCGAATCCGGAGATTCGACGCTGCTTATCGACGTGGACCCGCTAGGAGCCATCGGCTTCTCTCTGGCCCGAAGCGACACAGAATGGCGCGGTCTGGCTGAACATATCGTTGACGAGACCCTGCTTGACGATGTCATTATGCAAACCAAATTGCCACAGCTATCGATCCTCCCACGTGGGTGCCTTGACCCGTTGGACATCGATATCTACGAAAATGTTCTGCGCTGCTCCCCGGCTCTGCAGGATATCATCACAGCGGTGCAACACAGATTTCGCTACATCATCATCGACACCCCTTCGGGGTTGGGATCGGTTACCCGCGCAGCGCTGGCGGTCAGCACCCATACCCTGCTCCCCCTGCAGGCGGAACCTCTTGCCCTGCGCGCGATTTCCCAATCCTTACACGTGCTTCAGCACGTCAAGGAAAACGAAAACCCTGATCTGGAGCTGCTCGGCATCCTGGCCATCATGGTGGAATTGAACATGGATGTTTCCTTCACCATCATGAATACCGCCTGGTCGTCGCTGCCCGGCGTCATGGAAACGTACATCCCTCGCGCCGAGGTTTTTCACCTGGCCAGCGAAAAAGGTGTACCGGTTTCGTTTTTACCGGGAAGATGTCCGCCAGAAGCCAAAAGATTCGAAATACTGGCTACGGAAATCCAAACCATCATCCAAAACTTGGGTGGCGATACGGGAGTCGAAGATGAAAGACCGCAACGTGAGCTCGTATAACCTGAAGTATGCGCAACAGATTCTGGCCACACTCGTACCTAAAAAACAATCTGGAAGAACTTTGAGCCAGAGCGACACGCAAACGTTCGTGCGCTTGACTGCGCAACAACGACTAGACCCGGCAGCGCTGCCGACCACAGGAACAAGTCCAGCCCCCTCTGCCCCCCCTCCGGATACAGACGTTGCACCCCCTTCGCAGAAATTTACAGACTGGGAAAGCTGCATTGCCTGGTGTATCGGCATGACCCGTGCCGAGGCGGCCTTTGTCGTCGATTCTCAGGGGTTCATCATTGCTACCCGCGGCCGAATTCCTGGCCATGGTTTTGAATGCACGGGAGCGGAAATGATCTATGCCATGGATCAGCTTGAGCGCATCGACCCTGAAGCCGGAAACCTTTTATGGATCGACCTGGATTTCAATAAGCGACGACTGGTTGGTTTCGTTACCCCGGCAGAAGATACCGCCTATTTTATCGTCGGACTGGTAGCACCGGAATCATCCTACAATGCCTCCAAAAACATGATTTCAAAACATATCATCGAAAGCCTGGCAAGCATGAATTAGCGAAGTCATGGCCATATTGCCATAATAAATGCAAGCGACGCCAACAGTTCGAGGTTCTGATTGTTACTGCAATTGACAAAAAAACCGGCGTAAAACACGCCGGTTGCCCTTCATTCAACCATCCATTCGTCCCCATTTCAACCCTCGGCCAGCTGCCTCCATGGGCAAAGATCACTGCACCGCCGGAAGAAGAAGATGGAACTCGCAGCCCGGTGTTTTACGATGTTTTGGTATCAAGGTGGGAGTACGGGCAAAGATAAGCCCGCCATGGGCTTCCGTGACCAACTTGCAAAAAGCCAAGCCCAAGCCGATCCCTCGTCTGCCCAACCCTTCTTT
>DIKU01000125.1:5510-13046 GCA_002424645.1 Pelobacter sp. UBA5610 | reverse complement strand
ACGCCATACCCCTGGTCTTTAACAACAACCCACAAATATTTTCGGTTCACCTCGATACAACTGCCGTGATTGTCGCGAATGGCCTGTTGGAGATCTTTGTTTTTTCCAAGCACCCGCCGCGTCTTGACACTGATCAGGCCACCGGAAACGCTGTAATTGATAGCGTTGGACAGTAAGTTTGTAATCGTTCGTTTAATACGGATCAAATCCAGGTTTACATTGAGTTTATCCCGGCTCGGTGTATGTTTGATTTTGAGATGTTTATCCGCCAATAACAACGATTGCTCTTCAATACAGTCAGCTATCACCGTATTCAGATTAAACTCGGTCTTATTCAGCTGAAAATTGGTGTTTTCCTCTCTGAAAATATCCAGAAATGAATTTACCATACTGCATAAATGGTCGTTGGTGTTGGAAGCAAGTCGTATGACATGCTCCTGCTTGGGATTGATAGCGCCGATACGCTGCGTTGAGAGCAACTCCAGTGTTTTGTTTATGGCGGAAATGGGATTGCGCATATCGTGGCTCAGCATGGCCACAAGATCCTGCTGCATTTTTTCATGTCGTTTTTCCTCGGAAATATTCCGCAGGATAGCGACATACCCGGCAACTTCACCACCCTCGTCATTGATCCGCGAGATTGAAACCTGGGCCGGAAATTTGCTGCCATGACCGCTTACACCTTCTATCTCGAGACGAAAGTTATCCTCCGACCCATGGTCCAGTCGGTTCTTACATTCCAGAATCTTTTCCGAAGGAGCAAGAAGATCGCAGAAGTTTTTGCCATAGAGTTGACCATCGTCATAGTCAAAAGCAGCATGGCAGACCTTGTTAACCATGGTAATCCGAAAATTTACGTCAATGGCAAAAATGCAATCGGACACACTGTTGACCAGTTTATTCAGATACTCTTTGGACTGTTTCGCCAAAAGATACTTCTGCATGGCCATATCACTCAGAGTCCGCGTTATGACCGCCATAAACTTGACAATTTTCTGTAATTTCGCCTTGGTCACAAAAGGGATATTGTTCAATTCGGCCAGATAACCATCGATATCCTCAACGCCGATGGCTTTAGCTCTGGCAATGGCTATTTCCCTGGGAATCGGTTCTTCAAGCACCTGACCGCCATTCAGATTGGCCAGATGATAACCCTCGACAATGATCGGTGTGGCGCAATCGACCAACCCTGCATTCAAACAATTGTAGACATAGGGTTCCTGTTGTTTCAGGGACATTTCTCCCCCGAATGCATCGCTGGCATAACACCTCTCGCGACCTGACTCCGTGCCGCGACAATACTTTGCACAAAATTTCGTGAAGTTTTTTTCTCCGGAAAGAGGACGCCCTTCTACATCGGCAATAACCGACCCTATCCCGCAGACTTCGTTAAAAGCATCCAGGATCTCATCCAACGTCTCCTTATCAACCAGATCGAGAAGGTTAAGCGTTTTCTTCATATTTGCATCTCCAAGGACATACTTTTGCTTCATGTCTTCTACAGAGAATATCGATTGATAATTTCGGTCGCGACGTAACATATATCAAAATAAGTGTTCACTTCATATCCTCCGTTCAAGATAAAGGATATAGGGAGAGACAACTTCCTTAGCTTGGGTTATATCAACGATAATATCTGACAATGATTCAATGCCGATGGACTTTAAAAGATAACCATTCGCCCCAGCATCCTTAGATTGTTGTAGATAATTTCTGTCATTATAAGTCGACAGAACCAGAATAAGCATATCTGAAAACTTCTTACGCAATTCTCTAATTGCTGCAATTCCGGACAATCCAGGCATATCAATGTCCATGAGAACCAGGTCTGGAACAAGCTTTTGGATTTCATCGACAGCATCATAACCATTGTCAGCCATACCGACGATAGAAACCTTTGAATCATCTTCAAAAGCCAATGACAAACCTGTACGAATCAAAGGGTGGTCATCAGCCAAAAAGACTCTTATCTTTGCCTCAGCCATACACGTCCTCCCCTGCGGAACAATTCAAGACATCCACAATTCGCACATTCGATAAAAACCGCCATGGCCCTCCCCCGTAAAAATCCATCTGCCTTCCCAGGTCAAAGGTATGGTTCCAGCATTTCCCTTTAAGTTTTAATCTATGATTTTCCTGGTTCTGGCTGCGACAACGGCCTCCAGACGGTTTTTAACTTCAAACTTGCTGAAGATTTTTTTGATATGGGTTTTGACCGTTTCAATACTGAGAAAAATGTCAGTGGAAATTTGTTTATTGCTTTTACCCTCGGCGATAAGATCCAGAATCTGTTTTTCCCGTGGTGTAATATGAACGGGCTCCTGATCGCCTTCAGCATCCATGGGGGAAATCATATCCAGCAAATACGGGGAAACAGGATTCTCTCCCCGGGCAAAATCCCTGAGAAAATCGACCAGAGCCGTAATGCTGATGGCCTTGAGCATGTATCCGTCAGCCCCTGCCGCCATGGCACCCGACACATAGCTTTTTTCTGAATAAGAAGACAAAGCGATAATCTTGATATCGCGAAGTTTTTTCTTAACCATTTCGATAACGGTGATGCCCGAGATACCGGGCAAATCGATATCTATCAGAGCGATATCGGGCGGGTTCTGGAGAATTTTTTCAACCCCCTCAAACCCATCGGAAGCCTCGCCGATAAGATCAAGTCCCTCCATTGCATCAAGCGTGAACCGCAAACCGGTTCGAAGTAAAGGATGGTCATCAACAAGAAAGACTCTTACAGGATCATGCATATCCACACCCATGTATATCTCCAAAGGACAACGGGGTTTTCCAGGGCACTTTTTCCAGAACCGATGCGCTTCTGCTCTTTATAAACAGACTTGACGCACATTAAACAAAAAGGCCACTACTGTGACCTTTCAATTTCTACTTGCACTATGTAATAGAATAAAAAATTGGCTTCACTATAAAAGTAAAGACACCTAACGCATTCGCGATAGGTACAAAGTTTTTTTCAGAAAAAACCTTTATGGATATCCAATCAATCATAATGCTTACATTTTCTTAAACAATACCCACATTTGAAAATAAATATTTTGAATTGGGTATACACTATAACGCACTATGCATTGCAACTCAAGCAAGTCCCTGTTAATAACGGCATGCACTTTCTTCGTTGCAGAACAGATATATGCGCCAAGAGGCAGGGCACCAGAATCAGGCGCCCTGCCAAACTCAGTGTATCAAATTGACCTACCAGGTAAAGAAGGTCCCTATGGCCACCATATTGCTTTGCTGGCCGGCACCATCAAACCACTGATTGTCCGTATAGAAGTACTCGAGGATCACTTTGAGATGGGGATTGATGTCATGATAGACACCTACACCGAACAGCTTTTGTTCCTCAATCTGGACTTCCGTACCGGACACTCGATCCTGCTTGTCCGCTGCCGTTTCATCCATAATGTTGGCGCCATAACTGATTCCTAGTTTTGTTTTCCCCCAGGAATTATCAAACCCGTACATAAGCTGGGCGATATAGCCCCTGCCGTCACGCTCTTCACCGGCCGAGTCCAGAGAGTCGTAATCAAGCATCAAAAGGGACCCAACCCCCTGATTTTCAAAGCCGGACAGAACGATGTCAAACCCTTTGTATATCACCTGAATACCACCGGCGACACCATAGGCTTCAACGCTTCCGGACAAACCGCTGTCACCGGTAAATTTGGCTTCCTGATACATGCCCGACACCCAGGTTTTATAACTGCCGCCCTCAAAAACTCCCGCATAGGAAAGTTCACTTTCAACCCGGGGCAAAGTGGTTTCTCTGGCTTCTACCGTATAACCATTGATAACGCTGGGATCGTACAGGCCGACAGCAAATTTGAACCCGGCGACATCGGGAGAGGTATACCTTACCTGCGCATTGAACTGGGGGTAGACATAGCCATAACCGATACGCCCAAGCGGTGTACCGCCTCCATCAATGCCGCCCTGTGCGCCATATCCCCAAAGCGTCATGTCGGTACCGATGTTGCCACCCTGATACAGGCTGAGAGTTTTGCCGGCCAGAATCTGTCCGAAGTTCCCGTCGACGGTGAAATATATCTCGCGCAGGTCGATCTGATTGCCAAACGAGTTCTTGGATTTGCCCACATCCTTTGCATCGAAGGTCGGACAAAAGCTGATACGAGCCGCCATGTCCAATCCGCCCATAGTTGGAGCTTTAATATTGAATCCCAGCCATCCGGGGACGAAACCGACGCGCTCGCGATAGCCTTCCTGACCATCGGCCATAGTCCCACCACGACGGGTACCGAGACCAAAAGCCGGTTTTTCATCGCCGCTTTCATACGCGGCAAAAATGTTCACGTTCCCATCGGTACTGAATGTCCAGCCATCATTCCCACCAACGATAAATGTTGCAAAAGAAGTAGAAATCAAGAACACCTGAGTTGCCATAGCAACCAACACAACAGCCATAATTCGGGTCAAACGCATACAAACCTCCAATAAATAATGGTACTGATGAATGACAGGAAAGCATAAACGTAGCTGCTGAATGTTCACCCCCCATCCCTACCTGATTTCATGCTCTGTTCGGCCACAAAATAACCTTGTTACAATCGGAAAAACATCCCCACAAAGGGGATTTATAACAACCGTTCGGAGGGATAATTGAGGGATGGGGTTATACCCCTTTTCAATCACAGTGTGTTCCCAACAAAAAAGGCCTGCTCATGTGCAGGCCCTACAATAAACCATTGATATCGCGTTTTTTTATCAACAACCTCAAAGGGGCGGCCGCCTCACAAAGACCGCTGCAACGTCCATCTGGATTCAGGAGGGTGGTGGGATCCGTTCGAAATCCCGACATCCCGAACAAACCCCTTCATTACAAGGACAAGAAGCAGTCGCCCCCAAACAGTTTTCTACAATAAATTCTAAGCACCACCAATAGTGACGTCGTCTACCACGTCGCGGAAAAACCTGGCCGCTTCCTCGACTTTTTCCCTCGAAGGAGGTGCAAGATCCGCCAGTGCGTATTCGCTACCAAGCTGCCGACACTTACTGATGCCGAGCCGGTTATAAGGTAAGACGTCCACACCCTTGACATTTTTACAGGAGAAAACCAGATCAGCCGTCTCCTGAAGATTCTGCGTGCTGTCGTTCAGGCCACTGATCAAGGGGAGACGAACCCGGACAGGGATGTTCCTTGCGGCAATCTTCCTGAAGTTATCCAGAATCAGATCGTTGGGAACCCCGGTCAAAGCACTGTGCTGCTGAGAATTCATGTGCTTGATATCGGTAAGCAGCAAATTCACATGGGACAACAAAGGTTCCAACTGCTCCCAGGCGATATGCAGGCAGGTTTCCACGGCTGTATGCAATCCGATCCCCTGCATGGCCTGCAAGGCTGCCAGCAAAAACTTGGGTTGGCCTGTCGGTTCACCGCCGCTGAAAGTCACTCCTCCACCGGAAGCAATATAAAAATCACTATCCCGACGGACCATGGCTACCAGATCCTCGACACTGAGCCAGCGACCGATGATGTTGATGGCACCGGCATAGCAACTCTTGAAACAGGCTCCACAAAGAATGCATTTTTTTCTGTCGATGCCTGTGACGCGCTGCTCGTTTCCATCCGTTTCGATGGCTGAAACAGGACAGACCTCGACGCATTTGCGGCATTGGATACAATGAAGCTCGATGAAGCTGATATCCTGACGCCAACGAATCGATTCCGGATTCTGGCACCACAGGCAGTCGAGAGGACATCCCTTCATGAACACGTTGGTACGAATGCCGCCCCCATCATGAATGGCGAATCGTTGCACATCGAAGACCAACCCCCTGGGCTCCCATTCAGGCTCCTGTAGGGCGTTGAAGTCATACAGTTTGTCTGTCCAGTTCATGGTCCGACCATCTTTCTGCTAATGATTACGGTATTGCCAATAGATCCCTTGCGGCAAACCCAGCCCCTTCGAACTTTAACCAGCCGCGGGGGACTCCCCCCGCGGCTGCCCGATATCAGGCTACCTGCTCGGTACGACTGATAATATCGTTCTGAATCGATTTATCCAGGACCGTAAAGAAGGCACTGTAACCAGCCACACGAACAACCAACCCTTTGTAATTATCGGGATTGGCCTGTGCGTCTTCCAACACCTCGCGGGATATGACGTTGTACTGCACGTGGAATCCGCCCCGCTTGAAAAAGGTATCGGTAACGGCGATCAGCTTCTGCAGACCGTCTTCCCCGGCCAGCGAATCGGGGGAGAATTTCTGGTTAAGCAATGTACCGTTGGATGCCACGGTGTGATCCAGTTTGGCGACCGAGCAGACGGTAGCCGTGGGACCGGAGGTGTCGAACCCACCCTGCGGCGAAACCCCGTCAGCCAGCGGCTGACCGCACTTGCGTCCGTCGGGCGTTGCCGCAACCACGCAGCCCAGGGGTACATTGGCCGATACCGGATAAAGGCCGGGCTGGAAAATACCGTTACGCGGATTGCGGTATTTCTGCACTTCGGCGCAATAGATGTCGGTCGCCATAACCGCCACCTCGTCGGCATAGTCATCATCGTTGCCGTATTTCGGCGCCCGGTTTACCAGCATCTGACGCAGTTCCTCGGTGCCTTCGAAATCCTTGTCCATGGCCGCCTTAAGCTCGGGCAGAGAGAGGACCTTTTCATCGAAGCAGAACTTCTTGATGGCTGCCAGAGAGTCGCCGACGTTGGCCACGCCGACGCCCTGGGGCCCGGTAAAGTTGTAAATGGCGCCACCTTCCTGGACCGACTTGCCGCGACCAATGCAGTCTTCCACCATCCCGGAGAGGAAAGGCAGAGGAACATTCTTGGCGTGAGCCAAGTCGACGGCATTATCGGAATGGCACAGCAGCTTGACGAAATATTCCATCTGCTTCTGATACGCGGCCACCACATCCTCGAAGGTCTTGAAGTCTTCGACCGAACCGGTTTGCGGTCCAAGCTGCACCTTGCCCATGGGGTCGTAACCGTTATTCAGGGCCAGTTCCAGAACCTTGGACATGCTGAAGAACGCAGCATCATGCCAGCCTTCGGTCTTACCGCCGACCTGAGGCTCAACGCATCCGATGATGCCATAATCGCGAGCATCTTCCAGGGTCAGGCCGCGGGACAGAAGAGCGGGGATAACAACCCGGTCGTTGTACCAGGCGGGCATGCCAAGCCCCAGACGGGCCACTTCGGCGGCCTTTTTCCAGAACAGGGTCGGCGTCCCTTCGTGAATACGAACGGAGAGCGAGGGAGCATACAGGGCGGTGTTGGCGGTCGCCTGCATCAGGATAAGGGACAGCTCATTGGTGGCATCCTCACCGTGACGATCGACACCACCGACGATGATATTCTGGAACATGGGATAACCACCGAAGGCTTGAGTCGAGCCCTCGTCACGCACCTTGTTGACGCCGGCCATCTTGATCCACAACAGGTCCACCAGCTCCTGAACCTTCTCGGCGCCAAGGCTGGCCTTATCCGCGGCATAGTAAGGATAGAGATACTGATCCATGCGCATCGGTGAAATGGAGTGACC
>DIKU01000125.1:4161-5484 GCA_002424645.1 Pelobacter sp. UBA5610 | reverse complement strand
TCGTGGAAGGTTGCCGCCGGCTGCGCGGGTACCTTGCGGCAGATACGGGCTACTTCCAGCAGTTCGGCCTTGCGGGTGGCGTCGGCAGATGCTGCCAGACGCTCGGCTTCGTCGGCAAAACGGTTGGCAAAGGCGATAACCGCCTTGTTGCTGATGATCACGGCATCAAGGAACTGCCCCTTTTTCAAATCGTCCGGATCTGCGCAATCGAGGGTGGCTTTGGCAGACTCGGCCTCGGCAACAATGCCGTTCAGGCCATGTTCGAGAACTTTCCGGTAATCGACGGAGATATGACCGACACCGTTAAAATAGTAGTTACCGACCGTGAACACTCCGGCACCCTGTGCGGCGAGTGCCTCGGGAGTCATCAAAGAGGTCGCGTACTCCTGATTGGTTTTTCCGGCCCAGTAGGGAAAGACCTCATCACGCAAGATAGCTTTGGTCTCTTCGGAGATAAGGAAAACATCCGCCTGACGTTTGGCAAGACGATCCAGTTCATCTTCCAGCCACTGGCAGGAAAATTCCGGAAAGATCGGGGTTGAGCGGGGCTTGCTGCATTGATTACCGACGATCAGCTCATCATCCTCGATGAAAATCGACATGCCGGCCAGAATCTTTTCCAGAGACTTGGCACGACGCAGATGCATCGGCAGAGCTTCTGTCTCCTTGTAGGACTCGGTAATCAGGCGGGCCCGTTCCGGGCAGATTTCGGGAGTGTAGGTAAGGAACCGGTCCTTAACCTGCGCTACGCGATTCGATGGCCCGTGCTCGGCTACTGCGGAATTGATCTTAACAGTTTGTTTTGGGGACATGACGTTCTCCTTACGGTTAAAGAGATAGGACTAATATGCCAGGTGCTCTTCGCGTCCCTTTTGGACGCCGTGTTGTACAGGCTTTGGTCAGGTTTTTATTTTCCTTAAAAACCCGCCTTGTAGTGACTGCATCAAATGGCGGCTTTGGCCAGATTCAGCAGCAGAGTACCTACGGCAATGCCGAATGCCGGAGGATCGATATGGGTCGAACCGTGGTTCCAGAACATGCGGGCAAGAAGTTCCTGCAGCAGTCCCGCAAGCAGACCGACAATCCCGGCCACCAGTAACGAACCGAAATGCATGTAAGCCAATGCCGCAAGAATCGCCTGGCAATGCCAGACCGGAAACTTCTGGATCTCTCCGTTGCCAAGTTCCAGACAGATCAAAGACGCTGCGGCCACGCCCCACCCAAAAATCAGAGGCACCACAAAGGCCCCGGCGGCAGAGATCGTGCCGGCACTCGCCATGGGAGCGAGAATCCCTTTCGTGCCCATCGCTACGGCCCCTGACA
>DIKU01000125.1:0-3998 GCA_002424645.1 Pelobacter sp. UBA5610 | reverse complement strand
CAGTCCGACTGGTTGATTACCGGGATGGTTGTCAGCACCTGCAACAACAGATGGCTGAGAACCGCAACAAAGCCGCCTACAGCCAAAACATCCCAGGATGTCCCAACCAGGGGCGAGAGGATATCCTTGCCACTGCCGCCGGGGTTATTGCTCCGGATACCGGCAGCATAAGCCGCCGCGCAAACTCCTGCAGAAAAGCCTCCGACATGCGGCCCCCAAATGGGACCGAGACCGACCTGCAACAGGATAAAGTCCGATCCGCCAGCAAATACCACCAGACAACCGGCTACAACGATGGCACCGCATAGGGCGAAAGAAAACAGCCCACCCAATGCCGCACTGACAATGCCGCCACCGAAACAAAGCAGCAATGTATCCAGACTGAAAGCGTCCATCTTTTCCTCTCCTTCAAAAAACTATTTTGCTGTGAATGAAATAGGAACTTCACCTCGGGTCCTGCAGATCCGCTTTTTTGCGCGCAGGTTATTTGTAACAGAGGCATAGACATAGATAAAATCGCTCAAAGGTGGTTTTCGCCATCACTCAGAGGGGGTTATTATGAGGGATAGGGGATCCCCTACCCCCCATGGCAAAAATCCACACAAACAAAATACGTTTTTATTTTCAGCCACTTACCAGAAAACATCGTCATTCGGGGAAATCGCTCACCGGTTTTTTTAAAATCGCATTTTGCCCTTCATTTAATGCAACCAACCCCATTTGCCTGCGGCATCCGGCGCCCGACGCCCGATGCCGCAACACAAAAAAAGGGCCGACAGCAATACTGCCGGCCCTGTTCCTTATTTTCAGATATCACGGACTATCCGTTCATCACCTACCCTGCCGCCGCAACAAATCAAGTCCCCGTATAATTCCATCCTGGCGGCGAATAACGGCCTGCTGCTCCTGCAACTTTTGCTGCTGCCGAGCAATGATTCCCTGCTGGGTTTCAACAATGGCCCGGAGGCGCTTATTTTCTTTTTCACAGACAACGCTTGGAGGCACCTGCTCCCGTTGCACTTCTTCCGGCTCATCTTTTTGCACTTGAACCTCTCCGTCGGCCCAATCGACGGTTACTTCCGTGGCCGCATGCACCAGGCAGGCGGCCGACATTCCCCATAACATCAACAGGCTTAGACCCAAACCGCGCATAGGATCACGTCCTTTCCTCCAGATATTTCAACAATTGGAAAAACGTACCACAGTTGAAATATACCATTCCCATTCGTGCGCGCCGGGGTCGGTCCTGCGAGGCATAAAATGTTCTGGCAACGCCAATGAATTACCCCTATCATATACAGCTTGCAAACCATCGTAGCATCCTTTATCAGAGACAATCATAATGGTTAACCCAGCATCCTATTTCATACCGGCTCGAAGCATATGGATTGAGCAGGAAATCAAACGCAGCCGCTTTATTGCCACCATCGGTCACGTCCGGGGGCGCGAACAAGCCCAGCAGTTCATCGTCAAAGCACAGGAGCAATGGCCAGGGGCCAACCACTATTGCTCGGCATTTGTGGCAGGTGATCCGGCAACGACCATGGATATCGGCATGAGCGATGGCGGCGAACCCCAGGGTACAGCAGGGCGCCCCATCCTCAATGTACTGCGCCATAGCGGCATCGGTGAAGTCGCCGCCGTGGTAATCCGTTATTTTGGCGGCGTCCGTCTCGGCACGGGAGGCCTCGTGAGAGCGTACGCGGGAAGCGTGCAAAAGGCCCTGGAAGAGTTACCTCTGGATAAATTTGTCCCCTCGAAAAGAGTGCGTTTCGTTCTCCCTTACGCCGACGAGGACGCCCTGCGCCGATTGCTGAGCGAGAACCACTTCACACTGGAAGATATTTGCTATACTCACGAGGTTGAAATAGACGCATGCTTGCCCCGTAGCGATCTACCTGCTTTTAATCAGAAGGTAGACGATCGCTTTCGGGGGAGAATCAGAATTAGGGATGGCTCGTAATCGGCACTGCCTGCCGAAAAACTTGAGTGATTGTTGTCCTTTTTAAGGGAGGGAAAACCATGAAAAAACTTGTGATGTTGATCATCGCGGCGGGTATCGGTTACGCCGCGTATACCAACCCCGATTTACAGGCCCACCAGGCCGCCATTTCCGACATGCTGCAGGATCCTCAATATTACACAGAAGAACAGGATGCCGAACGTTTTGGCGATCTGGACTTCTCCAATTTTCTCATCGCATCCGTGACCAAGGATACCATCAGAATGACCATGGTTTCCTACGGCTTTCTTGGCCGGGTATCCGTGGTGGACGAAAGCTGGCTCCCCCGGCAAGTCGAATAGCGGGGACATCGGCCATGACTCCTCAATTTATATGGCTGGGACTGATCGGTATTCTGGTCGGCGTCGGCGCGTCGTTCACCGGTCTTGGCGGCGGTTTTTTGATGATCCCACTATTGCTTTTTCTCGGATATCCCGCACAAAAAGCCGTGGGGACTTCGTTTCTGGCCATTTTGATCATTTCCATATCGGCATTGCTGGCCCATAACAAACTGGCCAATGTCGATTACCGGGTAGGATTGCTGCTGGGCGCGGGAGGCGTACTGGGCGCACAACTGGGCGCCCGCATGCTGGAGCATGTATCGACGGCAAGTTTCAAAAAAATATTCGCCGTCGTCCTGCTCGGTCTTGCCGGCTACCTGTTTTTCCAGAAATAAGTTCAACCCGGAATCCAGACCCCGACTCAAGCAGCGGATCAAGGCTGTATGACGATCACGACTTTGCCCTGATATGATGGGTAGCAAAGGGGCAAGGTGGAGGTACGCATGATCTGGTTTGTCCTGACTTTCATGTGTCTGTATGGCGCCATGCACGCCTTGATCTACCGGGGGGTCGAGCCCCTCCTGAGAGGCAAGCGATACCTGCCCATGACGAGCCGGGTCTGGATGGGGTTGATGGTCGTCGCTCCGGTAGTGGTCCGCCTGCTCGATCGTCATGGCCATCCCGAGGTCGCCCGCTACCTGGCCTGGATCGGTTACAGCTGGATGGGACTGGCGTTTCTGGCCTTCAGCATGCTGCTGCCATTACTGTGCTGGGACCTGCTGACCCTCACCCTGCACAAGCTGAAGCCAACCCTGCCTCGTTTGACCGTACACAGCCCGACCTGCGCCACTATCGTCGTCGTTTGCACCCTGGGCATGGGCATGTATGGATTTTATGAAGCCGCCTACCTGCGCGTGGAACGGATCATCCTGGTGTCCGACACACTGCCCCCCGGCAGCCCCCCGATACGCCTGGCACAAGTTTCCGACCTGCATCTTGGGTTACTGCATCGGGAAAAAGCGCTGACGCCGGTAATCACCATCCTGCAGCGGCTTCAACCGGACCTGCTGGTAGTCACCGGCGACATGGTCGATGCACAGCTGGACCACCTCAACGGCCTGTCCGACATGTGGCGCAGCATCGATCCGCCCCTGGGGAAATTTGCTATCACAGGCAACCACGAAGTTTATGCCGGGTTGCAAGCTTCCCTTGATTTTCTGCAACGCAGCGGCTTCACACTGCTACGCAACAAGGCCGTGCCCATCGGTGATCTTTTACTGCTCGCCGGCGTAGACGACCCTGCAGCGAGCCATCGCCGAAACGAGTCTTTTCCCTTGTTCGGACAAGATGCAAAACGTTTCAAAATTCTGCTCAAACACCGTCCGGTTGTCACTCCGGAACACATCGGGTCATTTGACCTGCAGCTGTCCGGGCATACCCACCGCGGCCAGATCTTCCCCTTCAACCTGCTCACGCATCTGGCCTACCCCATGCAAAACGGCCTTTACCAGCTACCCGGTGGCGGCATTCTCTACGCCAGCCGCGGCACCGGCAGTTGGGGTCCCCCCATGCGCATCGGCGCACCGCCGGAGATTACCCTGTTTGAAATCGTTCCGGCATTGGAGCCATGAGAGCCTGCGCATTTCCCCTTAAAAACCACCCCTATGCTAATTTCAACCGGTCGCCTTTGTCCAAGAATCCCGGCAAATATATTG
>DIKU01000154.1:27122-30585 GCA_002424645.1 Pelobacter sp. UBA5610 | reverse complement strand
CCATCTGCACCGACGGGCGCCCCTGGTGCTCGCAGGTTGCAGCCTTGATGCGCAAAACCTTGTCGGGATGAACCTGCGGATATCTCTTGTTCAACGCATAGCGGGAATTACTGAAAAGGTTGAGTATCACCTGCTGGATTTCCTGGGCATGCGCCACCACCTCCGGGAGGTCGGGCGGCACATCCAACTCAAGGTGAATGCCGTCTTTGCGCAACTGCGATTCGGTCAGAGCCAGGGAGCAGGCCAGGGTTTCCCAAAGGGCAACACGATCCTTATGCTCCTTGCGCGCCCGGGCAAAAGCCAGCAGGTTGCGTACAATGTTGGCGATACGCTCCCCTTCATCGATGATACCGCGCAGAATATCCATGTCTTCCTGCTCGATTACCAGGCTGTCGGCCAACAGTTGCGCATAGTTGATAATGCCGTTGATAGGATTATTTATTTCATGCGCCACCCCGGCCGCCAACTCACCGAGGGAGGCCAGCTGCCCGGTACGCAAGGTCTCCTCCCGCAGCTGGATCTGTCGGGTGATGTCATTGGCGTAACGAATCACCTGCACCGTATTGCCGGCCTTATCGGTCACAGGGAAAGTTCTCACCTCCCAGCTGCGCCCGCTCACCGCTTTGAGCACCACCTTCTGCGTCATGCCGGTGCGAAAGCTCTCCATGACCGGACAGTCCCCTCCATGACAAGAGCAGTCCGCCCACAGGGAACAACACTTTTTGCCCGGGATCTCCTGCACCGGCACCCCCAATGTCTTGGAGGTACTGAGATTGGTACGCAGGACCGTACGGTCAGGAGCAATAAGCGCAATCGGGTCGGGAATGCCATCGAGCAGGGTCTGATATTCGCTGAATAACCTTTTGAACTTCTTTTCACTCTGACGCAGAGCCTGTTCAGCAACAATCCGGTCGGAGATATCCACCGCAACCGCGCGCACCCCGATGATACGCCCTTTACGCACCATGGGGGAGGCCGAGATCAGCACTTTAAAGCGAAATCCGTTACGCGCCTCGATCAGGCATTCGTTGGCGCTGATAGTTTCGCCGGCAAGGACCCTTTCAAAGGCCTTTATCAGGCGACCACGATCGGACTCGGCCATCAAGTCAAAAAAACTGACTCCATTCTGGATGTCCGTCACACTGCAACCGGTCATCTCCATGGTCACGCGGTTGGCGAAAGTCAATCTTCCGAGGGTATCGGTCTCGAACACCGACTGGGGCAGGAGGTCGGCGGTATCACGAAACCGGGATTCGCTTTCCCGCAAATCTTCCTCGATCTTTTTACGCTCGGTAATATCAAGACCGACCGCCTGAACCTCTGTCACTTCACCCAGTTCGCCCACAATAGCGGTATTGCTCCACTGGTACCAAAGCCGGCTTCCGTCGTTCTGAGGAACAGGGGTTTCATGGTACAAGGTGCCGGGATTGGACATCAATATCCGGACATGTTCATCCATCGATTCCCGGACATCATCCGGCATCCGGTCAATAAACTTGCGCCCCAGCAACTCTTCCGGCCGTTTGTTGAAAAGGCGGCAATAAGCCTGGTTAACGTAGGTCAACGTGGTATCGGGGAGCCAGCGGCAAACCGCTTCGACCTGGGTCTGCACCAGGGCCCGGTAACGCTCCTCGCTGCGACGCACTTCCTCCTCGGCACGCCGGCGTTCGGTCACGTCACGCAGGGCGGCAATAACCTTGGAGGCATGCCCGTGCTGCCATAGGGACAAGGTTACCTCGGCGTAAAACTCTTCTCCATTACTGCGCTTGGCCAGCACTTCGATATTCTTCCCGAGCAAGTCCGAAGAAGCATCTTCGACAAAGAACCTCTCCAGACTTCGACGATGGCAATCGCGAAATCGTTCCGGGCTCAGGCAGTCAATAGGCTGATTGAGTATTTCTTCTTCAGAAAAGCCAAACATCTTTTGCGCTGCCGGGTTAAAAACAACCACCAGGCCCTTTTCGTTAATACCTACCAGCGCATCGTTGATGACTTTGACCACAGCATTGAAACGTCGTTCACTGCCCTTGAGGGCCTGACGGGTTCGCGTAAGAGAACGCACCTTGGGAAGAAGCAGGATCAGCAAGAAACTCTGTAAAAGCAGAAAGATTACCCCACCCAGTAGCCACCGGGTGTCCATCCCAACTGTAGTTACCGGCTCATCCAGAATCGTACTGCCTTGGGGCAGCACGTTCAAAGGAATGTTCCATTGTTTCAACGCCGGATATTGAAAGATGTAATGCGCATGATTCGCATTGGATTCATCGATTACGGAAACCGTTTTGCTGCCAAGCACCTTGGTGGCAAGGGCATGCGCAGCGCCTTGGCCTTGAACAAAGCCATCCACCACGCTGCCACCGATAACGCCATTGCTCAGGTAATTGTTGCCCATGGACAGAATCTTGAATTTGCCCGACTCGGCCAGGGTCTGAATAGCCAAAGGGATAGACACCGGCACACCATCAGGACCGAGAAGCCCTCCCAAGGTGGTAAGGATGACGGTGCCTTCGCCCTTGTCCGCCAATTTGCGACGCAAACCGGATACCGTTTTGTCCGCGACAAATGCAAAGGGCAGATCCGGAAAGTTACGCGCCATTTCCTCAGCGACAAACCGGGCGATGAGGTCATGAGAACTACTGCCGTCCCCCACAAAATAAATGGTCTTCAGCAAAGGATCCAGCGCAAGAGCCAACTTAACATTACCCACGACATCTTTGCGCTCGTATACGCCCATGAAGGTTTGAGGATCAAGTTGCGCTTCCAGCTCCAGGTTGTTAATCCCGCTGAAGACCACAGGGATTTGGGGGAAAAGACGGTCCCTGAAGTGCAAAAGAAAGGTCAGGGCATTATCGTCGGTCGCATAAATGACATCAGGATGATAACCGCGGAATTTGTATTCCAGGTAATCGGCAAAAAAAGTTTCGTATTCGGGATTGTACTCGTTGCGTTTGGTATCGAGGTACTCGGCGAAATAAGTAATATTCTGCTGAGGAAGGTCATGTGCCAATGCAGCAACGAACCCGGCATGCTGATTGCGCGTCCAGGTATATTCGGCATGGTAGGAGTGCAGCATGAGAACGCTCATATCTCGTGCCCAGACGCCAGGGGGGCACCATATCCCGGTCAATAGAGCCAACCAGAGACATAAGCATGTCAAACGCCAAGGAACAGTAGTCAGAGCCAAACGCACAAAAAAACTCCGTCTTCCAGCAAAGAAGAAAAAAACAGGTTGCCGCACTGGACGGCTACCTGCTTCATTTATCGACAGCTGCACACTAATTCTTAAGCGTTTTCCTGTGAAAAAACGTTGCCGTTGCCGCGAACGCCCTTATCTGCGGGCTGTGCACTGCGCGATGGAACCCCATCCTGCCGTACAAGCCCTTGAGTTTCTTATCACAAGGATAAATTATGGGATTCCGACCGGGTCCTGAATGCTGCGGGATGTCCAATGGGCACACCCTGC
>DIKU01000154.1:16495-27066 GCA_002424645.1 Pelobacter sp. UBA5610 | reverse complement strand
CTGGATCAACGCAGCGGTCGACCCATCGTGGGACTGTAACGAACCCTCCCCCTGCAATTGCGGCAAAATGGCACCGGCCAGTTGTTTACCAAGTTCCACCCCCCACTGATCAAAGGAGTTAATCCCCCAAAGGACGCCCTGCACATAGATCTTGTGCTCGTACAAAGCAATCAGAGTCCCCAGGGTACGTGGAGTCAGCTTATCAAACATCAAAAGGTTGCTGGGACGGTTGCCCGGAAAGGTCCTGTGCGGCGCAAGACGCTCAAGAGTTGCATCATCCCCCCCCTGCTGCTGCATCTGCTGCCGGGCTTCTTCGGCTGTGCGCCCGCGCATCAGCGCCTCGCTTTGAGCCAGGCAATTGGCCAAAAGAATCTCATGGCTTTGGCTCAAGGAATAATGACTCTGCAACGGCACAAGAAAATCAACCGGAACCAAACGGGTCCCCTGATGCAGCAACTGGAAAAACGCGTGCTGCCCATTGGTGCCGGGCGCCCCCCAGACCACCGGTCCGGTATCACAGGTTACCGGGCATCCGTCACAGGTTATCCCCTTGCCGTTGCTCTCCATATCGGCCTGTTGCAGATAGGCGGGCAGATGTTTCAGATGCTCGGCATAGGGTACAATCGCATGACTGGCAGCATCGAAAAAGTTGACGTACCAGACCCCCACAAGCCCCATCAACACCGGCAGGTTCTCATCCAAAGGCGCGCTTCGAAAGTGCTCGTCCATGCCATGGGCACCCGACAACAGCGCCTCAAAGTGATCCATGCCAACGGCCAGCGCAATGGACAGACCAATAGCTGACCAAAGAGAGTAACGCCCCCCCACCCAATCCCAGAAGGTGAACATGTTGGCCGGATCGATACCGAATTCCTGCACCCGCTGCCGATGAGACGATATGGCGACAAAATGCCGTGCTACATGTTGCGGCTGCCTGGCGGCCGTTAAAAACCAGTCACGGGCGGCGTGGGCATTGGCCAGGGTCTCCTGGGTGCTGAAGGTCTTGGAGGCAATAAGAAACAGGGTCGTCTCCGGGCGCAGCCCGGCCAGGGTATCAAACAGATCAGCCGGATCGATATTGGAGACAAAATGGACCTTTAAATCCGGCTTGTGGTAAGGAGTCAGAGCCTCGACTACCATGCGAGGTCCGAGGTCGGATCCGCCAATGCCGATATTAACCACATCGCGGATCGTCTCACCGGTATACCCGCGCCAGTCACCGGCATGCACCCGGGCGACGAATTCCCTCATCTGCTGCAATACCGCGTTCACTCCGGGCATGACATCCTGTCCGTCGACCCGCATGGGGCGATTGGAACGATTGCGCAAAGCCACATGCAGTGCCGGACGCTGTTCCGAGCAGTTAATCGGCTCGCCCGCAAACATCCGCTGGATTTTATCTTCGAGCCCGCATTCGCGCGCAAAGTCGCACAATAGCTGGACGGTTTGCCCGGTAATGCGGTTTTTGGAGTAATCGAACAGAAGATCATCAAACTGCAGGGAAAAACGTTGAAACCGATTGGGATCCTGCTCAAACAGGTCGCGCATATGCAATGAGCACACTTGCTGTTGATGCTGCCGTAAAGCTTGCCATGCCTGTGGGTGGGTCCGCACCGTGCCTCCTCCGTTAGTACCTGAAGCCATAAGCCGCCGGGTTAATTTTTACACTCAGGATATTGAGTATGGCCGTCAGGTAAAGGTTACCTTACCCACCGATCGGCAATAGTTAATCAAAACCAAAACAGAGTCAAAGGTTTTTGACCAACCCCGGATAATGCACCAAGCCGTTTTAGCCACCGGTGGTTTAAAAAAATCCCCACCCAAGTAAGCCATAAAAAAAGCCGATTTCCAGTACCCATGAAAATCGGCTTGTATTTTTCACATTCCGAATAAAGGCTTAACTGTCCGAAGATTCTTCCTCGACCATCTTCCAGGCCTCTGCCACCAGGGCATCGGCCAGTTCGGCCTGCGGAACCTTGCGCAGCACCTCGCCATGCCGGAAAAGAATCCCCTGCCCCTTGCCGCCGGCAATACCGAGGTCGGCCTCGCGTGCTTCACCGGGACCGTTGACAATACAGCCCATAACCGCCACCGTAATTGTTTTGGGGAAATTCTGCAGGCGCGACTCGACCTCCTCCGCCACCGAGATAAGGTCGATTTGGCAACGCCCACAGGTGGGGCAGCTGACAAATACCGGGCCGCGCTGGCGCAATTCCAGGGACTTGAGTATTTCCCAGCCAACCCTCACCTCTTCAACCGGGTCGCCGGTCAGCGAAACCCGCAAAGTATCCCCGATGCCGTCGTGCAATAGCGCCCCCAGACCGACGGCACTCTTGATGGTACCGGCCCAGGTCGTTCCCGCCTCGGTAATACCTATATGCAGGGGATAGTCGACCTTGGCGGCCAGCAAGCGATAGGCCTGGACGGTGCGCCGGATGTCCGAAGCCTTGAGACTGACCTTGATATCCTGATATCCGAGATCTTCAAGGATACGGATATGCCCCAAGGCACTCTCCACCATAGCCTCGGCAGTGGGATGCCCGTAGCGCTCCAGCAATTCTTTTTCGAGGGAGCCGGCATTGACGCCAATGCGGATCGGCACGCGGCGCTCGGCACAGGCCTTGACCACCTCTTCAACCTTCCAGCGTTCGCCGATATTACCGGGATTAAGCCGCAAACCATCAACGCCGCTCTTCAAGGCGGTCAGTGCCAGGCGATAATCGAAATGGATATCCGCCACCAGGGGGATGGGACACTGGGCGCGAATGGCCGACAAAGCCTGGGCAGCCTCTTCATCAGGCACGGCACAACGCACGATTTCGCAACCGGCGTCGGCAAGGCGGGTGATCTGCGCCAGGGTGGCCGCCACATCGCTGGTAGAGGTACTGCACATCGATTGCACGGATACCGGTGCATCGCCGCCGATAGCGACGTTGCCGAGTTGAATCCGTCGGGAAACGCGTCTCATATGGATTTGCTCCTGAATTTTGGGCCGGGTCAAGCCCCCGGGCACTGCAATATGGTAAATATAAGAATAATGTTCATATGGACAACGGCCAGCAACCGAACGGTTACGAGCCGCAGAGGGTCGAGTTTACGACCCGCCATGCGCGAAGTCAAGCCGGCAAAACAGCCGTTGACACCGACCGGAGAACAATTTAAGGTGCCGACACACTTATAATTGAGCCCAAAGAGCCGGAAAAAAACAAATGTCAAAGCAAAAAGAACAAAAGTCACAGCCAGCGCGTCCACGGCGTAAGCCGTCGGCAGAGCTTATCGAAGTCACCATCGACCGCCTCAATGACGAGGGCATCGGCATGGGCCAATACCAGGGCAAAGAGGTGCTGGTGGCCGGTTCCCTCCCGGGCGAAAAAATCTGCGTCGCCATCGAACATGCAGGGCAACGCCGCATTATCGGCCAGTTTCGCCGGTTAATCACCAAGAGTCCTTTGCGTAAACCGTCTCCCTGCCCGTGTCTGCGCGATTGCCAGGGCTGTTCCCTGATGTCCATGGGCTATGCCGACCAACTGAGTTTCAAGCAAGACAAGGTGCGCGATGCCCTAACAGCCTATCCGCAACTGAAACACACCGGCATCTCGCCTATCTGGGCCGCCGAGGAACCTCTGGGCTATCGCACCAGCGTCAAGCTGGCCCTTGCGCGCCGCAACGGCCGGATTGTCATCGGCCTGTACCGACGTGGCAGCCATGAGGTTGCCGACATCGGCGCTTGCCCGCTGCATCATCCCCTGGTCAACCACATCGTTGAGGTGGTACGGGACGAAATCGCGCGGCAGGACATCTACCTCTACAACCCTGTTACCCGCCGCGGGCTGCTGCGCTACCTGCTGATCAAGGTCAGTCCAGCCACCGGCAAAGCCATGGTAACCTTCGTCACGGCGCAACGGGAATACAAACGCATTACGGCCCTGGCCAAATGGGTGGCGCGCAAAGTTCCGCAAGTCGTCTCGGTGCAACAAAACGTCAATGCATCCAGCGGCAATGTTATCATGGGGCGCGAAACCCTGAGCATGGTCGGTCAACCCGACCTGTTCGACCAGGTCGGCGATATTCGCCTGCGCATTTCACCGACATCCTTTTTTCAGGTCAACCATGCCCAGGCGGCCCGCATCTATGATCTGGTGCGACGCTGGGCGGCTCTTGAAAACCACGAATACGCCCTGGATCTGTATTGCGGCATCGGTGGTATCGCCCTGCATCTGGCACAGGATGCCGGCCGGGTCATCGGGGTCGAAATGGTCGAGGACGCGGTACGCAATGCCCAGCAGAACGCCGCCATGAACAATCTTAACAACTGTCGGTTCCTGGCCGGCGACACGGCGGAACTGTTGCAGGATCTGGTTACGGACCTGCCGTCACTGGCGGTGGCAGTTCTCAATCCGCCCCGCAGCGGTTGCGATGTTGAAGTATTGCAAGCCGTAACCCAACTTCATCCCAGGGTTCTTATTTACGTATCGTGCAATCCCGGAACATTGGCCCGCGACCTGGATGAACTGAGCCGACTGGGTTACCGTACAGAGGAAATCCAACCCGTCGACATGTTTCCGCAAACCGCCCATGTCGAATCGGTGGCACGCCTGGTCAGAATCGGCAAATGACAAAGACAGTGATTAGTGATTGGTGAGTAGCAACAGCAAAATTTTTGCCTGGTAGTTGCTATCCATTCCCGATTACGACTTTACACAACAAAGCTCCGCGAAAATCCGCGGAGCTTTGTTGTTAAAATTAGGATAGCAAGCCCGGAAAGACCCTACAACTTGATCACATTATTTGCCTGAGGCCCTTTCTGGCTTTCGATGACTTCGAACTCGACCTGCTGACCCTGGGTCAGACTTTTGAAGCCTTCGGACTGAATTACCGAGAAGTGTACGAACACGTCCGCACCGTTTTCCTGCTCGATGAATCCAAACCCTTTCGCGTCATTAAACCACTTCACCACGCCTACTGCCATTTTGGTTACTCCTTTGATCTCGCGATACGCCAACACTTGCCTGGCTCCGCCGTCAACCATGGCCGGAACCGTCATGCAGACGCACTAACAACGTGTCAACTGACAAAATGCATGACTGGCTACTTATTAATATAATTTCACTAACATAACACTGGCGCGAAATCAACCCCTTTTGTCATGCGCCGGGGCCGCCTCAAGCGGTCCGGATCAGCAAACCATCGACAAAGCGCGGATCGAGCATGTCTGCCCGCAAGGGACAAAGGGCATCATCCCAGCAATGCAAGCATGTCTCGACGAAGCTCCATGCCAAGGGTTCCAGCGTTTGCAACCAGGTGCGCGTTTCCTCGCGCAGGGCCTCGGCCAGAGCTTTATCCCGGCAGACCCTGCCATGCAGAGCAGCCAGCTCGGCAGCCGGTAGCGGCGTAGGGTCAAACCCCCTGCCCAGCAATCGATTGGCCAAAGCGGTAAGGAAAAAATGCCGCAAGCCGACAGCCTGGGCCTCCTCCGGCTGACAGCCGCTCAGATCAAGCTCGTCCGGCACAGGCAAACGGAAGGGGAAATGTTCCTCGAACAACCTGCGGGTCGCATCCGCGGTGTCGAGCAAATCCTTGACCCGGCGCACATCGGACATGTTGCGATAGGGCCGCGAACCTTCGACGGATGGCTCATCAAGCACCCGGGGACAATGCGGCTGCCCCATGGCAACGATGTCAAGGGACTGTTGCCAGACACCATCGAGCCAGGGCCCGATGGAAGACCCCAGCAACCGCCGCGCCTGCCGCTGCAATTGCAAGGTCAGGCTGTAACCCAGCCGAAAAAGGGGCAAAAGATACGTGTCGCCAAACAGCTGGGTGGCACGTTGCTCATCGGTATGACACAAATGTTCGAGGGCCAGATTCAGGTATCCGTAGACCTTGTCCATGGCGCCCTGCAACTGCTCCCGATCGCCAAAGTCGATGCCATCGGCCACCAGCACCTTGTTGGCCAGATAGGTCAGATCCCAACCGGAAGCATCATCCAGACCGGCCGCCAGGACTTTGCCCAGCAGATCCCTGGCCCGCACCACGCTCAGTACAAAGCCGGGCGGCTGTTCAGTCTCGACCATCCCCGGATAGCGCCGATACTGCGCTACATCAAAGGTATCCGGATCGACCCAGGCATAAATTTCCCGGGCCTGCGAGGGATCGGGAAAACCGAGATCCTGCAAACGTTCGCAGTGAGACTGAAAAGCGTTTTCCTCAAGCGAGGATGGAAGTTCCCACCGCAACACCTCCATCAGGTGAGTATAGAAACCCTCATCCAGACGATACAGGCAATCGAGCATACTTCTTACGAGCTTCGCATACTTCGGTTGCAGCATTTCCATCTCGTACCCGCCAATGCACTTGGACCGGTCGGCCGGGTTGTCCTCATCGTGAAAAGCCTGCGCGCCCCTCAGAACCTGCACGAAATTTCGCATGATGAGTACCAGCAGCTCAAAATCGATGGAAAGCGCTGCCTCCAAAACCTTATCTTCGCTTTCGGTCATGGCCAAAGCCAGCCAATGCAGCGCTTCCGGCGCATCGATCAGATCCTTGCGCCAGCAGTCGAGATCGACAAAGGCGGTCAACTGTTCCCCCGAGGCCATGGAGACAAGTTCCGGCACCTCGTCCCGACCCAGTTCTTTGATGGTCAAAAACAGGTCCTGTGAAGCCAAAGACTGTACCAACGCCCGGCCGTCGGCAACCTCGAGAATCATACGATAGCGGGTGGACGGGTCGGCCCGACGCACCCTGTCCTGTTGTTCCTGAAGAGATAGGCTGGCGAAACGGCGAGAGTCTCGTACCGGGTGAGACAGAGCAACCAGCGTCTTGGACTGGTCTTCCGTTCCCGGTTTTTCGGTTCTGCTCATAAAAACTCCCTTGTTTATTATTTGAATAGATGGCGGACAATGTAATGCAGGCCCTGCCTATGGTCAAGGGTCAGCACGACAAGGCTGTATTGCCGGGCCAATAAAAACCTGCCTTTGCATCCCGCGATTCCCCTCTATAATTGAAGGACATCTATCATAAGCCCTTTTGACAAGGCCAATCGATGAGGCAATGCACGAGAATCACACTCCTGCTTTTTTCCATGGCGACCTTGCTGGCTGTTTCCGGCCATGCCGAGGTCGTCACCAACCTTGACCTGCGCGCCCTCATCCGCGAAGTGGAAGACCAGTATACCGGCACGTCATCCCATGCAAACATGACCATGCAGGTGAGTACGGAACACTGGAAGCGTTCCCTAAAAATGGAGGCATGGTCGATGGGACGCGATCAATTTTTAATCCGCATTCTCGAACCGGCCAAGGAGCGCGACGTCGCCACACTCAAGAACGGCCGGGAGGTGTGGAATTATCTCCCCAAAGTCGACCGTATCATCAAAATCCCCCCGTCCATGATGGGCGGTGCCTGGATGGGCAGTCACATCACCAATAACGATCTGGTCAAACAGGCTCACATCGACCAGGACTACGAATTTTCCATGCTGACGGAAACCGATGATTTCTGGCGCATCGAGGGCCTGCCCAAACCGGAGGCTGCGGTCGTGTGGGGAAAGATTATCTACCAGGTCGGCAAGGCCGACCGGGTTCCCCAGCGTGTCGAATATTTCGACGAAGCCATGGTCAAAGTTCGCGAAATCCTGTTCGACCAGGTGAAAACCATCGATAACCGGAGACTCCCCCTGCGCATGATCGTGCAACCGATGGACAAGCCGGAAGAACAGACACTTTTACAATACCATCAGATCGAATTCGATATTCCACTGAACGAGGATTTCTTTTCGCTTCGCAACCTGAAACGACGCTGATCATGATGCTGGCTCTGGCTTCGCGCAATATCTGGCGCAACAAACGCCGCACGCTGCTGACGCTGACAGCCATGGTCGTTTCATCGTCCTTGCTGATCCTTGCGCTCGGGGTTTTCAGCGGCATGCTGGACGACATGCTGTCCGCGGCTACCGAACAGTATCGCGGGCACATTGTCATCTCCGTGCCAGGCTATCAGCAGGATCGCGAAATGTTTGCAGCCTTTGCCCCCGACGCCGACTTGATCGCCGACCTCGGAAAAAGACGCGAGATATTGGGAATTTCGCCACGGCTGCGGGGCTTCGGCTTGTTGTCTCATGCACACAGCACCTATCCGGCCGAACTGCTGGGAGTACGTCCGAACGACGAACGGCAGGTGACCAATCTGGCGGACCACCTGGTCGCTGGCAGCTACCCTGCACCACAGGCACAAAGCGAAGCATTGCTGGGCCGGGAGCTGGCAAAAAAATTAGGGGTGATGCCGGGGGATGAACTGGTGTTCGTAACCCAGGCCGCGGACGGCTCCATCGGCAACGATCTGTTAACCGTCACCGGCATTTTTGCCACCGGCGATGCCGTTCATGATAACAACCTGGTACTCGTCCCCCTGCCCTGGCTGCAGAGAGTCTTGGTGATGGAGGGCCAGGTACACGAACTGGCCATGCGAATCGAACACCCACGCGATGCCGGCGGGATGGCCAACCAGCTGAACACCTCTTTACCCGCCAAACTTGCAGCAACCGCCTGGGGTGCGCTGATGCCGGAATTGCAGGAGGCGATTCTCAGCTTTGACGCCAGTCGCCTGGTGGTGGCAACGATTCTCTACCTGGCCACCGGCCTCGGCATCCTCAATACCTTTTACATGTCGGTCATGGAGCGCACCCGGGAATTCGGTGTCCTGATGGCTTTGGGAATGCGCTGCTGGCAAATAAGGATGCTGGTGCTGACCGAAACCCTGATTATGGGTCTGGTAGCGTTAACGGTCGGCTGCGGTCTGGGCGGGCTGATGACAATGTATATGCAACGGGTCGGCATCGACTTGTCCGAGCACCTGACGCCTATCACTTATGCCGGCAGCACAATCTTGCCGAGGCTGCACGCTGCCAACGAACTCGGCAACTATCTGCTACCGGCAGCGCTGATGCTGATCATCGCCGTACTGGCCGGTTGGTTACCTGCCCGCCGGGCCGCCCGCCTGCAACCTGCGGCCGCGCTGCGGGAGGATTGACATGGACATCCTGATGCTGGCCTGGAAGAATCTCTGGCGCAACAGACGACGCAGCCTTATCACCCTGGCGGCGTTGAGCTTCAGCCTCATGCTGATGCAGGGTTTCCATAACCTTGCCATAGGAACCTATGCGCGCATGATCGACAGTGGCGTTCGCGCCGGTTCGGGGCATATCGCCCTCTACCGGGAAGATTATAGTAACTCCCGGGATGAAACCCTTACCTTCAACCCTGCGAAGTTCGAACACCAACTGGCAGACATGACCGAGGTAATGCGGATCCTGCCGCGCGTATACCTGCCGGGGCTTGCCCAATCGAGCCGCGAAAGTCGCGGCATCCTGTTGACCGGCATTTCCCCTGCCGAGGAATATACCGTCAACCCGTTTTTGCTTAAACTGCCCGCCAGAAGCATGCCTGAAAGCCTCGCTAGCCGGGATGCGCTGCTTGGCAGCAAGCTTTTGGACGAACTTAAATTGGGCGTCGGAAACAAACTGGTCATCACCGTCCAGAACCGCCAGGGAGAACTGGTCAGCGAACTATTTCGAGTGCGGGGGGAGGTGCATACCGGCCTGCGGGACGTGGATGGTTCACTGGTCATGGTCGGACGGGAACGCGCCGCAACCATGGGCGGATTCCCCGGAGAAATCCATGAACTGGCCCTGATTCTCCATCACGCGGATGACGGGGCCACGGTCATGCCGAAATTACGGCAACGACTGAAGGCATCGCCGATACGTGCAGTGGCATGGGATCAGGCTATGCCGAATCTGGCCAATTCCATCAAACTCGACTATGCCAGCCAGAAGTTCATATTTGCCATCATGATTGTGATCGTCTCCATCGGTGTAATCAATACCATGCTGATGTCGGTCATGGAGCGCATCCGGGAATTCGGCATCATCCTCGCCGTGGGAGCGACCCCCGGGCGACTGTGCCGCATGATCCTCGCCGAAGGTCTGGCTCTTGGGGTCATCTCCGTGCTGGCCGGATCCATCTTCGGCAGCCTGCTGACCTGGTACCTGGTTGTTCACGGCATCGACCTGCGAAGCCTCATGCCGGAAAACATGGAATTCGGTGGCGTTATCTTTGATCCGATTATCCGGGCGAACTGGGACATTTCATGGATGGTCAAAATCGCCATATACCTCATGCTTATCGCCCTCGCTGCAAGCCTTTATCCTGCCATCAAAGCGGCGCGACTGGCCCCTGCCTCAGCGATGCGGCATATTTAACCAATCGTCCTTCGTCATTGGTCCTCTGCATTGAATCAGCAACCAAAACGGGGCCGCGACAAGTGACAAAGGACACGTGACAAAGGACGATTTTCATGGCCCTTATCGAACTCACTGACATCAGCAAGGTTTACCCCTTGGGAAACCAGCAAGTCACGGCCTTGACCGGATTTACGCTGTCCATCGACAAGGGCGAATTTACCGTGTTGGCCGGCCCCTCCGGCAGCGGCAAAACAACCGTCCTCAATCTTATTGGAGGCATCGACCAACCCACTGCCGGCACCATCAGGATCGAGGGGCGCGACGTCGGAAC
>DIKU01000154.1:2720-16388 GCA_002424645.1 Pelobacter sp. UBA5610 | reverse complement strand
ACCCGAGCGTCGCACCCGCATCAGGGAACTATTTGCTGAACTGGGCATCGCCGGCCTGGAAAACCGTAAACCCCGCGACCTGTCGGGCGGTCAGCAACAGCGCGTCGCCGTGGCCCGGGCCATAGCCTCCCACCCCACCGTGGTGCTGGCGGACGAACCGACCGCCAATCTCGACTCCCAGACAGCCGAGGAACTCCTCGACCTGATGCTCAGGCTCAACACCCAGTATCGCACAACCTTCATTTTCAGCTCCCACGATCCGCTGGTGATTTCCCGGGCACGCAGGGTCATCCGGCTCAGGGACGGACGTCTGGAAGATGATCGGAAACAACCTGCATGATTAGCAGAGTGCAACGCCCCCCATCCTGCAAGGCCGACGGGCATCGGCACCATGTCGTCGCCCTGGTGTTGACTTTGCTGATTTGGCTCTGGCCCGATGCCGGCCCGGCGTCAAGTCTGGTCACAAATTGGGGCGGGAGGTTCAAATCCCTCAATCTCCGCGTGGAACCCGCTCCCACCAGAACCTCCACGGGGGGCGAACTGTCCTCCAACAGCCTGCGCCTGAGCATGCAGGCAGAGATGCCGTACGGCCTGGTCCTGGAAACCGCCTTGGAAACAAGTCTACTCGCGACACATCCGGCCGACCTGGTTTCGCTCCCCGACTCTACCGGGAATCGGGCTCTGGACCTTACAGAAATATGGGGTGAAGGGAACGCACTCAGCGCTCAGTTACAGGTAGACCGCCTGTCACTGAGCGGCCGGTCCGAATACCTCGAATGGGCGGTGGGCAGGCAGGCCATAGGGTTTGGCCGCATCCTGCTCGTGTCTCCGCTGGATATAATCGCCCCCTTTGCGCCGGACGCCATCGACACGGAAATCCGCCCCGGGGTCGATGCCATCAAGCTACAGGGCTATTACGGACAAGCCATTGAAATCGGACTATATGCCGTCCTGGGAGACCGTGTCAGCGACAGCAGCTTGCTTTTGAGCTTTTCCGGGAACACCGGAGGCACAGACGTTCTGGCCATGACAGGGACGCTGCGAGACCGCCCCATGATCGGCTTCGGTTTGACTTACGACGTGGGTGGGTTGGGACTGAACGTTGAGGCAGCCGGTTACGCCGGCAAGCTGGTTTCCAGCCCCGGCGGCGATCTGCGCCATATTTTCAGCATTGCAGCGCTGGAATGCTGGTACCGATTCAGCGGCGGGCTGATACTTACCGGGCAATACCTGTATAACGGGGCCGGGGTCGATCATCCCGCCGATTATGGGAAAGCTCTGGAGTCCGCCCCGATCAAGGAAGGGATGAGCTTTCTTCTCGGACAACACTATCTATTGCTCGCCCCCTCTTACGAAATACATCCCTTGGCAACCCTGTCCGGACTGATTATATGGAACCTGCAGGATTACTCCTGCCTGCTGCGACCGGCCCTGGACATTTCCCTTTCCGACAACGTGAGTCTGATGATATTCTGGGCCTGGAATTTGGGCGATGCACCGGAAAACGGCACGCTTGCTCGCAGTGAATTTGGTGCCCGCGGCGACTCCGGCGGGTTCTACCTGAGCTGGCACTTTTGAAGTTTACCCTTGAATTAAAACGCTGAAATGTTAATATATTGGAGCTTCTATACCCATAACTTCCACCTGCATATTCCCGTTGGCCATCCTCGGGAGGGATATAATGAAAACCATGTTTTTGCGCTTATTTATGAGCGCTCTGTGTCTATGTCTGATCTGCCTGCCGGCCCTGACCGGCAATGCGGCAACGCGCGCAAAAAAAGACTATTCCCTTTCACCCATGATCGGGGGGTACGTTTTTGAAGGTGACCAGGACCTCGAGGATGATCTGACTTACAGCCTCGGTTTAGGTTACAACCTGACGGACAGCTGGAGCACCGAATTCGTACTCAACTATTTCAACACCGACTTTAAACGCAGTCAGGGCGGCGGTTCTGCAGACGGACTTTTATACCATCTCGACACGTTGTACCATTTTATGCCGGAAAGCAGCCTGGTGCCTTACCTGGCCGGTGGCTTCGGAGGGATGACCATCGATCCGGATCGCGGCAGCAGTGAAACCGACTTTCTTATCAACTACGGCATCGGGCTGAAATACTTCTTCACCGACAGCCTTGCTCTGCGCGGCGACCTGCGCCATGTTTTTGCTTTTGGAGACCCGAACAATAACTTCATTTACTCCGCTGGACTGACCTACCTTTTCGGCAGCCAACAAAAGCCGGTCACACGGGTAGAACCCAAAGACTCCGATGGTGACGGCGTCATCGATGCCAACGATGCATGCCCCGGCACGCCTGCCGGAGTACCGGTGAACCGGCTCGGATGTCCCCTTGACAGCGACCGTGACGGCGTACCGGACTATCGGGACAAATGTCCGAACACCCCCAAATCAACCCCCGTCAACAAACAGGGCTGCGCTCTGGATACGGACGGTGACGGCGTCTCCAACAAGGCAGACAAGTGCCCCGGCACTCCGCAGGGCATGACGGTGGATGAGAGGGGTTGTACGATGGACAGCGACGGCGACGGCATTGCCGATCAAGCGGACAAATGCCCAGGTACCCCTGCCGGGTTGATGGTCAACAAAAAAGGATGTCCCATTTCATTGACCCTGGCCATCGAATTCGACGTCGACAAAGCGGACATAAAACAGCGCTACCATGCCGAACTGAAACGTGGGGCGGATTTTATCCGTAAATATCCGGCCTCGCGCATTCTCATCGCCGGCCATACCGACTCAACCGCTTCGGATGCTTACAACCTCGGCTTGTCGCAACGCCGCGCCGAGAGTATTCGCAACTACCTGATCAGAAACTTCGGCATCAAGGCAGAGCGGCTACAGGCCAAAGGCTACGGCGAAACCTTTCCTATCGCCGACAACGCTACCGCTCAGGGGCGGCAACGCAACCGGCGGGTCGAGTTGAGCGTTTATGCTTTGAACAAGAAATAGAGTCCCCTTCATACAAACTCAAACGGGACCGGCAATCGTCGGTCCCGTTTTTTTTGGTGTTTTTTCTTCACTTGCAAAAATCTCAAGGGACAAGCCCCAGCAGGCTTTATCTCTTAACTCGTGTACCTCAGGGAAAACAAATGACTGCAGGTTGTGGCGAACCAACAGAACCGCTCTATCCCCAACACCGTGGGGTTCGTGCCTCGCAAAGTCCTGCACAAACGAAAACCTATCTCGCGCTCGTTCGCGTTGCTCACTCAAGCCACAAAGCCACGAAGAGAAGCAATTTCAGTTTTTCTCTGTGGCTTCGTGTCTTGAGCGACTGGAAGGAGCGGGCGCGAGACAGGTTTTATGGTTTTCGTCCATCGTTTTCCCTCCCGAAGGACAGGGTGAATGAAATGAACTATTGGCTCAGTCTCGCAGTTCGTGCCTTACAATTCTTATGCGAAACCACCAGGGATACAAGGCATGTCGTGGGTAACACATGGATTAATAGGGAGATACGAATGTGCACAAAAAAAGGGCCTGCAAAAGCAGGCCCTTAAAAGATCAATGCAGATCAAATTCTTAGAAGCGGTATTTCATACCGATGTTGTAGCTCCAAACCTTAAGGTCGAGGTCGGCACCACTAACATTAAGAGCGTCGATGTTCATTTCGGTTTCGTTGTTGAGGTACATGACGTCAACATTTAAGAACAGGTTTTTGGTTACTTTGATATCGGCACCAATCTTGGCAGCCCAACCAAAGCTGTCCTCAATATCCAGGTCAACGCCAAGGCCATCCAACTCTTCATCCCAAGCATACACCCAGTCAACACCAACGCCAACATAGGGGCTGATTTTCCACTGGGGCATCGGATGGTATTTTACATACAGGGAGGGGGGCAGAAGCCATGCGGAGCCATAAGTAGCACCAGCCACTTTAAGGTCAACATTAGAAACAGCAGCTACCAGCTCGGTGCTGAAGTTAGGAGTAAAGAAGTACTCCAGAGTCAGGCCGCCGGTCATTTCATCGCCGGCGCTAACAGCACTGAGAAGATTCTCATCTACGTCGGGATTGAGGAACATCATCTGCACACCAACGCTGTAGCGCTGGAAATCTTCAGCAGCACAAACCGAAGCGACGGAGACGACCATCATGGCCGCCAGCACAACACCAAGAATTCTGTTTTTCACGACTTACCTCCAATTGGAATATTTCCCAAAAAAAAGAACGACACCACGCCGTTCCCAAAATTCAATTTTTAATTAACAGTGTTATTTACGCCCTCCTGCCAGCGAATAACACTGATGGTATAAAACAGCGTCTACAGATTTGTCAACGCCATAGTTCCGTATACACCAAAAAATCTTACAGGTTCATAACATTGTTATCGTCCATGTCCAACAAACACCTTCGGAACTATTTTACTTATATTCATGGCACTTCCGAGCGTTCCTGTCATTTCAGCTACTTGGTCGCGAGGCACACATCGACCTCGGTCCAGACCGGGCAATGGTCGGAGGGTTTGTCCATGCCCCGCACTTCGTAATCGACACCGGCATCGATACATCGGCTACCCAGCATAGCGCTGGCAAGTATCAGATCAATGCGTAATCCCCGACGGGGTTCTCTTTCAAAACCGCGACTGCGATAATCAAACCAGCTGAAAAGATCTGTCGCATCGGCATGGCATTGTCGAAACGTATCAAACAGACCCCGGTCGAGCAAGCTCTTCAGCCATGCCCGTTCTTCAGGAAGGAAACTGCATTTGCCGGTGCGCAGCCAACGCCTGGCGTTGTCTTCACCAATACCGATATCCTCATCCCTTGGTGCCACATTGGCATCGCCCATCACAATCAACGCATCCTCAGCGGTGAATCTTTCCGCAAGGAATGCGGTGAACTGACGGTAAAAACGCTCCTTGCCCGGAAACTTGACGGCATGCTGCCGTGATTCCCCCTGGGGAAAATAGCCGTTAAACACCCACAGAGGTTGGCCATTTGTCATTTCATAGGCGGCGCCGATCAGCCTCCGCTGGGCATCCCCATCGTCTCCGGGCAACCCCTTGACAACCTGCGTCGGAGGCTGACGCGACAACAGCGCAACCCCGTAATGGCTTTTCTGCCCGTGGTATTCCACGTGGTAGCCCAACTCACGAATCGCCTCCAAAGGGAAGTCCCCATCGGGGACCTTGGTCTCCTGCAAGCCGATGATTTCCGGCGCATGATTCTCGATCACGGCCTGCAACTGGTGCAGGCGGGCACGAATACCATTCACATTAAAAGAGACAATCTTCATTTCTGCATCACCTCGTTTTCATTGACAGCGAACGCGGCATCTTCGTGACAAAAAAGAACAGTCATCACCCCATCCGCTCTTTCAGTAATCCATCAACAATGCCAAAAAATCTTCCCCGTAACGTTCCAGTTTACGTTGTCCTACGCCATTGATGGCAAGAAAACTTTGGTCGTCCCTTGGCCGCCGTGACGCCATCTCTGCAAGCGTCGCATCGGAAAAGACCACGAAAGGCGGGACCCGGTCTTGTTCGGCGAGTCGTTTACGCAGCTCGCGCAAAGCCTCAAACAATTCCGGATCGTAAGACACGCCCGAAGGACTCCTGGAAGATGTTTTTTTTGCGACCTTCACCTTGATGCGTGGTTTGGCCAACCGCAGGGTTTCCTCGCCGCGGAGCAAAGGCCGCGCCTTTTCGGTCAAACGCAGTACCGAATAGTTTCCAACATCCAGATAAAGATAGCCGTGGTGCACCAGTTGCCGCAGCAGGTTGCCCCAGGCGTCCCGGCTGACGTCGCCACCGATGCCGTAGGTGGAGAGGCTATCATGCTTCAATCGGAGGATACGATCATTACGGATTCCCCGCAGCACATCGATCACATGCCCGGCACCAAAACGCTGTCCGACCCGAAAGACACAGGACAACGCTTTTCGTGCATCTTCGGTCGCATCGTAGGATTCCGGCGGTTGCAGACAGATATCGCAGTTGCCGCAATCTTCCGTTGTGTTCTCACCAAAATACCCCAACAACACGCGACGCCTGCAGGTCAAAGCCTCCGCAAAAGAAGCCATGGCATTGAGCTTATGCAATTCGATACGGTTTTGCTGTTCATTGTTGCCCTTTTCGATCAAGCCCCGACACAGGGCAATGTCACCGTAGCCGAATAGCAAGAGAGCTTCCGCCGGAAGCCCGTCACGACCTGCACGACCGGTTTCCTGATAATAACTTTCGATATTTTTAGGCAGATCGTAATGCACCACGAATCGCACATTGGATTTGTCGATGCCCATGCCAAAGGCCACCGTTGCTACCACGATCTGCAGTTCATCCCGCAAAAACAGATCCTGCACGCGTTGTCGTTCCTTGTCACTGAGACCGGCGTGGTAAGGCGCAGCGGACAGCCCCGCATCGCACAGGCGACGGGCTACCTCTTCGACACGCTTGCGGCTCAGGGCATAGACGATCCCCGCCTCCTTGCCGCGACTGCCTAAAAAGTTCATAAGCTGCCTGGCGGGCTGATGCTTTTCCAAAACCGTGTAACGGATATTGGGACGATCGAAACTGGTGATAAAACAATCGTCCAGCCTCAGATCAAGTTTTTCCAGAATGTCCTTGCGGGTCTGATCATCGGCAGTAGCGGTCAACGCCACCATCGGCGTGTCGGGAAAATATTCCCGCAACAAACCCAACTGGGTATATTCCGGCCGGAAGTCGTGCCCCCACTGGGAGATGCAATGGGCCTCATCGATAGCGAACAGGGCAATATCTATCCCTTGCAGACGCTCAAGAAAACCGGGACTCAATAATCGTTCCGGGGCAATATAGAGTAAATCGAGACGCCCTGCATGCATATCGGCCAACACCTGGCGCGACTCTTTCTGTCCAAGGGAGGAATTATAATAGGCCGCCCTGACGCCGTTGGTCCGTAAAGCGTCGACCTGGTCCTTCATCAGGGAAATGAGCGGCGACACCACGATTCCGAGGCCTTTGCGCTGAAGTGCCGGCAGTTGAAAGCAAAGCGACTTGCCGCCTCCAGTGGGCATCAGAACAAAAGCGTCCTGCCCCGCAATGAGGCGATTGACGATTTCTTCCTGAAAGGGGCGAAAGAGTTGAAACCCGAAAACCCGTCTGAGGGTATCGAGGGGAGCAGAAAGCATGAAAAACCCCTTTGGTCGGTGGGAAGGCAAACAAACGGACCGGCTTGCCTGAAGACGGGAATAATGTCGCTCATTATGTGCCCTCCTCCCGCCCCTGTCAACTCGACACAGGTCAACCTGCGACCTCCATTCAGGGTTGAACGGCCGGTGAAGATTTGATATAAATATTTAGCACTCAACCCTACTGAGTGCTAAAACCTGACTTGACCCAAAGGAGATGGCCTGCATGAGCAACTTGCCAATACCGGTCCTTTCGGACAGCTTGTCACTTTACATCGCCCAGATCCGGGACTTCGAAGTACTGTCCAAGGAAGAAGAATATCGCTTGTCCCACGCCTATCATGTCCATGGCAACCTTGACGCCGCCCAACGTCTGATTTGCGCCAACCTGCGCTTTGTTGTCAAAATTGCCCACGAATACCGAGGTTATGGCCTGAAGCTCCTCGATCTTATCCAGGAGGGCAACATCGGCCTGATGAAAGCCTTGAAAAAGTTTGACCCCGAACGGGGTTTGCGCTTCATCACCTATGCTGTCTGGTGGATTCGGGCCTACATGCACAATTTCATCATTCGTAACTGGTCGCTGGTCAAGATCGGCACGACCCAGGCCCAGAAAAAACTCTTTTTCAAACTTAACCAGGCACGTAAATCCATCCAGCGCCTGACCGGCGGAGACGACTCTCAAGCTATCGCCCTGGAGCTTAATGTCACCGACAAAGAAGTTGAAGACATGTCGCTACGCATGGCAGGTCGCGACACCTCTCTGGATGCCGCCCTGATCGAAGGAGAGGGCTTCAGCCTGCTCGACTCCTTGCCGGACGAGCGTGAGAATCAGGAAGACCTGCTGATTAACAACCAGGAAAAAGAATTAACGGCATTGCGGGTCCATGATGCCATGCGCCACCTGAACGAGCGGGAACGTCGCATCGTTGAGGCGCGCATCCTCAGTGACGAACCCAGCACCCTGCAGGCCCTTGCGGATGATTACGGCATCAGTCGCGAAAGAATCCGGCAATTGGAAAAAAACGCCTTGGAAAAAATTCGCAAAGCGCTGACATCCGACTCCCCCGCCCTGCTGACAAACTGAATGCCGATCGGACACAAGAGAGGTCCCTTGCGTACGTGCTGCACGATTGACAAATAAGGGTAAATCCCTTACCTTTAGCGGGCTTGTTGCGTGAGCAAGGTACCTTTCGTAAATATTTTGCAGGCTGGGTTTTCACGGCACACGGGCAGCGCCCTATCTCACTGCCGAAATCCACAGGCAGAATCAATTTACTCCGTATGATTTAATATAGGCAATTTGGAACTGAATCCGATGACACTCCATAGAAGGCGGGGAAAACACTTCATGAAAGCTATTTTTGCCGGTTTATCCGTTTTGTGCTTACTTACCGCCTGCTCGACCACCGGGCCCGTGGAGCCTCAAACTGCCGAGGAATATTACAATCAGGCGGAAACAGCATTTGCCAACGAAGACTATCAGGATGCCATCAAGGCTTACCAAAAAGCCATGGAGATCTATGAAACGGCAGAATTGAACAGACGTGCGGAACTGCGCATCGCCGATGCACACTTCGCCGACAAGGAGTATGTCGAAGCCGCGGCCGGCTACGAGGATTTCTTGAAGCGTCATCCGGGCACACCCCAGTCTGCGCGGGTTCTGTCCCAACTCGGCGAATCTTATTTCAATCAGATTCTGGCCATCGACCGGGATCAGACTGCGACCCGCAACGCTCTGGTGACATTTGAAAGTCTGAGCAAACTTTATCCCGATGCACCCGAGAGCAACGTCGCCGCGGACAGGATACGCGCATGCCGTAACCACCTTGCCGCCAACGAATTGTATGTCGGTCTCTTCTATTACAAAATGGAAGAACACAAAGCTGCCATCGACCGACTCTCCGAGTTGCTGCAAAAATTTCCCGATAGCCCGGACAAAGACCAGGCATACTTTTACCTCGGCGATACCTTCCTGAAAAACGGCCACCCCAATCTTGCCGTGGCCACTTTTGAAAATCTCATTGCCGACTTCCCACGCAGCCCTCTTGCCGCAAAAGCCAAGACTCTGCTGCGTGAGGAATTCTGATATAACGCGAACTTCGCCGTGGCGCTATCACCGGCCCTGAGATCAACGGCCGCATACCACTGAGTTCGCAACGACGTTGTATATACCTGACATAATGCAACGGACCGGCCATATCAGGCCGGTCCGTTGCCGCTTCGGCCTTCTGTTTGGCAGATTACCTGAAGAACAAGTCACCCCGTGCGTCATTCGCATGCGATCGCGAGTTCTCGGCCCGAAGCAACAGACCGAGGAGTTCAACCATGTCTACCCTGCATGACCGCATAGCCTGCCCGCAACTACTGGACCGGATCCGATCCGTTGAAGAAGTTCTTCCCCATTTCAAGGACGGCATGAACCTGGGCTGGTCAGGCTTCACCCCTGTCGGATACCCCAAAGCCATCCCCAAAGCACTGGCTGACCATGTTGAAAAACACCATCTTCAGGGCAAGATGCGCTTTAATCTGCTTATAGGTGCGTCCGTCGGCACCGAAACGGAAGACCGCTGGGCTTCCCTCGATATGATAGCGAGGCGCTGGCCTTACCAGAGCGGCAAGAATATCCAGAAGGGGATCAACTCCGGTCGCATACGCATGCACGACAAGCACCTCTCCATGTTCGCTCAGGATCTGGGGTACGGATTTTACACCAAGGACCTGGGAGGCAAACTGGATCTCGGCATCATCGAGGCAAGCGCCATTACCAAGGAGGGCCACATCATCCTGGCCGGATCCGTCGGCATTGCCCCCGAGATCATTCAAACCGCCGAGCATCTTATCATCGAACTGAACACCGCCATCCCCTCCTACGAGGGATTGCATGACATCGTGCTGCCGGAAATGCCACCCCATCGCCAGCCCTACCTGATCAGCCGGGTCAGCGACCGCATCGGCACCACCTATGTACCCTGCGATGCGTCCAAGATCATCGCCATCGTCGAATCACGGGAACCGGACAAAGGCCGGGCCCTGGGGGCCACGGATGAAATCTCTCAGAAAATCGCCGACCACATTCTCGATTTCTTCCAGGCCGAGGTCAAGGCCGGAAGGCTTCCGGCCAACTTGTTGCCTTTGCAATCGGGGGTCGGCAATATTGCCAATGCCGTGGTCGGAGATCTGGTTAAAGGCCCCTTCAGCAATCTGACGGTTTACACCGAAGTATTGCAGGACACCATGCTGGACTTTTTCGACTCGGGAAAACTGGAATACGCCTCGGCCACGTCCTTGTCTTTTTCCGCCGAGGGGTTTGAGCGGTTTTACAACAACTGGGATAAATACACGCGCAAGATCGTTTTGCGCCCTCAGCAACTGGCCAACAACCCCGAAATGATCCGGCGCCTCGGCGTAATAGCCATGAACACTCCGGTGGAATTCGACATGTATGCACACGCCAATTCCACCCTGGTAGGGGGGACACGTATGATCAACGGCATCGGCGGCTCCGGAGACTTCCTGCGCAACGCCTTTTTGTCCATCATGCACTCCCCATCGGTTCGCCCGACCAAAACCGACCCCACAGGTATCACCTGTGTGGTACCGATGGTTCCCCATGTCGACCATACGGAGCACGACCTCGACGTTTTGGTCACAGAACAAGGCCTGGCCGACTTGAGGGGGTTGTGCCCCCGCGACCGCGCGCAACTAATCATCGACAAGTGCGCGCACCCGGATTATCGCCCCCTGCTGCAGGATTATTTCGACCGCGCCAGCCATGACTGCCTCTCCCGCGGCGTCGGCCACGAACCGCATCTGCTGGACCGGGTCTTCCGCATGCAGCAAAATCTTGCCACTCACGGCACCATGAAAATCGATTCCTGGGATTAAGACCTCCCACCCCGGATACGGGACCTGATTTACAAAAAAACAGCCTCCGGCCGCATGGCCGGAGGCTGTTTTATTTAACTTTTTTACACTTCGATTATCTATTCTTCTTCTTCCGCGTGCTTGCTGCCCCTCGGCAACGGCACCAATTCCGCGCCGGTGGCCTCGGAAATGGCCTTCAGTTCACTCATACGCAGGTGTTTTCCGAACACCTTCAGATTGACGTCCGCCACAGCCACCAGCACATAACGCGGCTGTTTGGCACCGTCGACGACCTTGCGCCGCTCACGATAAAAAATCTTTCCACTCATTATTGCCTCCTATCCAGGGTATACCGCTCTTCAGTAGCGGTAGATACATGATGTCTGAGCTATACCATGAGGCCCTTGATGCATCAAGACTATTCACCGTCAAACACGGATAATCGTACCAACCTTTTCTCCGCGCAGAGCCTTTTCCACATTCCCGCGCTTGTGGCCATTGACGATTCGCAACTCCTTGAGACTGTTTGCATCTTTTAAAAGATAAAGCAATTTGCTCTCCATCACCATATCTTCCATATCCATGGCGATCAATTCATCCACGGTTATGTCTTCGATCAATTCAGCATCCGGATTGACCGCTGGATTTTCAGTGTATAGCCCATCGACATTTTTTACCAGGATGCAACTTTTGGCTCCCAGCACCTCTGCCATCAAAAAGGCCCCCGTATCGGTGCGGTGAGGAGGTATAAGCCCAAACTCCGGCGGATGCTCAAACAGTCCATACGGAGGAGTCCCATGGGTTACAGGCAAGAACCCCAACTTGAGTAACATGGGCAACTCAAGAATATCCCCGCTGTCAATATGCGTCCCCCCCCATTTTGAAAGAAGCAATGCCACCATTTCCGCATTCTGCTCACTAATTTTGCTGGCAAGTTTCGCAAGCACTCCCGTAGGCATACCGAGGTCAATGCCCACATCGAGAATGTGACGCACCCTGACCCCTCCACCGGTTACCACCAGCATTTTATGGTTATTGACCTGCTGACCAATCTCCTCCAGCAGCGGCATAACAACCTCACGCCCAAAATCGATAGTGCCATGCCCCCCTATTTTTACTACTTGCAGCTCTGGAACCAACCGCATCGGCTGGATATGATCATGCTTTTTCATCAAACCTTTGCGCCCCAAGGTTTCACCCTGCAACTTGTTCTGCACTTCGTGTCTGCTGGCCATAATTCTCCCTATTGTAACAACTGATCAAACCGCGTAATCGTAAATTTTTGCGACAAATGTCAAGTCATACCACTACATATGACACATCCCGACCAAAAGGGGTCAGGCTTTAAACAGGTCAATGCACCAATGGTGGGTGAAATGCTTGAGCTCGATTGCGGGACACTATAACAAAGGTTTCCATGATGAAACAATAGGATTTGCTACTTAAAAAAGAGTAATTTTTCAACACAAAGAATTCAATATCGCGACTCTGTATAAAAAAAGCCAGCGCCGCTGATAAGCACGCTGGCCAGGGGGCCGTAAGCAACGACCAGATGTCAGGAGGAGGAGAAAAAAGCCACATCGGAATAGTGGCCGGGGAGATTGTCAAACTCTCGATCTGCGAACCAAAACTGCCTGTCGCACATTAAGTGTCTAGCACTATATCACTCTAAGTTTTTTATGGTCAATAGCCTAAAAAAAATAATAAATAACTTACTATTACTTACCATAAATAACCTNNCAAACCTATTTCCGTGTCTCATTTTTTAGCTTTGAAGCTATCTCGCAAAAAAGTAGAGGACATTTTTCCTTCCGCGCTATCCATCTAAATAAAATGGCAACCCCGGGTCGCCCTTGCCGGACGCGCGTGCACAACCCCCTTTAAAGGCTATATAAAACGTATTTCTATTGATTAAACCAAAGCCGATTTGAAATATATTGATTTTACAAAGCTTTAAAAAAACAAGTCTTTGATAAACTTAAAAGTGAGCAAAATATTGCCTACATAAAAAAACCATGTTATTCTGTGTAGAACAAAATCGGCTTAACAACTGGAATGGAGCCTTAAAAACGAAGGGATCGCGATTAAACACAATACCCCGAATCAACTGACCACTTTCAAAAACGTCCCGCAGTTATTCATTTTACCAACACCACGAATTCCCCTTTGCCGGTGTGCAGTGCCTATTTTCAGAACCCAGCCTTATAGGCCCGGTTTTCTCGAGGACAAGGTACACCTGCCCCCATTTTGTGCCGGTAAAAATATGGGAAAGGAGGACGCATGAGCTACAGAAAGTACATCACAAGCATCGATCAGATACCTGAATTGGAGGGGCTAAGCGATAAGCAGCGACAGAATCTGCGCGCCGTGGAAAAACGCTATGCTTTCCGGACTAACAGGTACTACCAATCCCTCATCGATTGGGAGGACCCCGACGACCCAATTCGCCGTATTGTTATTCCCAGCACGGACGAGCTTGAACCCTGGGGAATGCTTGACGCGTCCGGCGAATCCCGTTACGCCAAGGCGCCTGGACTTGAACACAAGTATGCCGATACGGCCGTACTACTGGTCAGCGATGTCTGCGGAGCCTTATGCAGGTTCTGTTTTCGCAAGCGCCTTTTCATGGAGGACAACCAGGAGGTGGCAAGGGATGTTTCCGGTGGGTTGGAATACATTC
>DIKU01000154.1:0-2547 GCA_002424645.1 Pelobacter sp. UBA5610 | reverse complement strand
GATCGACGGATTTACCTTATGGCGCAGTTCAACCACCCCAGGGAACTGACACCCGAAGCACGGCGCGCCCTTGACCTGGTGCAAAAATGCGGAGTAACCATCATGCATCAGACGCCTATGATCCGGGGGGTCAACGACAATCCCAGGGTGTTATCAAAATTGCTTAACGAATTGTCATATCTCGGGATCGCGCCCTACTACATATTCCAATGCCGCCCTACCGAGGGAAATGCCGCCTATACGGTCCCCATCGAAAAAGGCTATACAATTTTTACCGAGGCCCTTAAAAACTGTTCAGGCCTGGCTCGCCGCTGTCGGTACGCCATGTCCCACGCTACCGGTAAAATCGAGGTAGCCGGACTGACAAAGGAACAGATTTTTTTCCGATATCACCGACCTGCAAACCCGAATCAGCGGCTCGATGAACTTCAGGCGTTTGAACGCAATCCGCAAGCCTACTGGTTTGACGACTACACAAAAGTCCAGACACATTCAATGAGACAGAGAAATTCTCTTCACTGAGAGCAGTATACAAGGGACATGGCACCAAGGTATCAGCGCCAAAGAGAACACCACACCCCGCGACAGGAGAAGACCTGCGCGGGGTCGTTTTTTTCCTGAAGAATGCCTTTGAATGTTTCGTACAGATAGGGACTTCTGTTTATGCGATGAGCAAAAAAATCGACCAACCAGGGCTGTAAGAACCACCGACGGGTACGCTTGAACCCTTCGTAATGCAACCCCCCAAGCTGTTGTAGATACTCCGGGTAGCGCTGCAACGCGGACATCTCCCCTTTAAGCAGGCACCGATGCACAAGCCTGGCTGACAGAACACCGCTTTGCATGGCTTTGCCTATACCTTCGCCGGTGTAAGGCGAGGTCGTCCCGACCATTTCGCCCAGGCCTAAAAAAGGCCCGCGGGCCATCGGCCCCGCCTGCTGCCAGCCACTGCGAAGAACACCGCCTTTCAAAGGCGTTTCGATTGCACCCTGGCTCAGAAGTTCCTGGGCCAGGGGGAATTCATCGATAAAAGAGGCAAAAACTTTTCGAAGGCTGACATGCTTTTCGTTGCGGCCGTACATGAAGCGACCACACCCAACATTGAACAAATCCTTTTCCACGGGAAAGATCCAGGCGTAACCAGGCAGAATATTACGCTCACAGGCAACGATCAGCCGATCAAGAGACATACGTGAGCGAATATAACAACGAACCGCTGCTCCGCTGGCAACCGGATGGGTCACAAGACCCGTTCTTTGCCCAAGAGCCAGCCTTCCGCCGGTCGCCAACAGACAACATTGCGCGGTATGTACAGTTCGTCCTTCAACAAAGTGCACCCTTGCCTTGCTATCAGCTTGCGATTCCAGGATATCGGCAGTGCCCCGAACAAAAGTCACCCCCTCGGCAAGTGCCTTGCGAACCATCAACTGATCCAGAATTTCACGCCTCAGGGTAATATAATCTCCCGGCACATCGACACGGACATGCGCCGGGCTGAAAACACTCATCTGCGAGCAGTGGCGTCCTGTTTGACTTACCGCATCATACAACCCCAAACGCCGCAGGATTCGAATGGCGCCAGGGGTAAGTCCGTCACCGCAAACTTTATCGCGCGGAAACCACTCCCGGTCGGCCAGCAATACGCGGTGTCCCATCCCGGCCAGCTCAATGGCCGCAACACTACCTGCCGGTCCCGCACCGACAATAATCACATCCCAGTTCTGCGCCTGCAGACTCTCTACCGGCAACTGCACATTCTCGACCATCCCCATCAGAGTGGATGCTGCATGCTTTCCCATGCCTTAGCCCTTCGCTAGAGAAGTTGGGGAGCGTGTTGACGCTTATGTCCATAGCATACGAAAAATCCGCTACTTGTCTCTCAATAAAACGAAAAAATCCGCGATTAATTGCGGATTTCTCGGTTTAACCGGCTCATAGAAGAGCCAGCCTGCTCAGCGCAGGAAAAACTTCACCGGAAGTTCAAGAGCTTTCATATCCTTCGGGCTCAATGGGAAGGCAGGATAAGGAGCACCACGCCGCACCGCCATCAACGCTGCGCTATCGAGCTGCCGGGACCCTGAACTCCTGGTTACCACAGGCGCATCCATTAATCGACCATCGGAGGTCAACCGGAAGGTTACGACAACCACTCCCTCCTGGCGACGCTGCTGAGCCATCTGAGGGTAACGCTTGGCGGCATCCACTCTGGCCCTTATAGCATCGTAATAACCGGTCAATGAGGATGTAGACCCTGCTTCCCGCCGACCTTGCCCACCTCCGGCCGCTTCGGGGCCACTACCTGAACCAGCCCTGTCCGTATCGCCCCCGTTCACGGCAGGCAGAGACACACCGGTTGCCGCAGCCCCCCCTCCGGAAACCGGCAGCTGAGGCGCTCCAGCATCCGAGAAACTCGCCGGAGCCGGTGTAACGACAGCCGGTGCCGTCACAGCCAGACGCGGAGCGACCGCGGTCGCCGGCGGCAGAGATGCGGTGCGCGGCATCTCCGGACCGGCAATGGGCGATGGCGCCGGCACTCCCGGCGGCTTG
>DIKU01000152.1 GCA_002424645.1 Pelobacter sp. UBA5610 | reverse complement strand
GTTCCATTTTCCATAACGAGGACTTCGTCGACCAGCATGCGCATTTCGTTCATGGAGTGGGAAACATACACCAGAGGAATGTCGTACCGGTGCAGTACGTTTTTGAGATAGGGGATGATCTGGTATTTGAGCTTTTCATCCAGGCCACTCAGGGGTTCATCCATCAACAACAAATGCGGGTTGGCAAGGACTCCTCTGCCGAGGGCAACACGCTGGCGTTCGCCACCGGACAAATCGCTTACCGATCGTTTCAATAGATGACCAATGTCGAGTACCCGGCATAACTCGTCCGGATCGATGGTGCGATCGGCTGCCGGAATGCGCCGAAACCCGTACAGCAGGTTGCGTTCCACATTCAGATGAGGAAACAGGTGACTGTGCTGAAACACTACGGCTATGCGGCGTTTTTGGGGAGCGACGCAGATGCGCTTGGATGAATCGAACAGTATCCTGTCGGCGAACCGAAATACTCCGGAGTCGGGGGGCAGCAGACCGGCGAGCAGGTTCACCAGGGTTGATTTGCCGCTTCCGGAACGTCCAAAAACCCCGATTCGTTTGCTGTCGGTGCGAAATGCGACGTCGAACTCGAATGCGCCGATCTTTTTTTGTAGAGCCAGGTTGAGGTTCATGCCTTGCTCCTGCGGGCCAAGGCCCTGATCAGGGTTTCGCTGCAGAGCAGCACCGCAAGCGACAGTCCGATGGATAACAGGCATAACGCCAGGGCTCCACGGTCACCGCCCGGGGTATTGACGTAATCGTAGATGGCCAACGGAATAGTCTGGGTCAAGCCGGGGATATTGCCCGCCAGTACAATCGTGGCACCGAACTCGCCGAGACTGCGGGCAAACATCAGTGATGCGCCGGCCAGTACCGCCCGGCCCGATAGCGGCAGCACGACAGTTAACAGCGTATCGTACCAGGGAGCGCCGAGAGTGCGGGCGGCCTGCAGAAGTTTTTCGTCGATATCCTCAAGTCCGATGCGGATGGAACGCACCAACAAGGGAAAACCCACCACCAGCGAGGCCAGGACTGCTGCCCACCAGGTGAAAATGATACGAATGCCTGTCGCGCGCATGAAGGGTCCGAAAGGCCCATTCTCACTCAGCAGCAATAACAACAGATAGCCGACCACTACCGGGGGCAGCACCATGGGCAAATGCAGGATCCCCTCCAATAGACCTTTGCCACGGAAACGGCCAAAGGCCAATAGGCTGGCCATGAGAAAACCGGCGGGCAGCGCAAGCAATGTTGCCGTCAGGGCAACTCTGGCGGAGAGCCATACGGCCTGGTAATCGGTGGCGGTCAGATCGAACATGGCAACGTGCCTCGTGGGGTTGCAGGGGCGGTTCCGGTGAACTCCCAATAACGAAAAAGCGTATGAATCTATGGTGTTTTTGCAAGGGTTGCCGATCGTGTATCGGTCAGGAACCCATACTTTGAGAATATAGCGGCCGCGTCGGAAGAGCCGAGGTAATGCATGAACTCACGCGCTTCTCTGTTGGTTGTTCCCAGGCTCGTCAATCCAGCCGGATAGCTTACACTCGGATACAACTCCTGTGGCACTTCCAGCAGTGTAATGGCCTGTTTTGCAAGCAGGGCGTCGGTGCGGTAAACAAACGCCGCATTCACTTCCCCGCGTTCGGCGTACATCAATGCCTGGCGTACATCTTTGGTCAGGACCAGTTTTTGACCGTCTTTCATCCCCTGGTAGAGGCCGGCTGCGATGAGAGCCTGTTCCGCATATTTGCCTGCAGGCACACTGGCAGGACTGCCCATGGCGATACGGGGTAGCGAAGTAAGATCAGACAAAACCCGGATCTTTGAACATGGACGGCCGATAACCACCACCTTGTTGTGGGCTATGATTCGGATACCGGTCGGCTCGATAAGTCCCTTGTTTTTTAAAAAATCCATCCATTTGGGGCTGGCCGAAACAAACAGGTCGGCCGGTGCGCCGGCAGCGATCTGCTTGGCCAGCGTGCCGGAACTGGCGTAGTTTCGCACAAACCGGGTTTGTGGATGGCTTAAGGCGTAATCGGAACACAGGGCGTTGACCACATCGGTCATGCTGGCTGCCACTGCAAGGTGGATTTCGCCAGCGAAGGCCGGCAAGGCTACCAACAGCAGGCTCAGGGACAATAACAAACGAATAAAAGTCGCCATGGTCTTCAGTCCTTTGTGTTTTGCAGTGGTTCAAAAATTAGCAACAAAAGCCTTTGGCAGGGGCTTGAGGCGCTGCTTCGATGGTGGACAGATCAAGATCCTGACCGAGCATGCCGGCGGCATCGGCACGGCACTGCTTGCAGTGGCGAGCTTGCGGCAGGATTTGTTCCGCCTGATCGCGAATCATGGCCATCTCCACATCCGTTGGAACCCTATGGTCGCGGAAGGCGCCCTGAGCGATCAGTGGCAGAATGTTCATCATGTCGGCTCCAAGGCGCTTGACGACCAGTGCCAGAGGCAAGGTTTCGTGGTGGTTGACCCCGGGGATATAAACACTATTGACCTTGACCAGCATCCCGGCGCGTGCGGCGGCTTCGATACCGGTCATCTGGGCATCGATCAAAGCGGAAGCACCGGTTTCGCCGCGCACTACCGTGCCACCGAGATTGACCCATTGGTAAACCTTGGCACCGGTCTGCGGAGTCAGGGCATTCATGGTGACCGTGATACTGCCGACGCCGATTTCACGCAGTGTTTCCAGGCGCTCCGACAGTAGCAGGCCGTTGGTGGAAAGGCACAGCTGCAGGTGAGGGTAGGTTGCTTTCACCAGACGCAGTGTTTCGAAAGTTTTTTCATTGGCAAGAGGATCACCGGGGCCTGCAATGCCGACAACCTTTAAATTGGACCCGACTTCCGGGTGCGCCAGCAGGACGCGTACACGATCCAGAGCCTGGGCAGGGGTAAGTACCCGGCTGGTAACGCCCGGACGATTTTCATTGGCGCAATCGAAACGGCGCTCGCAGAATCCGCAACTGATGTTGCAACCCGGTGCCACAGGCAAATGAATCCGGGCATTGTTCTTGTGATGGGCACCGAAACATGGATGACCGGCAGCCTGATGATTTTTTCCGGAGCAGGATTTGGACATGAAACATCTCCTTTCGGTTTCGCTTAAGCGCCTGACGGGAGCCTGCGAAATAAATAAAAAAAGGCCCAAGCGGGATTTCCCGCTGGGCCTCGTTGCCGTAAATCAGCCAGGCACGCCATTGTGCCGTCTGCTGTCGGATAAGGGTATTGCATCGGGTGTGCCAAAGGCGCAAACCCCGCAAATAGGGGGTTTGGCAGGGAATGGATTGCCTGAGGGGCGCACAATCAACAAGGTTGTGTATAAAAAACAGGCAGACGGCGTGCGTGGGGTAAAACGGTGTTGATGATTATGTTGCAGACGAAGACGGGAAGGAATGGGGCTGAAAGTAAAGCCAAATTTATGAAACCAAAGTAAAAACAAGGCAAA
>DIKU01000070.1:23998-24235 GCA_002424645.1 Pelobacter sp. UBA5610 | reverse complement strand
TTCGACCAGGAGTTCGGTCTCAATAGCTGACTTTTCCGACGCCAACTTCCGCAGGGCCTTTTCATCGAACTTGCCCGGTTCCATAGCTTGACGCAACCGACGACCTACTTCGCGCATCTTGCCATGCAGCTTGGTTGACCGCGCGATGCTGTCATCCAGCAGTGCCTGAACCTGTTTTTGCTGGACCTCGCTCAAATCAAGACGATCAAGCATGGCAAACCGATGCTCCGGTGCAGA
>DIKU01000070.1:21200-23963 GCA_002424645.1 Pelobacter sp. UBA5610 | reverse complement strand
CCTGTGCCGGACCTGATTGCGCCTGGACCGCCATCCCACCACCCAGCAAAAGAGCTGCGCAGATTGCTATCAGTATCATCTGTTTTTTCATTTCAGGCTCCTTTCAGCCATGCTTCCCATTTTCGGACTTTGGCCCACTATCACTGCGGTTGATTCCCAGGCGCAGGCGGTCGGCCTGACGGCACCGCAACCAGACGATTGCCTTGCTCACGACACACCGCCTTCATGGTTTCGCCATGCGGCCCCTTAAGCAAAACCTTGTCACCATCCTCTTTTCCCCTGCAGGCGGCATAAGCTTCCGGCGGAGGCTCCGCAGGACGTTGCCCTCTGTCAGATCCGTCGAAGGCCAACCCCATAGACGGCAACAGCGCAAGCAACACCAAACCCGCAAAAAAACATCTCAATTGTTTTCGATGCATGTTTTCCTCCTTGTCGGCAAGATAATCCGCCCACCGGCCAGCAGATCCTCAACTGGTTTTCGATTCCAAGCCTATACGGATAAATTGAAGAAAATATGCAAGAAATGCGGAAATACGCCAAACCTCCTGCATCCAGCTAGCCCGCCTAACAAAAGTTATGGTATTAAAAGGAAAAAACGCCGCGAAAACCATAAGGGCCACCCATGAAATTACGCATCAAACATCGCCTTTTTCTGTCTTTTTTTGCTGCAACCGTGCTGGTGGTCGCAAGCATGTTCGTGATCACCAAGTTCAGTTTTGAACGCAGCCTGCTGCGCTACGTCAACACCACCGAACAGGAACACCTCGCACGCTTGGAAGTATTGCTCAAGGACTCCTACGAGCAGCATGGTAATTGGGATTTTTTACGTGACAACCCGCGCAACTGGATGCACTTGGTAGCCACCAGTCGCCACCAGCAGAATCTGGCGGCCCTGCCCTCCGAGGAAACAGAACGGTGGATGAACAAGAATCCATCCAGAATCCTGCCGCCACCGCCACCCAAAGGGCCACCCCCAACACACCAGATGTTCGAATGGCGCATCAGTCTGCTGGATGCCGACCGGAAACCGATCATTACCCCACGCGAACCCCCAAACAAGGCCGTCTACCGCCCCCTTATCATCCACAACCGAACCATCGGCTACCTGGGATTGATACCGCCTAAAATTATTATCGACACCCACCAGCAACGGTTTGCCGATGAACAGCGCCGTTCCATGGTCATCATCTCCCTCATTGTCGCGGGGGCGGCGGCACTGCTTTCGTTTCCCCTGTCGCACCGCATGGTGCAACGCATCACCACCCTTGCGGCAGCGACCCACCGTCTGACAAAAGGTCGCTACGACATCCGGGTAAACGCCGTGGCCGGCGATGAACTGGGACAACTGGCGCGGGATTTCAATTCCCTGGCGCAAACACTGGAAAGCAACGAACAACTTCGCCGCCGCTGGGTAGCCGACATTTCCCACGAACTGCGTACGCCCTTGGCGGTTCTCAGGGGAGAAATCGAAGCCGTCCAGGACGGCGTGCGCAAGCTCTCCCCGCAAACGCTGGATACCCTGCATGGCGAAGTCTTGCGACTGGAACGCCTGGTCGGGGACCTTTATGAATTATCCATGAGCGACATCGGCGCCATGCAATACAGGAAAACGGATGTTAACCTGGTGGAGATTTTGCGGCAGTCCCTTGACGCCCACCGCGCCCAATTCGCGGACAGAGGACTGACCCTGCTCCCCCTGCAGGACGCACCTTCAACAGTGTCCATCCTTGGAGACCCCGAACGTTTGAGTCAGCTTTTCTCCAATCTCCTGAAGAACACCCTGCGATATACAAATTCCGGCGGGCAATTGCAGGTTTCCGTCGCTGCGCGGGACGCCAGGGTGCAATTGAATTTTCAGGATTCGGCACCGGGAGTGCCGGAGGATTCCCTGGATAAACTATTTGACCGCCTTTACCGGGTGGAAAGTTCTCGCAGCCGCGAACATGGGGGTGCAGGACTCGGCCTGGCTCTGTGCAAAAACATTGTCGAGGCGCATGACGGCACTATCGATGCTCGCCCCTCCCCCCTGGGCGGTCTATGGATTGCCATAACCCTGCCATTGAATGGATAAAACCATGAATAATCGGATACTGATTGTCGAAGACGAAGCCCGCTTGGCGGCATTGATGGCTGACTACCTGCGGCAGTCAAACTTTGAACCTCACATTCTGGGCGACGGCCTGGCCGCAGTGCCATGGGTGAGGGAAAATCATCCGGCACTGATCCTTCTGGATCTGATGCTGCCGGGACGTGACGGCATGGAGATCTGCAAGGAAATCCGTAGCTTTTCCGAGGTGCCGATCATCATGGTGACCGCCCGCATCGAGGAAATCGATCGGCTGTTGGGATTGGAACTGGGGGCCGACGACTACATCTGCAAACCCTTCAGCACCCGCGAGGTGGTGGCCCGCGTCAAAGCGGTATTGCGACGCAGCGGTAGCCAGACAACCCTGCACGAGCAGGGACTGGTGTTGGAGGAGGCCAGCCTGCACGCCACCCTGCATGGCCAAAAGCTGGATCTGACCGCGGTTGAATTCAAGCTGCTGCAACACCTGGCGGCCCACCCTGGACGCATCTTTTCCCGCGAACAACTCATGGATCGCATTTATACCGACCGCCGCATCGTCTCCGACCGCACCATCGACAGCCACATCAAAAAACTGCGCAAAAAAATCGACGTAGCCGCCCCCGGCGAAGACCTGATTCGCTCGGTCTATAGCGTTGGATATAAATATGAACCGGCGGAAACAGGGCTGTAAGCTG
>DIKU01000070.1:12875-21183 GCA_002424645.1 Pelobacter sp. UBA5610 | reverse complement strand
CACCGGACACCAACGAAAAATCCCCGCCTCATCAGCGGGGATTTTTTCTTATCGATCTATCGTCCGGGTCTCACATCACAGCCTAAGGATTCATCGGGGTAACCACCAATTCCCCACCCTGCTCGTCGACTTTAATCGTAGCTCCTTCGTGAATATCTCCACCGATCAGGGCCCGCCCGATGCGGGTTTCCAGATGATGCTGCAGATAACGCTTCAAGGGGCGTGCGCCATACACCGGATCGTAGGCTTCGCGGGCGATGAAATCGCAAGCGGCCTCGGTAATTTCAAAGCCGATGCGCCGATCGGCCAGGCGTTTGCGCAGATCGGTCGCAAGCAGATGGATGATACTCTTGATCTCCTCACGCGACAGGGGCTTGAACAACACGATATCATCCACGCGGTTAAGAAACTCCGGCCGGAAATGGTGTCGCAATTCGGCCATAACCGCCTTGCCGGCTTCTTCGCGGATCTCCCCTTCGGAACTGACCCCCTCCAGCAGATATTGCGATCCGATATTGGAGGTCAGGATAATCACCGTATTCTTGAAATCGACGGTGCGCCCTTGTGCATCGGTCACCCTCCCGTCGTCGAGTATCTGCAGCAACACGTTGAACACATCGTGATGGGCCTTTTCGATCTCGTCGAAAAGGATGACCGAATAGGGTTTGCGGCGAACGGCCTCGGTGAGCTGACCACCTTCTTCGTAACCGACATAACCGGGAGGCGCCCCGATCAGGCGACTGACGGTGTGCTTTTCCATATACTCCGACATGTCGATGCGCACCATGTTGTCTTCGCTGTCGAACAGGGCCTCCGCCAGGGTACGGGCCAACTCGGTCTTGCCGACCCCCGTCGGGCCGAGGAAAATGAAGGAGCCGATGGGGCGGCGTGGATCCTTGATACCGGCACGGGCGCGAATGACCGCATCAGCCACCAGCTGCACCGCTTCCTCCTGGCCGACCACCCTTCGGTGCAGCACCTCGTCGAGTTTCAGCAGTTTTTCCCGCTCGCCTTCGACCAGGCGCGTGATCGGGATACCGGTCCAGCGTGAGATGATCTCGGCTATTTCCTCTTCGGTAACTTCCTCGCGCAACAGCCGCGCACCGCCCCCCTCTTCAACGGAACCTTGCTCCTGCTCGCGAAGACGTCGCTCCAGTTCGGGCAGTTGGCCGTGCTTGAGCTCGGCCGCGCGGTTGAGATCGTAATTGCGCTCGGCAACTTCGATCTGCTGACGCACCTGCTCGATCTGCTCCCGCAGACCCTGCACGCCTTTAATCGCGCCTTTTTCCTTGTCCCACTGAGCGGTCAGCACGTCGGCCTGATGCTTGAGATCGGCCAGTTCCTTGCGCAGAGTTTCCAGACGCGCCTTGCTGGCCGAATCTTTTTCCTTTTTCAGCGCCGCTTCCTCGATTTCCAGCTGCATGACACGCCGCGTCACCTCGTCCAGCTCCGCCGGCAGCGAATCGATCTCGGTGCGGATGGTGGCACAGGCCTCATCCACCAGGTCGATGGCCTTGTCAGGCAAAAACCGGTCGGAGATGTAACGGTTGCTCAGGGTCGCCGCCGCCACCAGGGAGTTATCCTGAATACGCACCCCGTGAAAAACCTCGAAACGTTCCTTGAGTCCGCGCAGGATACTGATGGTATCCTCCACGGTCGGCTGTTCCACCAGCACCGGCTGGAACCGCCGCTCGAGAGCCGCATCCTTTTCGATGTATTTTCGATATTCATCGAGAGTGGTGGCACCGACACAGTGCAATTCGCCGCGCGCCAGCATCGGCTTGAGCATGTTGCCGGCATCCATGGAACCTTCAGCCTTGCCAGCGCCTACGATGGTATGCAACTCATCGATAAACAACAGGATGCGCCCCTCACTGGAACGGATTTCGTTGAGCACCGCTTTGAGGCGCTCCTCGAATTCACCGCGGTACTTGGCCCCGGCCACCAGCGAGCCCATGTCGAGGGCAAATACGGTCTTGTTCTTGAGTCCTTCCGGCACATCTCCGCGCACTATACGATGAGCCAGCCCTTCGACGATGGCGGTCTTGCCGACCCCCGGCTCGCCGATCAGCACCGGATTGTTCTTGGTCTTGCGAGACAGAATGCGGATGACCCGCCGGATTTCCGCATCGCGGCCGATGACCGGATCAAGCTTGCCTTTTTTGACCTCTTGAACCAGATCCCGGCCATACTTTTCCAAAGCCTCGTAGGTGCTTTCCGGATCGGGGCTGGTCACCCGCTGGTGACCACGAATGGCGGTCAGGGCTTCCAGCAAGCGATCGCGGGTAATATTGAATTTCTTGAACAACTTGCCGGCAGCCGTGACATCTCCCTCCTCAACCAGCGCCAACAGCAGATGCTCGACACTGACGTAGTCGTCCCTCAGGTGTTTGGCCTCTTCTTCGGCTTTAAGCAGAAGGCGGTTAAGACGCTGGGTAACATAAATCTTCCCCCCCTCCACTCCCGGCCCTGACACGCTGGCCCGACGGTCTAGATCCGTTTTGACAGCCGTTACCAGACTATCGACCTGCACCTCCATCTTTTGCAGAAGTCTCGGCACCAGACCGCCTTCCTGTTCCAGCAGGGCCGCCAGCAAATGTTCCCCGTCGACTTCCACATGGCCGCGTTTCAGAGCAATATCCTGCGCCGCCTGCAGTGCCTCCTGGGTTTTTTGAGTCATCTTGTTGAGATCCATAAGAAGTGCAACTCCTTCCTTCCACCCGGACCACCAGGTCCGGGTTTGGTATTTAACGCTGTGTCACCCTGCCGGATGTTTGCCTTGACGTACGATGAAGAGCCAGCCTTTATTCACCCGAAGATATTTCGATGCGTCGGGGCTTGGCCGCTGCGGCTCGCGGAAGCAGAAGATTCAGTAAACCGTTGGCATAGGCTGCACTGACCTTCTCCTGATCAATGCCCTCGGGGATCCTGAACTGCCGGTAGAAATTGGCCAGAGTGAACTCCCGATAGATATCTTCAGCCGTCGCATGGGGCTTAACCCGTCCTTCGATGGTAAGGATTCCCTGATGCAAATCAATGGTAAGATCGTCTTTCTCCACCCCCGGAAGCTCAATAAACATGGTCAATCCGTCGGCGCCTTCAAGAATGTCGACAACAGGCACCGCATAACGCTCCGGGGCGCGGGTTTCTTCGCGACTGAGCTCGGCTTTTTTATCCTTTGTATTGTTTATAGCAAAGTTTTTATCCGTCATGGCTTTACTCCTTTATATCGGAATGTCAATAACTGTTGTCCGCGCACCATCAAGCTGCATCGATGCTGATTTTTTTTGGCCGTGCAGCAGCAGCTTTGGGCAAGGTTACCATCAGCAGACCATTGCGACAGATAGCTTTAACCTGCTCGGCTTCGACATCGACCGGCAATTCAAGGGTGCGAACAAACTTGCCGTTTTCGCGCTCGCGACGATGCCAGGTACGGTCTTTATCTTCGGCCATTTTTCGCTCTCCGGATACAGTCAGAACATTTTCCTGCACCGTCAGATCGAGTTGATCCGCCTCCATACCGGGCACCAGAACTTCGACATAAAGATTTTCCGCATCTCCGTACAGGTTGATCGGCGGTTGCCGACGAAAACCTCGACCGGCGTGAAAAGCCGGCCCGAACAGGCCGCGTCCACCGAAGCCCCGGAAGGCTTCATCAATCTCATGCCGAAGATTTTCCATGTCCCTGTAAATGTTCCAAGTAGCCATATCGTCCTCCTTGTGTTTATTGCGGGATAAGTTGTATGCGCTCTACGGTCATTAACTATAACAACCATCGTGCCAACTTTTCCCATCCACAAAAAGTATTGTGTTTTTGAATACTTAAAAACATAATCCCAAGGTCATGTCACGTTGCGACGTCGCATCCTTCTGTCGCAAGCAATAGTTGCGACGTCGCATTCTCAAACATTGACAACTTGCGACACTTATAAGGCGGGGCCTCTTTCAAGAAACTCACGCGTTAATCCCAGTTTTTGCATATAACGATAAAGGGTGGCGCGATGCACCCCAAGCCGACGGGCGGCCTCGGCCAGATTACCGTGGGCATCGCCATAGGCACGACGAATCTCCTCAGCCGTCAGGTTGACCGGGCGCGTGGAACGAACATGCTCTGCGGTGGAATAGAATTCCGCATCCAGCACCGTGGACCCTGCTTCGGCACCCATCTCCACGCTGGACTCCCCACTCCGGGTGAGCATCACCTCCGGCATAGGTGCCTGTCTCTGGCCATGACGATCACGCGATTGTGCCAAAAAATCCTGGCGTTCCCGTATCCACTCGCCAAATGCGCGGGCGCCGATGACATCAGCCTGGGTTTCGATAAACACCCGTTCAAGCACATTGCGCAACTCACGGATATTGCCGGGCCACAGATACGATTGCAGCAGACCGACCGCCTCCGGCGTCAGCCGATATATTCGACGACCATACTTACGCGCAAACAGATTTAAAAAATGCTCAACCAGATAAGGGACATCTTCGACACGCTCGCGCAACGGTGGCAAGTGAATGCGCAATACGGAGATTCGGTGGTACAGGTCAGCTCTAAAACGCCCAGCGCCGACCGCCTGTTCAAGAGGCACATTGGTTGCGGCAACGATACGCACATCGATACGCTGCTCCCTTTCCGAGCCGACCCGTTCGATGGTTCCCTCTTCCAGAACCCGCAGCAATTTCGCCTGGGTACCGAGCGGCATATCGCCTATTTCATCAAGAAACAAAGTCCCGCCATCCGCCCGTTCAAAACGCCCCCGATGGGTACGCACAGCTCCGGTAAACGCCCCTTTTTCGTGGCCAAACAATTCCGACTCAAGCAGCTCTTCAGAAATCGCCGAACAGTTGACCGCAACAAAAGGGCCATCGGGACGCAGGCTCTGGTCGTGCAACGCACGCGCGACAAGTTCTTTGCCTGAGCCGGTCTCGCCTGTTATCACCACCGCCGCATCGGTTGGCGCAAACAAGCTGATTTTGCGGAACACTTCACGAATGGCCGGGCTATTACCTACCATTCCATACAACGCAACCGGTTCTTCCCTGCCCGAAACGTCAAGCGGCCGGAACACAAGGGCCACTTCACGCGTGCGGAAATCCTCCCCAAGCCCCATCGGACGTATATCGACGGACCACAACTCCGCACGAACACCCAGCCTGACCCGAATATTCAACAAGGCGCGCCCGGTACTTATCGCATCGCTTGCCAGCACCGCCAGCGATGGCACAGCTTCAGGCATCACCTGATCGACAAAGCGCCCTACTGCCACAGCCGCATCAAGCCCCAAACGTTTTGCCATCAAACCCGATATGTTTCGAACCTGCCAATGGTCGCCGGGACCCTCGCCAAGGATCAAATCCGGTGCCGGGACAGGCAGAGAGCCATACTCTTGCTCCGGGATAGCCTCCTTCATGTCTTCTTTCTCCTTGCCTGGTGCGAGGGAGCAAAACTTACCACCCGATTCCCTAAGCAAAACAGGTAAAAGTCCGCCTTTTCACTTTTTTTCCATATGTTATTTCACCAAGTTGAGACAGTTGAGCACTCTCGGGAAATCATCTTACATGCAATGTAATCAGGAGATATCGCATTCGCAAGCTGTTTTCCTGACAACTTAAAATTAACAAAAAAGCCGTCCGCATAAATGCGAACGGCTTTGAAAAATCCATTTCTGAAACCAACCTTTAAAATTACCCGCAGGCTCTGCCCGGCAGCACCTCGGAAAAGACGTGTACATCCCCCGAGAAATCCAGTTCATGCGGACTCACCGCCAAACCAAGATAACGACGTGCCCGCGCCATGGATATCAGCGGGAAATAATGGCGGTACATGTTGTAATTGATCATAAACCCGCGGGCCAACTCGCAACCCTGGTCAAGGGTAGCGCCGGCTTCCTTAAGATTGGTACGCTCTCCCACACCATAGCCGGGGAAGCCGGTCCCGGTATATTGGGGCTCATCCCAGGTGCCGGATTTCTGATGGGTCAACAGATAATCAAGCCCCCTGCAAATAGCAACCTCATAATCATCACTACCCACTGCTATTAATGCCATCAAGGCCCAACCGGTCTGCGAAGCAGTACTCGGCCCCCTGCCGCGCCAGCTGTCATCCATATAGGAAGCACAGCTTTCACCCCAACCGCCATCAGGATTCTGATGATCAACCAGCCAGTCGGCAGCGCGCAGAACATAGGGGGAACCCATATCCTCACCGATAGCGGCCAAAGCGGGCAACACGGCCCCGGTACCATAAATATGATTGACCCCCCAGCGGCCAAACCAGCTGCCTTCAGGCTCCTGTTCGCTGCGAATATACTTCAGGGCTTTGGCTACCACCGGGTCATGTTTATCACGGCCAACGGCGGCAAGCGCTTCCACCACATGCGCGGTAACATCGACACTCGGCGGATCGAGAACCTCCCCGAAATCACAGAAAGGAATTTTGGTTACGATGACGCTGTTATTGTCACGATCGAAAGCGGCCCATCCACCGTTTTTACACTGCAGGCCAAGAATCCACTCTTCAGCGCGCTCGAGAGCCCTGTCAACAGCCGAAGTATCCTTCAGGTGGCGACGCGCCTCGGCCAGCACCACCAGTGCCAGAGCGGTGTCGTCCACATCGGGATAAGCCGTATTGGCCCGTTCGAACGCCCAGCCTCCCGGGCGCACCCCTCGAATTTTCACCTGCCAGTCGCCCCAACTGGTGATCTGCTTACTGAGAATCCAGTCGAGAGCAGGACGCATCATCGGTGTATTTTCAAAAGTGCAACCGCTTTCAAACAGAGCCAGCATGGTAAACAAAGTATCCCATACAGGAGATTCACTGCACTGCAGGTAGATCCCGCCGTTCTTTTCGTAAGCCCAGGGGGGATTAAACGCATCCAGCCCTTTGCTGACGACGGGATGGTTGAGTGCATAACCTTCAACGTGGAGCGCAATCAGGGAATAGATCAATGGTGGCTGAATACCGCCCCAGCCTCCATCGTAATCCTGATGCTTGACAATCCACTCCAGACACAGACGGATGGCTTTTTCACGCCCGAACTGCACCGGCAGGCGATTGTATTTTTTAAGAAACCAATCCACGACGAGGAAAAAGCGTTCAGCCAGCCCCTTTTCACTCTCAGGCAGACTGTAATCCGCATTTTTCCGCCCCTCCGGAAACAACTCGTCGAGGCGACTTTCCGGGGGCAGCGGTTTCACGGGGCGTCGCACCGAAAGGATACTCAATGGCACCAGAGTAGCGCGGGCCCAACAGGCGAAATCATAAATATTCAGCGGACACCACGACGGCAGGTAAATGATCTCCGCAGCCAAAGCCGGCGTTTCGTCCCAGGGCCATTCACCGATCAAGGCAAGCCAATAGCGCGTAAACACACGGACATTTTTCAACCCACCATGTTCGAAAATCCAGCGACGAGCCCTTACCAGACGTTCGTGGTCAGCCCCATATCCCGCAGTGCGCAAAGCGGCATAGGCCTCAACGGTAGCATTGATGTCACCAGCGGGAGCATCATAATAAACGGCCCATGAACCATCTTCCCGCTGTTCATTAAGTACCGCCTGCACAACCTTGTCGTATTTGGAATCGTCCTTGATTCCAAGGAAATGCATGGCCAGTATCCACTCAGCCTCGATACATGAATTGGATTCCAGCTTGCCGGCCCAGAAACCCTCTTCCTCCTGGTTATAGGCAAGCCAGTCGATGGCGCGTTCGATACCATCATCCAGCCCATCAGCCGTATGTACCTCAGAGTTCAGCTGCCGAATGACGTTCAATGGACCAGTGCCTCCTGTAGTGTACTTCACAACAAATATCCAGACGCTTTCATGCGTATACAAGCTGATCGCGACGGCCTGTTCCGCCCGGCGCGACCAAAGCTACTATTTCCACCAAATTAAATGCAACCAATATACCAAACCACAACCGGCCAACACTTTTCCAGCGTGGATTTGGCATACTCTGCGCTTTTCCAAAACACCTGACCTGCGGGAAACACCTCACAAAAAGCAACCCCGGCAAAAATCAGTAGACCCACAATTTGGATGGGTATATTGAATCGCATGGGGTCCCGCTTTTTGTAATCAAACCCTGCCAGGATCAAACTCAATCTTAAACCCTTAGTACAATGATTACAAAAAGTCAACTTTTCAATTAGCGATTTTCTCGTAGAAGCAACATCCTGAAACATATGTATAACTTCAACGACACTGAACCACACACCAGGCAAAAGACAATTGATTATTTTACGCCGGAATTTTTTTCGGTGCAACCCTTAATTCTATTCCCGCTAGCGCATAAACCTCGCCCTGATAACGC
>DIKU01000070.1:2098-12808 GCA_002424645.1 Pelobacter sp. UBA5610 | reverse complement strand
AATTTTTGAGTAGCGGGAACAACGCCATACATAAAAGTCTTCTTGGCGTTGCGGCACCAGGTACTATAATGTAAGGAGAAAGCGGCAAACCACAAACACCTCACTCGCACTATCACTCTACCGAAACGAGTTTTAATATGATTGCATTTACTACAGGCATCCTTACAGAGAGCTGGAAACTGCTGGTCGAAGCAGCACCCTTTGTACTTTTCGGATTTTTGGCCGCAGGATTCCTGAAAGCCCTCATCCCCGAGGATTTTGTTGCGCGACACCTTGGCCGCAGCACCAGCGGTTCCGTTATCAAGGCCTCCCTGCTGGGGATCCCCTTGCCTTTGTGTTCCTGCGGAGTCATCCCCGCCGCCATCGGCTTACGCAAACAAGGCGCCAGCAAGGGGGCGTCCGCGGCCTTCCTCATTTCCACGCCAGAATCGGGCGTTGACTCCATCGCCATTACCTGGGCGCTACTGGATCCTATAATGACCATAGCCCGTCCCGTTGCAGCACTGATTACCGCAACCATCACCGGTCTGCTTATCAACCTGTTACCGGAAGAAGGAGCCAGCATACCGACCTACGTCGAAGCGGAAAAAGGCGGGAGCTGTCAAGACTCATGCTGCAAGGGTCACCAACACTCGCACGACACCTCCATGGGGCACAAACTACGCAGCGGCATGCGCTTCGCCTTTGGCGAACTGCTTGGTGATATCGGAAAATGGCTGCTCATCGGCATTCTGATCAGCGGCGTCATCTCCTACCTGCTGCCTGCATCGTATTTTCAAGAGCATCTGCAGGGTGAATTTTCCTCGCTGGTGGTTATGCTGGTGGTCGGCATTCCCCTGTATATCTGCGCCAGCGCATCCACCCCCATTGCAGCGGCCATGATCCTCAAAGGGCTGTCGCCCGGCGCGGCACTGGTATTCTTACTGGCAGGCCCGGCAACCAACGCAGCAACCATAACCGTCATCAGCAAGTTCTGGGGCAAAAAGGTCACCGTTATCTATCTGGCCACTATCGCCTGCAGCTCTTTACTGATCGGCTGGCTGCTTAACCGCTTGTATGCCCTGTTGGCATTCGATATCCGACAATGGATATCGGTGGGCGAAACGGAAGTCACCAATCCGTTTGCCATTGTCAGCGCGCTGTTGCTGCTGGCTCTGATTGCCAATAGCATGCTTAACAAACACACTGGGCACTGAGCATTTATGCTTACAGCACTGCAACTTGTTTAACGTAGCGACCGGCATCGGGAGGAAATCATGAACGAGATGCTCGAAACAGCCAAACGGATCGCCCTGGCAGACCCACATCTATCTCAGTTCGATATTCATATTGAAGGCAACGAGTTGCACTTATGCAAGGAAGGGGATTGTTTTGCCCGCCTGATTGCCACCGATAAGCCCAAGATGTGGCGCATGGCGTATTTTCACAACCTGGAGCGCTGGGAATATATCAACTTCACCGGCAATCTGGAAGAATGTCTGGCCTTTTTGGCCGACAATCCCCACTATCTGTTCTGGGAAGGGTGATGCCGCGCAGCCCGATAGAAACAAAGGCCAACCGGAACTGTCAAATCGCCACCGGCTTCGCGACACCTTCAAGCAGAAAGGCTTGCACGGCCTGCAAAAAAGCAGCAGGCTGTTCTGCATGGACCCAATGACCTGCCCCTTGAATTGTTACCTGTCTGCGCTGGACGAACAGTTCAAGCAGCTCGTCATTTCGGGATGGATCGAGGTAGTCGGAAAGCTCCCCTTTGACAAACAGAGTCGGACAAACCAGTGGCGCATCCAATGGCAACGCGGAGAGAAGATGGCGGTAACTGCCGAACAGAACCGAAAGGTTGCAAAGCCATGCCCAGGTTCCATCCGCCTTCCGGTAAAGGTTTTTCAGTAAAAACCTGCGTACCCCGTCAATGGGAATAGCGTCCCGCAGAAGCTTATCCGCCTCACTGCGGCTTTGCAGTTGCCCCAGAGGCAAAGTGAGCAACCCCTTGAACACCTCATCATGGTGGGGCCCGTATCCGCCGGGACCCATATCCTCGACAATCAACCGCTCCACACGATCAGGATGCAGAGCCGCATACAGCATGGCGGTCTTCCCCCCCATGGAATGCCCCAGCAGGTGAACGCGCTCCAGCGCATGGAGATCCAACAAGGCATGCAGATCGTCGGCCATGGCCCCATAATGGAACTCCGTACTGTGCGGAGAAAGACCATGATTGCGTTGATCCACCAACCATACCCTAAAATGTTCAGCCAGCAGGCGCGCAGGGCCGCGCCAATTTTCAAGGGATCCGAAAAGCCCGTGGAGGATGACCAGATCGGGCCCCTCGCCCAACACTTCACAATGGAGCGTTACAGGTATAGACATATCAGGCAGACAGGTTTTCTTGAAGGGGCAACCAGCTTTCAAGCAACGACTCGAAGTGATAAACGACACGTTGCTTGATCAGGTCCATATCGATATGCCGCCCGGTGATCTGGGACAGAGAGGTCATGGGGCATCCGACGATCCCACACGGATGAATACGGGAAAAACCGCCCAGGTCGAGCGATACATTAAGAGCAAAACCGTGCATGCTGATCCAGCGACGTGCCCCTGCCCCGATGGAGGCCAACTTGCCCTGTTCGGTCCAGACGCCGGTCTTGCCGTCACGACGCACCCCGGTCACTCCGATATCGGCCGCCGCACAGATCAGCACCTCCTCGAGAAACCGCAGATAATGGCGCAGATCTCTGCCGCGATCCCCCAGATTCAACAGGGGATAACCGACCAGCTGCCCGGGGGCATGGTAAGTGATATCTCCCCCGCGATTGATGCTGACCACCTCAACGCCCGCATCGAGAACATTACTCATGTGGCCACTGCGACCAAGGGTATACACCGGCGGGTGCTCGACCAGCAGCAACGTTTCGGGTTCCGTACCGGCATGAATGGCACCCACAAGACGTTCCTGCAGCGCATACGCTTCGGAGTAAGCCATTACTCCAAGATCTACAACCTTCATACGGACTCACTTCTTTCCCGGTCCACCGTGCGTTCGAACTATTTTACCAACCGACGGATATGAGCATCCTGATCCCGCTGGACCGTACGATAGTACTCAACGTCAGGCTTACCGAACAGCATCAGGTACACCACGTCATGGTTTTCAGGCACACCGAGCGACTGCAGCAGTTGCGGCGCCAGATCGACCATAGCCCATTTTCCGAGACCGCACCAGGTAGTCCCGATCCCGGCACTGGCGGCCAGCAATTCGAAATAGCTCAGAGCGATAAACACATCCGCCTCCCGGCAGGGAACGTCATTAGCCGCAGAAGCGATCAACAAGTGCGGAGCATTCCTGAAAACCGGATCAAACCCCTGCTCCATCAGAGGTACAATGGCCTTCATGATGCACAGGTTATCCGGGATCGCATCCCGCCGCGCCAGATCCTGCAGCGCTGCCAGGGTTTCCTGCCGTATAGCCGACATGGTTCCCGGATCCTCGACGACAATAAACTCCACTCCACGGGCATTGACACCGGTAGGCGCATGAGAGGTAATCTTTAGCAGTTCATCAATGGTTTCGCTGGCAAGAGGAGTGGGGAGATAACGCCGAATGGAGCGACGCCCCTTGATCAAGGTCTCCATCTGGCGTGGGTCAGGGAATTGTCCGGCCAACGACATGCTGTCGGCAGGGTTCAGGCCAAGGATGCTCAGCGCGGCGGGTTTGCACACTGCCATGCAGTGCTGGCATTCGATGCATACGGCCTCTTTATCGGCCGGCAACACGGGATATCCTTGTTCCATGGTGATCAATCCAAAAACGCAATCTTTGGCACATTCACCGCACTGAATGCAGAGCGACTTATCCACACGAAACTGTTTCATGGCACCCCCAAATAACTGAATTTACGTCCTCCCCAACAATCGACCCCGCCTACCATCCTGACTAACCCTCGCAAAAAAACCCAAGTGGAAACGGACCCGAATCGTTTCCACTTGGAACAGGAGGATTAGGAAGGAAAGTCTGGTTCAAAAATCAAAATCGGTAAAAAATGCCGGGAGGAGGCTAGGAGGTCCGCCTCCCGGCAAACAGGTCAGCCCTCGCAGGACTAGCCTAAAAACCTTTGGTGCCTGGAAAAACCCGGCTTTTAGCAGTGAACTGCAGCACCGTCAACATCCAATGCCGCTTCCTTGACCGCCTCGGACAGGGTCGGATGTCCATGGAACATAGCGCCGATGTCGTGAGCGGTTCCGCCGTAGCTCATGACGGCGACCGCTTCCGCGATCATGTCGGAAGCGCGCGGTCCGAAGATATGCACGCCCAGCACCTGACCATTATCCGCATGGGCAAGAATTTTGACGAAACCTTCAGTTTCCGCCATGGCGCGGGCACGACCGTTGCCGACGAAGTTGAATTTTCCAACCTTGACGGGTATACCGGCTTCCTGCAACTGCTCCTCGGTCTTACCGACCGAAGCCACTTCAGGCCAGGTGTAGCAAACTCCGGGGATGGTGTCGTAGTGTACCTCGGAATTTTTCCCTACCAGGCGCTCGACAAACACCACGGCCTCTTCGGAAGCCTTGTGTGCCAGCATCGGACCGGGGATCAAATCACCGATGGCATAGATGCCGGGTACGCTGGTCGCATAGTTCTCATCAACCTTGATACAGCCGCGCTCACCCATCTCCACACCGACTTCGGCCAAACCGAGGCCGTCGATGTTGGGTTTGCGGCCGATCGACATGAGGACCTTGTCGCAGACCACTTCCGTTACCTTATCGCCCTTGACCAGCTTTACCGTCGCCTTGCCGCCCGCAACGTCGATACCACCGACGCAGGTACCCATATTGAAACTCATACCCTGTTTTTTGAGGGAGCGCTGCAAGGCCTGGGTGGTGTCGCCATCGGATTTTGGCAGCATTTTGGGAAGCATCTCGACCACAGTCACTTTAGCGCCAAGACGCAGCCAGACGGAACCTAGCTCAAGTCCGATATACCCGGCACCGATGATCATCAGATGTTCGGGAACCTGATTGAGACTCAAAGCACCGACATTGTCGATAATCACATCGTTGTCAACAGTGATACCAGGCACCTGTGCCACCTTGCCGCCAGTAGCGAGCAGGACATGCTTGCCCTTGACCACGCCGGCATTCTTGCCGGTGACTTCAACCTGCTGCAGACCGTCGGAGCCGGCCCCAAGAAGCTTGCCGCTGCCTTTGATCCAGGTGACTTTATTTTTTTTGAAAAGGAAAGCGATGCCGCCGGTAAGGTCGCCGACCACCCCTTCCTTGCGCTCCATCATTTTGGCCAGATTCAGCTTGGGCGCAGGGATTTCGATGCCGTGCATATCGAATTTATCCCGTGCCAGAGCGAAATGCTCACTGGAGTCGAGCAACGCCTTGCTGGGAATGCAGCCTTCGTTGAGACAGACCCCGCCCAGGGTCGGACGGCTTTCCACTACGGCCACCTTCATGCCCAATTGGGAAGCGCGAATCGCTCCGACATAACCGCCAGGACCGGCACCCAACACGATGAGATCAAAAATTTCGTCAGCCATTACTATTCTCCTCATGCGGGAAAGCCCGGAGACCCTGCCCGCTGTTTGTCATGTATGCAAAACGTTTTGCGCCTGCAGATCGGCGTGATAGGAAGAGCGCACCAAGGGTCCTGAAGCGACCTGGGAAAAGCCCATCGCCAGGCCGGCAACCCGGAACGCCTCAAACTGTTCAGGCGTGACGTAACGTTGTACCGGCAGGTGATGGCGACTGGGACGCAGATATTGACCGATGGTCAGCATATCGCAGCCATGCGCCCGCAGATCCCGCATCACTTCAAGAATCTCTTCATCGGTTTCGCCCAGGCCAACCATCAGGCCGGACTTGGTCGGAATGCCGGGGTAGGCCTCCTTGAACCGCTGCAGCAAACATAAGGACTCGTTATATCGGGCACCGGGGCGGGATTCGGCATAAAGCCGCGGCACCGTTTCCAAATTATGGTTAAACACATCAGGCAGGCCATCACCGAGATTAGAGAGGGCGACATCGACATGCCCACGAAAATCCGGCACCAGGATTTCCACCTTGACCCCCTTGGATGCCTTGCGAATTTCAGCGACGCAGCGGGCAAAATGTGCAGCACCGCTATCTTCGAGATCGTCACGTGTAACGGAAGTGATCACCACGTATTGAAGGTTCATGGCATGGATGGCTTCCGCCAGATGTTGCGGCTCCGCTGCATCCAGGTCGCCGGGGCGACCATGAGCGACATCGCAAAAAGGACAACGGCGGGTGCAGACATCACCCATGATCATGAAAGTTGCCGTGCCGCGCTTGAAACATTCGCCGAGATTGGGGCAACTGGCTTCCTCGCATACCGTATGCAGACGATGATCCCGCAAAATCCCGGTCAACCTGCCAACTTCTGGCGCGGCCGGTGCCTTGGCCCGGATCCACGAAGGCTTGGACAACACCTGCTGGCCGTCAATTTCCGCCAGGCTCGTTTTATCGCCACCACGCTTTTTCTGCATAACTTCCATGATCAAACCCCTGTATCTACCCGATGCCGTAACTCCGCATCAGGTCCCTGCAACGATGCACCCTATTTGCTTGCAACGTAGCCGGAAAAGTTCATTCGCCGTTCAGGTAACAACTATACATCTTTAAAAGCCCCAGGGAAGCGGCGCCGGCCTGGATCACAACCGTCAGAGTAACTCTTTTGCTGAAGGTCCTGACTATTCTTTCGAAATCCGGCCGAGAGGTCCTCGCCGACAACCGCTCCGTGGAAGCTTTTGCATACCGGTGCCCGAAGGCACCGGCATTTTTTTATGTTCAACTTAAAGCTCTTCGGGGTTTTCCAGAAGACGCTTCAGTTCCACCAGGTATTGGGCGGAATACAATCCATCAACAACCCGGTGGTCGGCAACCAGGGTGACCTTCATCGTCGATGCAGGGACCATGTTGCCATCTTTCACTACGACTTCTTCCTTGATGCCGCCAACCGCCAGAATGGCAGTCATTCCCGGGGGTACCAGAGCCACGAACTGATCGACCCCGAGCATACCCAGATTGGAAATGGCGAAGTTACCACCGGCCATCTCTGCCGGGCCACAAGTACCGGCCTTGACCTTGTCGATCAAAGCACGGGAAGCGCTGGAAACCTCTTCCAGGCTAAGGGCCTGACAGCTTTTGACTACCGGCATCATCAAGCCATCGTCGAGGCCGACTGCCACGGCGATGTTCACCTCGGGATTAAGGATGTACTCCTTGCTACCCAGGTTGGCGTTAACCATCGGATACTTCTCGATGGCCTTGGCGCAGGCTTTAACCACCATATCGTTCATGGATACGGCCTTGCCGGCTGCCTTGAGACCGGCCCGGAATTCCTTGGCCGCCCCCATGTCGATGCCCATGGTAACCGGGAACTGAGGAACCGTCCAGGAGTTGGTCACCGTATTGGAGATTGCAGCACGCATAGGCGACATCGGCTTGCTGGTCGGCTTTGCCGGGGCAGCGGCCGCGGCAGGGGCCTCCTCTGCTTCAACCGGGGCAGCAGCGCCACCGCGGCTTGCGAGATACGCGTCGATGTCGGCATCGGATACCGAAGCGTCCGCAATGATACCGAGCAGTTCCTTCACCGGATATTCTTCGCCTTCTTCACCAATCTTGCGGCGCAGAATACCAGCGACGGTACTTTCCACAGGTTGAGCGATCTTGTCGGTTTCGATTTCCATGATTTCAGTGCCGACTTCGATCTCATCACCTTCGTCGAGCAACCAGGAAGCAATGGTACCTTCTTCCATGGTCAGACCCCACTTGGGCATGGTCAGTTCATGAATCCCGGCCACGGAAGCAGGAGCGGCTTGTGCAGCAGGCTCGTCTTCCGAACCTTCTTCCGCGGCGCCACCGCCATAGCTGGCGATGAAAGCATCGATGGCATCTTCCGAAACATCCTCACCAGCAATGATGCCGATCAGAGCCTGAACAGGGTACTCTTCGCCCTCTTCACCGATCTTGCGACGCAGGATTCCTTCAACAGAACTTTCTACAGCCTGCGCGATTTTATCGGTTTCGATTTCGAGAATTTCGCTCCCGATCTCGATAGCGTCGCCTTCATCCATCAGCCAGGAAGCGATGGTGCCTTCTTCCATGGTCAGGCCCCACTTAGGCATGGTAAGGGCTATGATATTATTGTTGCTCATGATTCTTTACTCCATGGTTTTACGTACAGCAGCCTCAATCTTGTTGGCATCAGGCAAATATGCGGCCTCGAGGTTGGAAGCAAAAGGCGTCGGCACGAAGGGAGCAGTAACCATCTGCGGGGCAGATTTCAATGCGCCGAACACGTTCTGGGCAACATGGCCGCAGATATCGGAAGCAACACCGCAAAGGTCGTAGCTCTCGTCAACAACCACCAGGCGACCGGTCTTCTCGACGCTGGAGTAGATGGCGTTCCAATCCATCGGCGAGATGGTGCGGGGGTCGATGATGGTGCACTCGATACCGTCTTTGGCCAGCTTCTTGGCGGCTTTTTCAGCAAACTGCACCATGCGGGCCAGGGCGACGATGGTGACGTCCTTGCCTTCCTGAATGACATTGGCCTGCCCCAGGGGAATGGTGTAGTGCTCTTCCGGAACTTCACCCTTCATGGTGTAGAGAGCCTTGTGCTCAAAGAACACACAGGGGTCGTCGTCAGCAATGGAGGCAGCCAGCAGACCTTTGGCATCATAAGGATTGGAAGGAATGATGCACTTCAGACCCGGCACATGAGCGAACATCGAATAGGGACTCTGGGAGTGCTGAGCGGCGGCACTGAAACCGGCGCCGATCATGGTGCGGATGGTTACCGGAGTAACAGCCTTGCCACCGAACATGTAACGGAACTTGGCGGCCTGGTTGTACAGCTGGTCAAAACAAACGCCCATGAAGTCGGAAAACATCAGTTCGCCAACAGCGCGCATACCGCAGGCCGAAGCGCCGACAGCGGCACCGATGTAAGCGGATTCGGAGATCGGAGTATCGATCACCCGGTCAGGGAACAAAGGGTAAAGGCCTTTGGTGACGCCAAGCACGCCGCCCCAGGCATCGCGTTGCTGCTCGGTACCGGCAGCGCCGGCAACATCCAGCCCCAGGAGAATAACGGACTTGTCACGCTCCATTTCCAAACGCATCGCTTCGTTGATTGCGTCCTTGAACATTATCTTTCTGGCCATCGTTTTATTCCTTTCTATACCTTTAGTCGTCGAAAAAGGGCTCAGTAAGAGACGTATACGTCGGTCATCAGTGCGTCCAGGTCGGGCTGAGGTGCAACCTCGGCCGCCTTGACAGCCTTCTCAACCTGGTCCAGAACAGACTTGTCGACGGCCTCAAGTTCGGCGGCTTCCACCAGACCAGCAGAGGTCACGGCAGCAGCGAAGCGCTTAAGGGGGCAATTGCTGGCGCGGGCGTTCTTAACTTCGTCCTTGGGACGGTAAGTCTGGGCGTCACCTTCGAAGTGACCGAAATAACGCATGGTCTTGCATTCGATAAAGGTCGGGCCGCCGCCTTTGCGGGCACGCTCGATGGCTTCACCGGCAGCTTCGTAAACGGCGAAGAAATCGTTGCCGTCAACGGTAACCGCAGGCATTCCGAAACCGCGGGCACGGTCGGCGATGTTATCGGAACCGACCTTGGCGGAGTACTTGGTGGAAGTCGACTCGGCGTAACCGTTGTTCTCCAGTACGAAAATCATCGGCAGATCGAGAGTCACGGCGAAGTTCATCGATTCAAAATTGGTGCCCTGGTTGGAAGCGCCATCGCCGAAGAAGACCACGCCGACGCTGCCGTCTTTACGCAGCTTGGAAGCCAGAGCGGCACCGGCGATCAACGGGGGACCGGCACCGACGATACCGTTGGCGCCCATCATGCCCTTGTCGAGGTCGGCGATATGCATGGAACCGCCTTTACCACCACAGGTACCGGTTTTCTTGCCGTAAATCTCGGCCATCATGCCCTCAAGCTCAACGCCCTTGGCAATGCAATGGCCGTGACCGCGATGGGTACTGGCAATACGGTCCAAATCGTTGAGATGCTCACAAATACCGACGGCTACAGCTTCTTCACCGGAGTAAAGATGCACGAAACCGGGAAGGGTTCCCTTCGCGAACTCAACATGAACGCGATCTTCAAACTCACGAATCTCCCGCATCTTACGATAAGCTTTGAGAAGATCCTCTTTCGACAGTTGTGCCTTCATTTGTTTCTCCCTTCTTCCATTAGGTGGTACATAAGACGATAGAGTAACAATTGACCGTCTCCAAACCTGCCCTTGTCAACTTCAGCCTGCCCCCACCCTTACCGGGAAGAGGTACGCCTAAAAAACTGCGGCCGACAAAATACAGAATCAAGTTACGGTCGCGCTTGGTCTCACGGCTATGTGTTAGAGCACAACAGGTGCCAAGCACGAACCCCGACAGCGGCAAACAATCCTCAACGCACTACGCAACTTTGCAAAACATTGTTTTTACGATCATTTTTTTTACAAAGGAATTTACAAAACAAGCCTAACACCTTAAAAAAAATGACTTTGAGAAAATTTCAGGGAACTTGTTTCAGGGCGAATAGGTAATTTTGAAACAAGTGTCTTACGGCAAGACAAACACCTGTCGCATAACCTTGGTTGATAAACGGCGAGCTTCAAGCTGTAAGCGGTAAGCTGGGAGCTGGGAGCTGGGAGCTGGGAGAGAT
>DIKU01000070.1:0-1987 GCA_002424645.1 Pelobacter sp. UBA5610 | reverse complement strand
TGTCGGTGCAGCTCGCACACCGCGGCTGCGCAATCGTCGGCCTGCATGACGGCGGAAATGACCGCCACGGCATCGGCGCCGGCGCCGATGGCCAGGGCAGCATTACCGATATGGATACCGCCGATGGCGACAATGGGCAAGGTCACCGCAGTCCTGACACGACTCAGCTCCTGCAGGGAGGTTGCCACCGTATCCTGCTTGGAAACGGAAGGAAACAAACAGCCGAAACCGATATAATCGGCCCCTTGCCGCTGAGCCTCAATGGCCTCTTTGAGATCATGGGTGGATACGCCTATCAACGTTCCGGCTCCGAGAAGATCCCTGGCGCTGGCCACCGGGCCGTCCGACTGGCCGAGATGCACACCGTCTGCCTGACAGGCCAGCGCCAACTCCGGGTCGTTGTTGACGATAAACAGAGCCTCAAACTCCCGGCATATAGCCCTCAGCTCACTGGCCTGATTGAGCCGGCGCTTTGGGTCACCGGATGAATCGCGATACTGTACAATCCTCACACCGTTATTCAGGGCGGTACGTACCCGTTCCATCATGTCGGGCACAGATTCGGTAATCAGATAGATTCCGGAGATGTCTTTAAGCGCCATGTGTCATCCTCTGGGTTCAAAAACAGAACCGTTCTCGCGCTCGTTCGCGTTGCTCACTCAAGCCACAAAGCCACCAAGATAGCCCTAAGCGATTTTCTCCGTGTCTTCGTGACTTGAGCGACTGTAAGGAGCGGGTGCGAGAAGGATTTTTAAGACTAGTTGCAATCGGGGAAAGATTATGCCCGACACTCCAACCCCATGCCCTGCACTATTCTGCGATCCCCCGCTGAAGACTTTCCGAAGAAATGAAGGGGGAGGGCCAGGTAAAAAAGCCCCGCTCGGCAGCCACATGCAGAACCCGCGAAACATCGATGGTCAAAGGTCCATCGAGGTCGAGCCAGACATTAACCTGGTCACCTTCGCGAAAGGCGAACTCACGCTCTCCGTCCAGGGTGACGACACCGGTTGTGAGGCTTACAGGGATTTTTTCATGCGGCCGCAGGATGCGCAGTTCCGCTATCCCCACCGGTACGATCAATCCCGGCGCGATAGGTGCGCACAAGGTCAGCATACCCTGTCCGGGCGGACAAAGGCTGAGATGAAGCCCCTGGCCGCTGTCGCGCGAGATCGGATTGGCCAGTCCAGCCACCGCGGACAGCCCGATGGCATCGGATTCGGCATACGTTACAAAAATCTCTTTGACCCGTTCCGGCTTCCACATGGCCCGCGCACCGACCCACATATCATCGGTCAAACACAAATCGACCAACGCCAGATCCCGGCAATGGCCGTTAATTTCCACCCGCAGCACTTTATTGCGAAGCGTAGCTTCGCAGACAGAAACCGCGCCCCGCGCCACCAGGCCGGCCGCCATTCCCGCGACCGTCGCCTCCTGAAAATGGGGAAAAGCATTGTTGGTCCCGGTGGACAAAGCAATCAAGGGGATGTTGCCGCAGTTATTCGCTACCAACCGATGAGTACCGTCCCCCCCCAGCACGATAATGATCCGCACTCCCATTTCAACCATCTTCTCGACAGCCCGCAAGGTATCGATGGCTTTTTCCTCTATGGGGATTTCGAGCAATTCGATTTCAGGCCAACGCTCATCGAGCACCAGGGTGCCCTGCTCCTTACTGCGCAACACGCTGCCGGCGATCCCGGAAAGGTCGGGCATCATGCAGACCCTTTCGACACCTATAGCGCGCATGCCAAGGCACAACCTGCGAACGATATTGGCTTTTTCGGCAATGGAGAACCCCGAGGCGGCGCTCACCAAACGGCGGATATCACGCCCGGAAGCAGGGTTGGCGATGATACCTATCGTCGCATTTTCAAAGGACTCGCTGGCCATGATTCGCTATCTCCTTACCTATGGTATCAAAACCCCAAGAAAGAATATCGTCTTCACCCTGCCTTACGCTCCAAAAACGCCCCGTCCCAGTCCT
>DIKU01000002.1:8578-10042 GCA_002424645.1 Pelobacter sp. UBA5610 | reverse complement strand
GCAACTCCAGACCGATATTGAAATGGCTGAGGAATTCCTGGAATCGCTGCAATTTTTCCAGCTCCGGCGGTTCGTGGATGCGGTACAGCAGAGGGATTTCCCGGTCGGCCAGAAAACCGGCCACGGCCTCGTTGGCGGCCAGCATGAATTCCTCGATGATGCGGTGCGCCAAGGTCCGCTCGGAGCGCAGGATCTGGTCCGGACGGCCCTGCAGATCCAGCACGATTTCCGGTTCCGGCAAATCGAAGTCGAGACTGCCGCGCCGACGGCGCATGGCCATGAGACGTTCGGCCAATTCGGCCATGACCTGAAACTGGTCACGGCGCAGCACCAAGGGGGAATCCGCGTCAAGCCGATCCTCCAGGGCGGCGGCAACTTCCCGATAGGTCAGGCGTGCACAACTGCGCATGACAGCCGGATAAAAACGGGCCTCCAGTCTCCGACCATCCCCACTGAAGAGCATTTCGGCCACCAAGGCCAACCGATCCTCATCAGGTCGCAGGGAACAGATGCCGTTGCTCAACGTTTCCGGCAGCATGGGGAGACAGGCACCGGGAAAATAGACGCTGGTGCCCCGTTCCAGGGCCTCGACGTCGATGGGGCCGCCCTCCGGCACATAGTGGCCGACATCAGCAATGGCCACCCACAGGCGAATCGTGCCCCGCTCTTCGCGCTTTACGGCGACGGCGTCGTCGAAGTCCTTGGCCGTTTCGCCGTCGATGGTCACAATGTCGAGTTGGCGGAGATCGGTGCGTCCCTGGCACTCTGCAGCAGTGACGACTTGCGGAATTTGGCGGGCCAGGTCCTCAACCTGCCGGGAAAAGCGATGGGGCAAGTCAAACTTGTGGGCAATGGCGAGAATTTCGACCTGCGGGTCGGCGGGATCGCCCAACACCTCCACCACGGTGCCCAAGGGACCGCCGGTGCGATCCGGATAGCGGTCGATACGCACCAGAACCAGGAATCCCGGGAGCGCCTTACCAGGCGGCGGGGCCGCCAGGGGAATGGCGAAGGACAAGGCCGGATCGCTGGGTATCACCATCCCGTGGCGACCGCCCTCTTGCAACCGGCCGAGCAACTGCTGGTGGGCACGATTCAACACCCGAACCACCTGGCCCTGCACGCCGCCGCGAGGCGCGGGACCGACCTGGATGGCGACCCGATCGCCGTTCATAACCCCGCGCAAGTAGCGGGCCGGAATGAAAACATCCGGCCCCTGCCCTTGTTCCGGCGCGACAAACCCGTAACCGTCACGATGCACCGATACGATGCCGGTCACCACCTGCCCGGAACGGGCCGCCAGGTAGTGCCCCTTGCGGGCCCGTCGCAACAATCCCTCCTCAACCAGAGCATCAAGCAGCGCCAAGGTCTCCTGGCGTTCCTTTCGGTCCAGGTCGAAGTGGGCCAGAACCTGCCGCCCGGAAAGGGGTTTGCCCTTTTGGCGCCTGAACAAATCGAGGAGAA
>DIKU01000002.1:7292-8549 GCA_002424645.1 Pelobacter sp. UBA5610 | reverse complement strand
AGGCTGAAGACTCATAATTCGCTTATCGTTCATTCTTCGATCGTTTCACCGTCGGCGATGGGATTGATCACCAAACCGGTGAGCAATTTGGGATAGAAATAGGTCGACTTCTGGGGCATTTTTTCGCCGGCATTGGCAACATCCCGGACCTGGCTCATGCGGGTGGGATTCATCAGGAAAGCCAGTTGGCATTGGCCGGACCGCACCAGGCTGAAGGGTTCGTCGAAGTTCTTGACATAAGTGAGGTGAGTCTGCGCTTCCTGGGCTTCGAGGGAAATGTGCAGCCCCTTTTCCAGAACCACCCGATGCAGGACGGAAACATCCAGGGTGCGCAAGGCCTTGGAGGTTTTGGCATCGAAAAAACCGTCCATGAGTTTTTTGTCTTTGAGGATCAACAGGTACAATGTATCGCCGCCGCCATACAAGCCCAACGCAACTTTGTCCTCCCCCCTCTGCTGCAACAGGGAACGCATCTGCTGACGGGATTCGGCGTCATCCGGGTCGAAGGTATGCGCTTCGACCTGAAAATACTCACCGACTGAGGTCAGCAAGGGTTCCAGCCGAAAATCCTGCAGACCATGCACCAGGCGATGGGTCGGGAAGATGAGCATGCCCTGGTCTTCCATGTTGGCGAAATACATCAGGACATAATTATACAATTCCTTGCCGCTGAAATCCGGGTCCTGGTCGCGGCGCAAGTTTCGATAATTCAGGGCCGTTTCATAGCGATGATGGCCATCGGCGATGAACAGCGGCTTATTGTCGAGCATATCACGAATCTTTTTGAAAACGGTGCGGTCCGTCACCTGCCAGAGTCGGTGAACAACGCCATCGTCATCCTTCACCTCCAGATCCGGCACCCTTTTCTTTATTTCCCAGGTGAGGGCTTCCTGTACGCAGCAGGGATCGGAATACAAGCCGAAAATGGGACTGAAGTTGGCCCGACAGGCCTTGGTCAGTTCCAGACGATCCGCCTTGGGACCGGACAGGGTTTTCTCGTGGGGCTTGACCACTCCGGTAGCAAAATCCTCCAGACGAGCCAGAGCAATGAAGCCCTGCCGCACCACCTTGCCGATGCCCGTTGCCTGGTATTCCTCGTCATAGAGATAGAGGGAGGGGGTTTCATCCCGGACCAGCACCCCTTCTTCCCGCCACTGACGAAAAAAGGTCGCGGCCCGCGTGTAGCGGTTGTCCGTCGCCGTATCGGCCGGGTCCGTCTTGCCCAGGATCAGCCGGACCACGTTGAAGGGGCTGCGC
>DIKU01000002.1:6877-7225 GCA_002424645.1 Pelobacter sp. UBA5610 | reverse complement strand
AACGAACAGCCCGAAACGGAGCGATCTTAGCCATGCGTTGCATCTCCCTTGGGTAGGTGTGGGTTCTTCAAAGGTTTCACTATAAGCAAGCCGGAAGGGAGGTGGCAAGGAAAAAGCTGGAAAGGCGCGGAAACGGCAACGGGCGACGCATGCGCCGCCCGTTGCAAGGTGGATATTTCAGAACCAAACTACCAGCAACCGTCCTGGGCCGCCCCGCGCGCGCCGGCCTGATTGATGGTGAGCTGACCGCATTCGTCGCCGGTCTGGCTACCCTGTGGAGTGGCGGAGATGGTAAAGGTGGTGGCCGTACGATTGACAAAAGCGATAGCGTAAAGGCCGTGAGGGGAC
>DIKU01000002.1:0-6812 GCA_002424645.1 Pelobacter sp. UBA5610 | reverse complement strand
TCGACCAGGGTCGCGCGCCCTTCGGCGCGATTGGCCCGGCGGCGGTACTGGTTGTACATGGGAACGGCGATGGCCATGAGAATGCCGAGGATGGCCATAACCACTAGCAACTCTATAAGGGAAAAGCCCCTGATATTTCGACGCATCTGTGTCCCTCCCTTATTTCAATTGCCGCCAGGAACGGCGCCCATAACCGCCATCCGGGTCAGTAGGTTCGGTTGCGATAAACAGGTCCCCATCCGATTTGCCGAAATATTTCTTTTCCGTCGCTCCTGCAGTGATCACCGCACCGGTCTTGATGATGCCGTCCACCTGCACGCCGGATGGGAAGTTCGAGGCATTGTCGGTTCCCCAGGCCACAACATCCGAGGCATCGATCCGGCCGTCCCGATTCACGTCAAACACCGCGTAACCAACTCGATTTCCGGTACGTGCGTCGAGTTCCATCAGCCAGCTTTTGCCGCCGGCCGAACAGGGATCCTGGGATGGAATCAGGGTAGTGAAAATGACGCGACCATGCCGTAGCAAAGGCACGCTGACCACCCGCTCACCCTTGCGCACATTCACCGGCGTCAGGAGATCCAGGTACCAACCCCGCTTGCCGGCAAACGCGGCATCGGACTTATGGGATGTAATCCTCCAAGTCAGTCCGCTAAAGGTGACTTCCGCCAGGATATCCTGCTTGACGAGGGAGCTGCGATCCAAAACGGAGATGCGGGTGCCGGTATCCTCGATGGCATAGAAGGTCTGAACATCCGGATTGCTGCCGACCAGGTTGTCACCGACCTCGAAGTATTTGCCGGTGCCGAAATAGATCATGTAATTGCCGTTGGGATGTAACCCAATATCCAACGGCGCCGTAATCGGTTGCACCTGGGTGCTTCCGTATCGAGCGGTGAATAAGGGATAGCGATTGGAGCCAGAGGTAAAGGCTACATTCCATTGGCCGGTATTCGAGGCGTGAGAAAGGTCGAATTTCCACAGATTGCCGAGGAGATCGCCGGCATACCCGGTGGTCAGGGTCCGTTGGCTGTTGGCCACCATGGCCGGCGTCGAAAGGCCATTTCCAGGACCTGTCCCGGCGCTGATTACCCTTCTAAGCGTTGTGCCGCCAGTCTTAACGTCGAGAATGAACAACCTGGATTCGCCAAGGTTGCTGCCGTAACCGTTGCCGAAAATCACGGCCCAGGCACCGTTGGCCATCCTGCCGATCACCGGCTGCGCAAAAGAATTCCCCAGTTCGGGGTCAGCAAATTCCCACATTACATTACCGGCATTGAAGTTATCCGGATCGGTCACATCCAGGGCAAAAACGCTGCGCCCACCGCCCCCGAGGGTCCCGATCAGAATGGTTCGCCATTGGCCATCGATATAGGCGTCGCCGACAAAGGGAGAGCCATCCACGTAATATCGATGGGTGTAGGCGGGATCGGTCAGATACGCCAGATTCTGGTACACGCCCCCAGGGACATAGGCGAACACCTCCTCACCAGAATTGGCGTCAAATGCATGCAGCATACCGTCATTGGCCCCGACGTACACCATCCGCCGGCGGGTTTTGTTGGCTTCGACGAAAGCCGCATAGGTATCTTGTCCCGGCGTCCCGGCCGGCAGGTTTTCATATCGGAAATTTAGGACACCCACTACAACCGGGTCGGAATTGACGATATCCCCCAAAATTTTACTACGTTTGCGCAAATATCCGCCAGCTTGGCCCTCTTCTTTGCTCTGTTGACCTCGAATCCAGTTGAGGCGATCTTTTCCTTGCTGTACGGTCCCACCAGCCTGTAAGGCGGTACGCTGGGTCACCGAAAGAGAATCCCAGGAACTCTCCGAGAACTGGAGCCCTGCACTCCCATTCCATGTGAAAATCCTGCGTGACTCATGACTGGGAATCCTACCCGCATCATCCGTGGTCCATGCCGTACCGTCGACATAGCCGGTATCAGGGTCCAGGCGATAACAGACCAACTCACCGCTCCAGTCAGTGCTATCGAATTTAGCCTGGTAAATCAGGGCGCCATCCACCAAACGCGTCGAGTTGGTAGCGATGGCCGCCGCTGTCCCCATCGATTGGGAAACAATGCTATCCAGTGTCTCCCCCAGACGCTCGGCAAACACATCCGGATCGGCAGCACTGAAAAAGCCGCCACGACTATTTACCGACGCATGCCATAGATCATCGACGTTGGCGGGGCCGGCATCTGCGTAGGGCTGCGGCCATTGCGTGGTACCGGCCACCAGACCGGCAAAATCATTTTCTGGATCGAGGGTCCCGGCAACCCCAAGACCGACTCCGAAGGTGACCATATGTTGCCAAAAGGCTTCGTTGGAGGTAGAAGTTGGCACATTGTTGTCCAGGTCCGGCCGCAGATCGCGGTTCCAGTAATACATGGCAATATCGGCCAGAGTATTGGACCAGGCATCTTCATAGGGAGGTTTCGGGGAATATTGAAAGTTACTTTTGGACGGATTTGGATTGATAATCAACGAACCAGCCTGCCCATCGACATTGTCCCTCGCGGCCGCAGTTGCAGCAGCAGAACCGTTCCAATACCCATCAGTCATAAGCACCGTGTAGTTCTGCCGACAGGAGATATCATCCCCGCCGGATTGGCCAGGAGTCGTGCTGCATGGCCCACGGGAGTCGGTTCGCATATAATATTGTCCCGCAGCGTCCAGAGCCCGTCGCAACGGTGTTCCCGACGTAGGGATAATGTGGTTGTAGAGCCTGGTAAAAAAATCCTCTCGATCGGAACCACTGAAGGGACGCACACCACGAATGATGGTCGTGGTACTTACGTTATCAACAGAGGAGGCCTCCTTGTTAATAGCACCGAAACCAACCCTGATCGACTCTCCCTGAGCGGCAAATGCCTTGCCGATACCCGCGCGAGAAGCCAGAATCCTTGAACGATAGTACTGGTACCAGTTGGCAAAATTCTGAATTTCCTGATCGCGGGTGCGGATTGTTCCGTTTGGACTGGTAAACGTTGACGTGGAAGGCGTAGAACTCGTGATTTGCACCCGAGTATAACTGGAACGCAAAGTTCTACTTCCGCCAACATAATTATAGTAGGTGATAGGCCAAAAAGTATGATTAGACCAGTTACCCCATGCCTGACTTAAATCTTGGTTGCTTGTATTATAAAACCAGAGCGCATATTTTGTGTTTTGATCTTTCAGATTCATGCAGCCCAAGCCTGTAGAAGCTGGATTATAGTAGGCGCATGTTGGGTTTGCGTCAGCCATTGGCGTGCCATCATGATTATGCCATGGTTTATAAGTGATATCAGGATTGTAAAAAACCTTATTGTTTTCACTAGAACGACTAAAAAAATTATGGAGATTATTGTCATCAAAATTTGGAACCTGATTTGTATAAACAGATCCCCCATATACATTGTTTACGACAGGAAAAACATAAATAGAAAAATGCATTGTTTCATCAGGCATAAACTCCCATTGCATTGAACCTGAATCATCAATAATAAACATAATATTAGGATCGATATCAGCCCCGGATATAAATAAGGGGGCTTGCGAAATGGTCCCTGCCAAAATCTGAGAACCACCAAAAAAAGCAAAAAATACCAGGAGAAAAAGCCTTTTGATATTTATCGCTAAAAAATTTTTATTCATTATTTTAATTCCTCAAATAGAAAAATTATTTGGAACTTTCCACCAAAGGAACAATTCGAACCGGATCAATTGGTTTGTCAAAAATTCTCAATTCGACAATTTTATTTTTATACACTCTATACATAACGTAATTATTTATACGAACAGAATTGATATTTTCTGTATTTTTTTCAGAAAAACCTCGATAAATCTTGGCCTCGCCTGATACTTCTCTTAACCGACCATCAATCGCCACCATGTTCAACAAAGGCTCTACCCTAGTAATATATCCACTCGATTGGGCGGAAAATGAAGCACTGGCACAAAAAAGGATAAACTGCGTTGCGATAAAAATCTTCAAAGCAGTTAATTTTGACATTTTTGTCCAATTTGGAATCATATAGCCTCCGAATTTTTACTAATTTATAAATTAAAATCTAACGAACAAATGTGGTCTGCAAAATAACTTCTACCAACCCGTTGGGGCTGATTCCACGACTGATAATTCTGTAAACACCTGCCCCCTCCTCAGGAACCGGTGCAAATTTTACTGAATCGCTACCCGTTATGTTGGTATTTGCCACATGTTCGATAATATACCGGGCAGAGATATTGCCTTCCTGGTAGGTGCGATATTTGGCCGGATTGTTCCAATCCAGGGTTTTCCACCATACCGTGCCATCGGTTTTGGGCTTGCAGAGGCCGTTATTGCAGGTACTGTCGAAGGCAGGCAAGATAACGACGCTGTTAAGCCATTCCTCGGCGCCCCGCAAACCGGCTTCGGCCGCCTGAAAAGCCGCATCACGCTGTTCCAGGTTGCCGGCCATGCGCTCCTGCAAGGTGGTACTCTGCATGGCGACCAGACCAATGAGGGACAGCACCACCAGAATAATCAGGCCGGTGACCAACACCGCGCCCCTGTTGTTGGCTGCACTATGAAGCATCATCATCTCCCCCATTAACGAAGGCGGTTGCGCAAGCCGACGGTGCCGCTCATGACCAATCGCAAGCGCCGGTCGCCAACCGGTCCGAAATCGTCATTGCCATCGCCGGAAACATCGTAGACATTATTGTCAACGGGTCCACGCCCCGCTTCGGCCGTGCTGCGCAACAGCAAGCCGATGCGAACGCTGCGCACCCTCTCCCAGTTTCCGACCTGATTGGCATTGACATAAGTATCGACCGTACCGTCGTTATTGGTATCCTCACCGTAGCGAATCTGCATGCTTTCCACACCCTCGACGAGCTCGACGGCAGGAGCGACGCCTTCTTTCATATATAAGGCAGGTTGATTGCCAGGATTGAGTCGGATGAAAAATACCGCGCTGCGGATTCGGACAATCTCAGCTCCGATTTTATAGTCATGACCCAGAATTTTGGTGGCATTCCCTGGAAACCCCGCATCACCCAGAACGTAATTGCCGCCGGTATTGTAAACGAGGTTGCCGTTATTTGGATTAAAACTGCTCACTTGAAAAACGGATGCATGGCTGCAGTCCGAGATCATCAGAATGTCATTGTCGTTAATAATGCCAGCAGCGTTCGCAACTTTCATATCCGCCGAAGGAGGAGGCATTTCCGTATACATGGTAATATTGCCACCGAAAACACCTCGAATAACGACAATATCACTTCCACTCAGGGGAGTATCGATGGCCAACTGGGTCCCGAGTTGCGCCTGGGTGAAACCTTGGGAATTGTCAGCCCAGGTATTGTTGCCGGTAGCTTCAAGGCCGTAAATGGCGTTGTTGAACTCAAAGAGATAGAAATTTGAATTGTTGAGCAACGAGGTATAGGCGTCCACATCCTGTGCACAGCCCAGGTAACCCGCACCGCGAATTTCCTGCCGCAGGAGTTGCATGGCAAAGCGACCGCTCTCCTGCACCCGCGCCAGTTGCGTGTTCAGTTGATAGCTTTCCGAACTGCCGACAAATACTTGGTAAATACCGCCGGCCAGTATGAGCCCAATCACCATTGCCACCAGCATTTCCACCAAAGTGATGCCGGTCTGCGACACCAGTCGCCTGAAAAACATTTTTTGACAGTTCATCATAACCTCGTCACCACAGTTACGGTTTGCTCCTCGCCCGATTCGGTCCACTGCACCACGACGGTCGTAAGGTTGCCGTTGACCGCCACCGAACCGTCGCCTTCGGGCAAGGATTGGGCGAGGCTGAACTTCCATTCGCCCAAGTCAGTCTGAACGATTCCTGCATAACCGCTCAATTCAGCAAGCAAGCCATCCATATCATCCCATTCATCGGGCCCGGGCGCGCCGATACCGACAGCATAAGCTCCGGCATTGGCCCGATTGGCCCGCATGCGATCCAGAATATCTTCGGCGCATTGCACGGCCCGGGAACGCACCAGAGCGCTTTGGCTGTCGCGGAGTCCCCGCCCCTGCAGGCCGGCCAGACCAAGCAAACCGACCGTCAGTATCAACAACGCAACCAACACCTCGACCAGGCTGAAACCGGACTCCTGGGAATAGCGGCGGCCGACGGCGGCATTATGAAGCCTCAAGGACATACTGCCCCCCTTTGATTATTAATCCGGCCAGATGCGGTGACATTGACGGTCCAGCGGTTCAACCCCGAACCGCAAACAATATAGTTGCCACTACCCGCGATGGCCGCGCCTAAATTCGTGAATGCGACAGCAGGATTGGCACCGGCGAGGGTCAAATCGCCGCCAATAGGCCCAGCCACACGCAACAGAGTATCGTTGGCAGCCTGGTAGGTGTTATTTTCGTTGCTATCTAAAAATACCAGCCATCCGGTCTGCCAATTGGCGTTGTTACTGCAGGCGGGCGGATTGGCCATGGGGTTGCTGCTGGCGCAGGCAACCACCCTGGCGCCGCGAGTTACCGCCTCGCTGCGGGCATAATTGAGAGCGGCAACAAAAGAATTGGCGGAAGAGGTCAGGTTGGTGCTGCGAACCAAGGGGCGCATGAGGGGAATGGCAATGGTCAGCAGAATGCCCAATATGACTAGGGTGACAATCAGTTCGATGAGGGTCAATCCGGCCGGCGATCTTGAAAATTTTCGCAGGGGATGACGCATGGATCGCATCATGGGAGCTCCTCGGATGGATTTTGGAAATCAAAAATTACAATTCATTATTTAAGCAAAATTCGAGCCAAAAGGGGTGAGGCAGACTGAAGGCCGAAGACTGAAGGCTGAAGGCGCGGC
>DIKU01000109.1:29827-43305 GCA_002424645.1 Pelobacter sp. UBA5610 | reverse complement strand
GAATCGTTTTTGAGCAACGACCAGAACGCCGATGAAACCAACCGACTGGCAGCCGAGGCACGCGCCAAAAGATACTTCAACCAGGCACTGGGCTATTTATGCCGAGCGCCGAGATTGATCCTTATCTGCGGTCTTATGGGTGTGGGCAAAACCACCATTGCCAGACAACTGGCAACCTCCCTCGGGGCAGAGGTGGTGCGATCGGACGAGGTAAGGAAAGAACTTGCGGACATCGCCCCTCAACAGCGCTGCAATGAAGCTTTTGGAGAAGGCATCTACAGTCCAGGTGCAAGCAAGGCTACTTACGACCTGCTCCTTGATCGTGCGCTGCAAACCCTGCAAAGTGGACGAACCGTCATAGTCGACGCCAGTTTTGCCAACCGTGACGAACGCGAACGTTTTCGTTTGGCCGCCGGGAATCTCGGGCTACCGGCATGGACCATTGCCGTGACGTGTGACCGCGAAATCGCTCTACAACGACTCGACAACCGCCAGAGCCTGGGCCTGGATGCTTCCGATGGGCGACGGGCTCTTTATGACCGGCAAGCACAGGCTTTCGATCCGATAGGAGAAGAACCGCAGGTAGTGCAGGTCGACGGCTCTGCCGAAACAACGAAAATCGTCGCGCAGCTACTATGCACCATAGCAAAACAGGGCTAGTGCCTCACAAACTCAGTCATAACGAATCTGTCCGGCAAACCGGACGACTGTCAAAGCTCGTCGCTGCATGCATGTGGCCGGCGTATCGGCCAACAAGGTCTGAATTTACAGCAAACACCAACTGTGCAGAGTCGTTATTGACAGGACTGTTGCCACCGATTTACTTGGTGGTAGGGAAACGTGGTATTATTGCAAATGATCGGCTCAAGGCAGCTGACAAAAAATCTGGAGTGCATAGATGAATATTCAAGTTAATGAACAGGGAAGTATCGTACTGATTTCCGTAGAGGAAGAACGCCTTGACGCACACAACAGCACTGATTTAAAAACCCGGCTTTTATCGCTGTTCGAGGATGGGAAGAACAACATGGTCATCAATCTGGAAGGAGTTCGTTTTGTCGACTCTTCCGGTCTTGGTGCATTGGTGTCCGGATTCAAAAATGCCAGCGCCAGAAACGGCAGTCTTAAACTTGCCGGTCTGCAACCCCAGGTACAATCCATGTTCGAATTAACCCGACTGCATCGCGTATTTGAAATCTTTCCCAATGCCGAGGATGCCTTAGCCAGCTTTCAGCCCTGATATCCGCGGAGGCTCAATGAGCGAAAGGATCGAACTGGACATTACACTCCCCACGGAAACCAGGTATCTGGGGCTCGTCGGACAAATCGGCGAATCCATGGCCCGATCACTGGACCGTTTTTCAGGTGACCGGGAGGAGCTTGCCTACCACATAAACCTGGTCCTGACCGAGGCCATGGCCAATGCGATTCAGCATGCAAAAAAACCAAACTCGGCGGAAGTACGAATCACCATTTCGCTTATACGTCATAAACTGATCATCAAAGTTTACGACCAGGGCAAGGGTTTCGATCTCTGCACCCTTTCAACCCCGGATGCAGCCTGCCTGGAGGAACATGGTCGCGGGATTTTCATCATTCGCACCATCATGGACAAAGTAATCTACCGAAAGCTTAAAGACGGCCATGTATTGGAAATGGAGAAAACTCTTCATTGAAAGGCTGTTGCGCCCGCTCCTTCCCAGCAATTTCCAAAAGCTACATTGAATTGCGTTATCCCTGAAACCAATCCATTGTTTTCAAGCTACCCCCAGCAAGGTCTCCAGCTCCTGATGCTCATGAATAATCAGATCGCCATCAACCCATCCTTTATATGCCACAAAACGCAACCCAGCCTGCCTTGCAGCCTGACGATCCAACTCCGAATCACCCACAAACAACACCTGCTCAGGTTTAAGGCCAAGTTTATCAACGGCAAGCAGCAACATGTCCGGCGAGGGCTTAGGACGTTGTACATCCTCGGAAGTCACCACCGCTTTAAAATAATTCCGCATGTGAAAATGATCCAGGATCGCACAGACACTGCGTCCTCTGTTCGTGGCCAGAGCCAGAACCATGCGCTTGCTTAAACGATCAAGCACCTGCGGTATCCCCTTTTCCGGAATCATGAGGGGAAACAAGCTGTGGATGTCGATGGTCTCGGCAAAGGTTTGAGCTTCTGATACCCGTGCCGGCCCCAGGAGTTTATGAAAGACATCAAGGCTTGCATGGGTGTGACACAAGTCCGCGCGCGGGCTGTCTTCATCCAACAAAGGCAATTCCCCAAAATATGAAAGGACCTTGCCGTAATAAGCAAGATTTGCGCGACGACTGTCGAACAGCACGCCATCACAATCGTAAATAATGCCACATATATTTTTCATGAATGAGATCTTCGTCGCCAGCAATACCAGGCTCCCAGAACCCCAACCAGAATCATCGGAAAAGACAAAAACTGCCCCATGGAGAACTTACCCCACAGCAATCCAATATGAGCATCGGGTTCACGAACGAGTTCGACAAGGAACCGGAAAAATCCATAAAACGCGATGAACGAGAAGAAAGGAACCCCGATTGCCACGCGTTTTCGCTGAAGGGTCCATAAAATGCTGAACAACAATATCCCCTCCAGAAAAGCCTCATAAAGCTGACTCGGATGCCTGGGAACCCCTCCGGCGCCAGGGAAAATCATTCCCCATGGGAGATTGGTGGCACGCCCCCAGAGTTCACCATTAATAAAATTGCCGATGCGACCAAGACCTAACCCCACCGTAGCGGCGGTAACAAGGATATCTCCGGTCAACAAGGTATTGGTCCCGGTACGCCGACACCAGATCAACACGGCAATAATCACACCGAGCAAGCCGCCGTGAAAACTCATCCCCCCCTGCCATACAGCAAAAGATTGCAACGGATGATTAAAATAAAAAACGGGATCATAAAACAACACATACCCGATTCGCCCGCCGGCAATAACACCGATGACACAATAAAACAGCAGGTCGGCGATCTGGTCGGAATCAACATCAAGATGACGAAATTTTGCCAGGTGCCTTATCAGCAGGTAAGCAGCAAGAAACCCAAGAAGATACATGAATCCGTACCAGCGTACGGCAATGGGACCAATACGAAAAATGATCGGGTCAATATGAGGGTAGGTCAACATAATTTCCTCGACTGGGGGGAAAGGATCCGGCAATGGTGGAAATCAAAAAATCCTGCGTTGGGTTCTATACAAAATATTTGTCTATTCAGAGCAGCGTGCACGATTGAGCATATCCAGCAGATCCCGGGGATATGGAGCTTCAAAAGTGACTGTTTCACGACTGACAGGATGCTCCATCTGCAACTTCCAGGCATGAAGCATCTGACGGGGAACAGGAACGCCACGCCACGAAGCTATCCCGCCGTATCGCGTATCGCCTAATAAAGGATGCCCCGCTTCGGAAAAATGAACCCGGATCTGATGAGATCGGCCGGTTGGGATTTCGACTTCCACCAGCGTAGCATCCCCAAAAGATTCGATGACACGGTAGCGTGTTAAAGCTTCCTTGCCGCCCTTTTCTACCGATTTCATAAGGTTGGTGCGATGCTGCCTCGCCAAAAGAGAACGAAATTCCCCTTGCGGTTGATCCAACGCACCCTCAATCATGGCAAGATAAAGTTTTTTCACGCCACGACTTGTGAAAATCTTGGTTAAGGGCTGATGGGCACGCGTATGTATGGAGAACACCATGACTCCGGATGTGTCACGATCGAGCCTTTGCACCATCCCCAGGGAAGGTTTTTGACCTTTCACACAGGAAGACTCAAGTAGCCGCAACAAAGCCTCGTAAAGGGTCCCTTTATAGCGAGCCGGCGTTGGTTGGGTATTGACACCGGCAGGCTTATCAATAACCAAAAGATACTTATCTCTATAAAGAGTATGGGCATCTGTAAGGGCAAAAACATCCAGCGGTTGCTCATCAATAAAGATTTCCAGCGACGCACCGGCCGTAACGCAAAGCGAGCTGCGTCGCATACGACGACCATCCAGATGAACACCCCCAAGATCAATTATTTTACGTGCATAGGATCGGGAAAAGTCCGGCAGAGCCTGTGCTAAAAACTGATCAAGGCGCATACCATTGCAATCGGATTCAACAGTAATGCGAAATACATGTCCTGCCACGAAATGTCCTTTCAAGAATCGCCGAGTCTTAACTTTGTACCTTGGGGATGGTATCACAGGGCATGGCCGTTGTCCTCGCAAAATTCAAACCCTGAGTTGATGATACCGTTGACACTTCAAATGTCTGTGATAGCCTTTAAGCACAGATTACGGAAGAAGATCTCTGAGTTGCACGAGTATCATGGAAAAGTTGACCAACATATATCGATCGGCGCGTCAATCGTTCAATGTCATGGTGAGCCAGCCCACCACCGAGTGGGACGCCTGAAATGACAGACGGTGACCAGGATTTTTATCCGGTCAAATTTTTCGCGAGAGTCGGCACCTTGGAGATCTTCAAAAAAACCAACCAGTTAATAAGAAAGCCCCGCTTTTAAGCGGGGCTTTCTTATTAACTGAAGAACCAAATAAAGGATCAGGGCAACGATGTTGCCTGCAACCAAAGATCAGGGTAAAAGGGGCTTTTCAAGCACAAAGCAAGTAAAAGTCCCTTCAAAAACCCGGTTGCCACCCGACTCAACAAAGCAGCTCACACAATGTTTTTTGCCGTTTTGCGTATCCAGGGTGGCTGTAGCGAGCAACTCGTCACCACACCGTACCGCCGCCAGAAAACGCACCTCCGCTCCGCCTAACACCACATAGGGGTCATTTACAGCCAACATCGCAGCGTAATCAGCAAGACCGAAGGTAAAACCGCCATGCAGCAACCCACGCTCATCGGCAGCCATTTCACCGGTAGTCTTCAATCGGGCAGTAGCCTTGCCAGGCATAATTTCCACCACTTCCCCTACAAGGGAGGCAGAAATAGCCAGATGGGTTTTGGATTCCATCATTACTCCAGAAAATCAGAAGGTCAACAATGCAAAAACCCTATTATTTGTCCGTATCCACCCGCTCACGAAGCTGCTTTCCCGTTTTAAAGAAGGCCGTTTTTTTAACCGGGATGGCAACAACTTCGCCACTTTTAGGATTTCTTGCTTCGCGTGCCTCGCGGGTACGCACCGTAAAGGAACCGAACCCTCGAATTTCAACCCGATCCCCGCCAACAAGCGCATCGCGAATACTATCAAGCAGCGTATTAACAACCAGCTCAGACTCTTTTTTGCTCAGCATTCCATTTATGTAGGAAAGCTCTTCAATTAATTCACTCTTGGTCATGAATATATCCCTCCTAATCAAGGCCGGTCCACAGGTATTGCATTGCAGGGGCACCCTGTTGCTTTTGCTGCAGAGCGCGTCCAACCTGAGATGCGGATTCTTCAATGAAATATTTAAGAACGCTTTCTTTATCCTTTGGCGGATAAACCAGCTTAGGTTCGCCTACGATACCAGCCAGCTCGGCAGCGGCCCTGATGGCATCTTGCATCCCGCCTAATTCATCTATAAGTCCAGCCTCTTTAGCTTGACGACCGGTGAAAATCCGGCCGTCAGCAAGACGCTTAACTTTATCCAGAGGTAATTTGCGACCAGTACTGACAGCTGTTACAAACTGATCATATACATCATCGATTACGCTCTGCAAAATCTGGCGATCCTCAAAGCTCATTGGACGAAGAGGCGATCCGAGATCTTTATGTTCACCACTTTTGACTACCTGATTTTTAAGACCCAACTTACCATAGAGTTCCTGGAGGTTGGTGACCTGCATAATGACACCAATACTACCAGTAATCGTTCCAGGGTTGGCGAGAATGCGTTGAGCGGGGATGCTGACGTAGTAGCCTCCGGAAGCCGCAACCGAAGCCATGGAAACCACGACGGGCTTCATCTCAGCTACCCGTGAAACTTCATCATGTATCTCCTGTGAAGGAGCAACAGCTCCGCCCGGAGAGTCCACTCTCAGGATGACAGCCTTTATGGAATCATCGTCTTTGAATTCAATAAGTTGTTTGACGGCAGGCTCGGAACTGGTCAGCATGCCATTGATTTCCACAACACCAATGCGTTCCCCGCCGCCAGGCAAGCCATGCACGCCACCCGAACAACGCGAGAGCAATAGAGCAAATACGAGAAACAAAAGAAAGATGGCCCCGAGTGTCAACAGGGCCATCAAGAAAGGTCTCTTTTTCATGGAGCCTTATGCGTATCGGCCCACCGGAGGCGGGCCGATACGATCCGATAAGAGGATTATTCTTTGTCGCCGGCCTTATCGAGAGCGCCTTTGAAGATGTCACCAAGGTTGGATGTAGCACTTTTCTGGGAACCGAGGAAAGCATCAACTTCGGCTTTTTCTCTGTGCTGTGCAACATGCTTGATGGACAAGGCAATTTTCTTGTCTTCGGTGTCCACGTGCAGCACAACAGCCTCGAGATTATCGCCAATTTTGGCAAAGTCTTTGGGCGTGTCGACTTTTTCTTTACTGATCTCGGATACATGGATCAGGCCTTCAATACCTTCTTCAACTTCAAGGAAGATACCGAAATCGGTAACGGAGGTTACCTTGCCCTTGATCATGGTACCGGGTGCGTAACGGGTCGCAATGGTCTGCCAAGGATCGGAAGCGAGCTGCTTGATCCCGAGGGAGAAACGCTCGTTGTCCTGATCGATGTTGAGAACGACAGCCTTGACAACATCCCCCTTCTTGAACAATTCGGAAGGATGCTTGATACGCTTGGTCCAGGAAAGATCGGAGATGTGTACCAAACCATCGATACCGTCATCGACGCCAACGAAGATACCGAAATCGGTAATGTTCTTAACCTGGCCTTCGATAATGGTACCCATCGGGAATTTCTCACCGATGATTTCCCAGGGATTGCGCTCGATTTGCTTGAGACCCAGGGAGATACGGCGGTTGGCTACATCGACTGCCAGCACGACAGACTCAACCTCATCACCGATATTGAGAACTTTGCTGGGATGCTTGATGCGTTTTGTCCAGCTCATTTCGCTTACGTGAATCAGGCCTTCAACACCTTCATCAAGCTCAATGAAAGCGCCGTAATCGGTCAGACTGACAACCTTGCCTGTAACCCGCATACCGGAAGGATAGCGTTCAGCAACGCTGAGCCAAGGATCGGCGGCAAGTTGCTTAAGGCCAAGGGAAACACGTTCTTTATCCCGATCGAACTTGAGCACTTTAACCTTGATCTTATCGCCAACGGCAAGAACGTCGGAAGGATGGGCAACGCGACCCCACGACATATCGGTGATATGCAGCAGGCCATCGATACCACCCAGGTCAATAAATGCACCGTAATCGGTGAGATTCTTGACAATACCGACGACTTCCTGATCCTCGGAGAGGGTTTCAAGAGTGTCCTGACGCAGGGTTTCGCGTTGTTCTTCCAACAGTACCCGGCGCGACAGAACGATATTGCCACGTCTCTTATTAAGCTTAATGATCTTGAATTCGAAGGTTTCACCCAGAAGTTTATCCAGGTTGCGGACAGGCCGCAGGTCAACCTGGGAACCGGGCAGGAAGGCGTTAACCCCGATGTCAACGGACAGACCACCTTTAATACGGGCAGCAACACGTCCTTCAACAACGGCACCTTCTTCAAGGTTGTTCCAGATCTTCTGACGATCGGCTTTTTCTTTGGAGAGACTGATCAGGCCGTTTTCGTTCTCACGACGCTCGAAAAGCACATCGATCTTGTCCCCGACCTTGACATCTACCTTGCCGTTTTCATCACTGAATTCAGCCAGAGGAATAATGCCTTCGGATTTGTAGCCGACATCAACGACAACCATATCGCCGTTGATTTGCAGAACAGTACCTTCGACAACATCGCCAACGTTGAGCTCTTTGATGCTATTCTCAAAAAGCTCACTGAAGCTCATGTCCATGTCTTCGAATTCATCATCCATGAATTCATCTTTGTCTTCGTGATTTTTTACCATTAACAAACTTACCCCCTAAACGATAATCCTGCCGCCCGGCGACAGCGATGCCCCTGAGGTCATCGGCGTAAACATAGCACGGTAACCTTCAAAAAACAAACATTTATTTAGACATAGCCGAAACCAGTTCGACCACTTCATCAATAATCCAACGGGGCGTCGATGCGCCTGCAGTGATCCCCACGCAACCCACGCCGTCAAACCAGGAATCCTGAATTTGCTCCGCGGTCTCCACATGAAAGGTCCGTGGCTGGATCTCCTGGCAAATCTGTGCCAACCGGGTAGTGTTGGCACTGTTGAATCCCCCGACGACCAGCATGAGATCAGCCTCGCAGGCAATTTTACGTGCCTCGTTCTGACGCACAGAAGTTGCATCGCAAATGGTGTTGAAGATCCTTACTTCCTTACTCTTTTCAAGACAGGTATCGGCTACCTGCTGCAGGTTCTTGAAAGACTGGGTGGTCTGGGCAACGATGCCCAGCTTGGGCCTGTCGGGCAAGCGCTGTGCTTCCTTGCAATCAGCCACCACAAAGACCTCTCCCCCGCGCGTATAGGAAATAATTCCCTGCACTTCAGGATGATCCTTTTCTCCGACCAAAACCACCGAATACCCTTCATTACAGAGCATGGTGGCGTAATCCTGGGCTTTTTTTACAAAGGGACAAGTGGCATCGACGATATTAAGAGCACGATGATGTATCACATCAAGCTCTTCAGCCGTTATACCATGAGAGCGAATGATAACGGCTCCATGGTCGATATCTTCGACCTTGCGAATAACTTTAACGCCCTTTTCTTCAAGCTTCTTGACAACTTGGGGCGAATGAATAATAGGACCTAAAGAACAGATATGCGGATATTGCTCCGCAGCCTCAAAAGCCAGATTGGTGGCGCGTTTTACGCCAAAACAAAACCCGGCGCTGTCGGCCAGAATAATCTTCATGGGGTTACACTCCCTTTTGTATGACAAACTGCCTGACGTTCGGTCACCACCTCGAGCATACGATCGAGCACCTGATCGATATCAAGAACAGTCGTATCAATAAGCACCGCATCCTGGGCCTGCCGCAAGGGTGCGTGCTCGCGGCCGCAATCGGCGGCATCCCTCGCCTCAACCTCGGCGAGTGTCTGGGCAAGGTCAACATCAAGACCTTTCGCTTTGAGTTCAAGATACCTGCGCTTTGCCCGCTCCGAGGCCGTTGCCGCCAGAAAAAACTTCACCTCGGCCATAGGAAAAACAACGGTCCCGATATCCCGACCCTCCAGCACAACACCGCCGCGTTCCCCCATCTTTCGTTGCAGGGACAACATAGCCCGTCGCACGGCAGGTTGTGCGGAAACCTGCGAAGACAACAGACTTATCTCGGGCGTGCGGATAGCCTCCGATACATCCTCTCCATCCAGCAGAACTTTTTCCAGCCCATCCATGCGAACAAACCTGATTTCGAGATGCGCACACAGCTGTTCCAGAGCATCACCATCGTTCATGGCAATGCCGGCCCTATGGGCGGCCAGGGCCACCGAACGATACATGGCACCGGTATCGATATTCACATACCGAAGCTTCTCGGCCAGGCGACGACTCAGAGTACTCTTGCCGACTCCGGACGGACCGTCTATGGCTATAATAAACTCCTGTTTCAATATGGTTACCTTTCTAGCACTTTCAGGTAAGAAACCTTTACCTCAACTTTCACGAACCCCATTAAAGAGTTCCCAAAAACCTGGAAAAGAGGTTGCCGTACATTCCGTATCAACAACCGTCACCGGCCCCGAAGCGCGCAATGCCGCCACAGCCAGGCTCATGCCGATACGATGATCACCCAAAGAGGAGACCGTACCTGCGCCCAGGGGAGCGCCGCCGTTAATCACCATGCCGTCATCGCGAGCTTCGACCAAGGCGCCTAGAGCACCAAGTTCGGAGCACATGGATGCGATGCGATCGGTCTCCTTGACCCGCAACTCCTTGGCATCACGTATGACCGTCTGCCCTTGGGCAAAAGCTGCCGCCACACTGACAACGGGGAATTCATCAATGGCTCGCGGCACAACACTCCCGCCGATATCAATCCCCTTGAGTTCGCTGGCCCGGACCAGAATATCGGCAACAGGTTCACCGGAGCAGTCACGCTCATTGAGCAAAGAAATGTCACCACCCATTTGCCGCAGGATGTCTATGATACCACTGCGGGTCGGGTTAACGCCAACCTGCTTTATAAGCAACTCAGAACCGGGGACAATAAGCGCTGCTACCATGAAAAAGGCCGCGGAGGAAATATCCCCCGGCACCACAACCTCTCGCCCCTGCAAGCGCGCACCGGGCATAAGAGTAACCCCACCGACAAACGGTCTGACATCCGCACCGAACCAGGCTAACATGCGCTCGCTGTGGTCCCTGGAAAGATGTGGTTCATGGATGGTTGTCGGACCCTCGGCATACAACCCGGCCAACAAAAGAGCGGACTTGACCTGCGCGCTGGCGACAGAGGAATGATGGGTTATGCCTTTCAACGCCTGCCCCTGAATGGCCAACGGAGCATATTCGCCGCCGAGCCGGCCAAGAATGCGTGCTCCCATCGTGGTCAAGGGCGCGACAACACGTTTCATCGGACGCTTGCGCAAAAACCGGTCGCCCGTCATGACCGAAAAAAATTGCTGACCGGCCAGAAGACCTGTCATCAACCGCATGGTGGTCCCGGAGTTGCCGCAATCGATGACATCCTGAGGCTCCTGCAATCCATGCAAGCCACGACCGGCGATATGCAAAGTACCATCAGCATCCTCGGCGACTTCAACACCCATGGATCGAAAAGCTGCAAGGGTCGCAAGATTGTCCTCGCCGCGCAGCAGACCACGGACGACCGTCTCCCCCTCCCCCAATGCGCCAAGCATAATAGCCCTATGGGAAATGGACTTGTCTCCGGGCACCTGCACTTCACCGCACAAACGGCCACCAGGTTGAATTATTTGCTGTTCACTCATTGCTCCCCCAATGTGCTCTATGCTTGAGATACCACCAGGCCCTCAAAGTAAGATTCATCCATACAGTCAATCGCACACACTTTTAAATAATGGCATCTCGCCTCTGCTTTGAACGCAGAAAAAATTCAAACAACCCCTCGCTGTTGCCAGCGGCGATATCCTGCTTGACCTCAGTCAGACTTTTTTCAAACTTTTCGATCACTTCCAGCAAGGCAGCACGATTGCTCAGAGCGATATCCCGCCACATGGTCGGATCGGAAGACGCTATACGGGTAAAATCGCGAAACCCGCCTGCCGAATAATTGAGGATATTTTCATTCTCATCACTGCAATTGTCAACGGCATCGACCAGAGCGTATGCAACCATATGCGGGAGGTGACTGATGGCAGCTAAAATCCTGTCGTGTTTTTCCGGTGTCATGACAACCACATCGCTACCGGCTGCTTGCCACAGATACTTTATCTTCTCCAGAGCATCCGGAGAGGTACGGGAAGTCGGGGTAAGAATACATCGACGCCCTCGGTAGAGGGTCGCAAAGGCCGCAGCGGCGCCACTCTGTTCCGTGCCGGCCACGGGATGTCCGGGCACAAAATGCACATCTGCGGGCAGCATCGGCTCAATAGCTGCAATAACCTCCGCTTTGACGCTACCGCCATCCGTCAGAATAGCCCCGGGCTTCATATGGGGTAAAACTTCCGATGCAACCTTGGACAGGGTCTGTACCGGGGTCGATAGGAAAACCACATCAGCTCCGGCAACACCTTCGGACAACGAATGCGTAAAAGCATCGATGATACCTTTTTCGCGAGCCGTCTCCAGGTTGGCCCGACCCCTTCCGATACCGACTATCTCGCCGACCAGGCCGGCCTCTTTAAGCGCAAGGGCAAAAGAACCACCGATAAGACCGACACCGACCACAGCCAATTTGGGAACAAAAAACTCCGCCATGTTATATATCTTCACCTGTGATAAGGATAAAATTAATCAAATACTCAACGACAACGAGGATAAGAACCCAGAACCTTGAAGGAACGACAGCAGGCTTTCAGTTCGGTCAAGGCCTCGCTGATGGCGACATCCTCAACATGCCCTTCCAGATCAAGAAAGAAAACATACTCCCAGGCTTTGGACTTGATGGGACGGCTTTCAATCTTCGCAAGGTTTATTCCCCGACTGCTGAACGGTTCAAGCATTCTGGAGAGGATGCCAGGCTCATCTGCGACGATGAACATGATCGAGGTTTTATCGTGTCCGGTGCGCCCGGTCAGATTACGGCCGACGACCAGAAAGCGGGTAACGTTGTTGGTGTTATCCTGAATTTTGGGCTTGACGGTACGCAATCCGTACAGGGACGCCGCAATCTCACTGGCAATGGCCGCCACGCTGGGATCCTCCGCCGCCTGGCGGGCCGCCATAGCGGTACTGGGGGCATCGAGCAACGGCACATCGGGAAGATTGTCTTCTAGCCAGTGTCGGCATTGAGCCAACGCCTGGGGATGCGACATGATCTTGCGAATATCCTCCATGTTGCCGGTCAGAGACAGGAGATCATGGGAGATTTCCAAGAGAATTTCGGCATTGATCATAAGATCGGATTCAATGAACATGTCCAGCGTATGCGACACGATGCCTTCAGTGGTATTTTCTACCGGCACCACGCCGTAATCGGCGCGCCCCCTGCGCACCTCTTCAAATACGGCAGGGATGCTTTTCTGCGCGGTCAACTGCGCGGAAAACCCGAACTGCCGCTGAGATGCCTGGTGGGTAAAAGTTGCTGCCGGTCCCAGAAAAGCAACCTTGATGGGCTGTTCGAGCGACAACGATGCGGAGATAATCTCTCTAAACACGCGCCGGATAGCCTCAGAGGGAAAAGGACCACTGTTCTGAGCGATAAGTCGTTCAAACACAGCCAGTTCGCGACCAGGGTTGTAATAATCGAGCCCCTGCCCGGCCTTGGCGTGACCGATTTCCTGTGCGAGACAAGCCCGCTGGTTAAGAAGGGACAGGATCTGGTCGTCAACGGCATCGATCTTCTGACGCAGTACAGATAAAACGTTTAGATCGTTTTTGGTCATGGTCACCCCACCCAGAGAAATTTGGCTTGAAAGATTAGCCTATCCATGCACAAAAAGCAAACGAAAGCCTTTATCATTCCTTAATCCTTGACCCGTTATGTCTCAGCAATTACACTGCGGCAAAAATGATCAAATTTGTTTTCGATAAGGGAGGCCACATGGCAATTTCCAGTAAGATTTCCGGATTCATTGAACGCGCATCTTGGATTCGCAAGATGTTCGAAGAGGGCACACGCCTAAAAGCCATTCACGGCGAAGACCAGGTGTTCGACTTTACCCTTGGCAATCCCTCTACCGAACCTCCCGAGGCCTTCAACAAGGCACTGCTTAACCTGGTGCAAAACCCGCAACCGGGCATGCACCGATATATGAACAATGCCGGCTATCCGGAAACCCGCGCGGCGGTGGC
>DIKU01000109.1:0-29792 GCA_002424645.1 Pelobacter sp. UBA5610 | reverse complement strand
ATGACTTGCGGTGCCGGCGGGGCACTCAATGTTACACTCAAGACGATTCTCGATCCCGGTGACGAAGTTCTCATTCTTGCCCCCTATTTCGTCGAATATATTTTTTACGTCGACAATCATGGCGGCACGACCAAAACCGTCCATACCCGCGCCGACAGTTTTCAACTCGATATCGATGCCATAGAAGCCGCCATCGGTCCCAAAACCCGGGCCATTATTATCAATTCGCCCAACAACCCCACCGGGGTCATCTATCCGCCGGAAGACCTTAAGTCCCTGGGCGACATGCTTGAACGCAAGGAAAAAGAACTGAACCGCACGCTGTTCGTATTGTCGGACGAACCCTATGCGCGCCTGACCTACGACCAGGCCACGGTACCCTGTATCTTTTCTTATGTACGTAACGCCATTATCGTTACATCCCATTCCAAAGATCTCGCGCTGCCCGGTGAACGCATCGGTTACCTTGCCGCCAATCCGGCCATGGACGATGTGGACAAATTCATGGAGGGAGCTATCTTCTGCAACCGCGTTCTGGGATTCGTCAACGCTCCAGCCCTCATGCAACGGTTGATCTCCGGGTTGCAGGAAGAAAGCGTCGACATAGGCGACTATCAGGCCAAACGGGACGTGCTCTACAACCACCTCACCTCTCTTGGGTTCCGGATGGTGAAACCTCAGGGGGGCTTCTATTTGTTCCCCGAATCCCCCCTCGAGGACGATGTAGCGTTTGCCCGCCTGACACAGGAGCATCGCGTACTTGTGGTTCCCGGCCAGGGTTTCGGCGCGCCGGGATATTTCCGCATCGCCTATTGCGTGCCCATGGAAACCATCCGGGCAAGCCTGCCCGCCTGGGAAAAGATCGCCCGCGATGCCGGCCTGATCTGATTCAGAGCCATACAACCTCAAAAGCCCGAAGGATGAGTCCTTCGGGCTTTTTTTATCAAGCGGGTAAACGGTGCGTTTCTGCCTTTAAATGCTTTGCGAGGTGCAGCCGACAATGGTATCGCTTCAACCGCGTCAACATCCCTTACCGGCGCCATTTAATGGAACACCCCATGGATGGCGACTGGACCGCCAGCGGCGGCACGCCATGCACAAGCGCCTCCATAGCAGCCCTTAAATCCTGCCGTGTCACATCCCGTTCACACTTCCAATTGTCGTCGATTCGACCGTGATACACCAGACAGCCATCCCGGTCAAACAAGTAAGGATCCGGCGTGCATTGGGCAGAAAAATCGCGTGCCACCTGTTGCGTATCGTCGACAAGGTAGGGAAATTCCAGATGAAGTTCGATAATCTTTTGCTTCATCCGCTCCGGGGCATCTTCCGGATAGCCAGGGTGAATATTGCTATTGATGGCAACGGTAGGAATACCCCTTGGCAGAAATTCGGCAGCCAGACCCACCAGCCTGGGCCACTGAGCTCCGGCATAAGGACAATGATTGCAGGTAAACACGACCAATAGACCTTTACGCCCTACCAGTTCATCGCTGTCAAAACCACGGCCTTCGGGATCCTTGAGACGAAATGACGGCATTTTGCTGCCAAGGGGCATATCCTGCGAGTAAGCAAGAGTCATAACACCACCTCCGTTTCTGTAAAAGATTGCCGACCCTTTACAGAATAACGTACCGCAGAAAAAAATCCGAATGACTGAAGAGTTAGACCGAAGATCTGAACACGAGGTCACGTAAGACGGGAAGGACGGATATCCCGCACCTGCAACTGCAAGGACGACTGCCCACGCCACTCATTACGTTGAGGGGTAAAAAGAATGTCGTGAGGCCCGGACAGGCGATCATGCAGGACACCCATGCCGAAAGCGATACAAGGCAGACCGTATGCCCCCTGACAGGCCAGAAACCGCAAGTGACTTGCGCCAACCAGCTGGATCCCCTGGGCAAGGATACCCCGCGCCAGATAAACCGGCTGCGGGTTTCCTGGACCGAACGGAGCCAATCGGGCCAACTCGTCAACAGCATCAAGATCAAGATCTTCAAGGAAAACCTCTCCATCGTAATACTGACGGGGAAGCAAGTCCTCCGGCTGAAGTTGCTGCCGGGCAATGCTTTCAAAGTAACGGGCAAAATCGGCAACCTTGCCAGCATCGATGGTAAGTCCGGCCGCATACTCGTGGCCGCCGAACCCATTTAAAAAAGTATGACACCCCTGCAAAGCACGGTATAGGTGCAAACCCTTGATCGACCTCCCCGAACCTTTGCCAGCTCCATTGGCCGTGGCGATAAGAATCGTCGGCCGGTGGTATTTCTCCACCAATCGACTGGCGACTATGCCGATAACTCCGGGATGCCAACGGTCATCGGCGAGGACGATGCTGTGGGTAGCGCCATCGGATTGTTGTTGCCAGCGTTCATCGGCTTGCTCAAGGGTCTGTTGTTCAATAGCCTGACGATCTCCATTGACCTGATCCAATAACTCGGCAGCCGGCATTGCCCCTGCCAAGGACGCCTCGAGCAACAATTCGACACCGATAGCGGCATCCTCCAATCGACCGGCCGCATTGATGCGCGGAGCCAACCTGAAACCGACCGTTCCGCAGTTTACCTTATCAACCCCTGCCACCTTTTTAAGGGCCTGCAACCCGGGGCGTCCGGAATGCGATAAAAGATCGAGTCCGGCTTTGGTCAGAGCGCGATTGAGTCCCTTAAGAGGAACGATATCGGCGATGGTACCAAGTGCGACAAGATCAAGCCCATAACGCAAATCCGGTTCAGGCTGGTTATTGCGATAACCCAGTTCACGCAAATGTTTTCGTAACGCAACCAGCAACATAAAAACCACCCCGACCCCGGCGAGGCTTTTAAATGGAAATGGGCAATCGGTGCGAGCAGGATTAAGAATCGCCAAAGCCTCGGGGAGAATTTCCGGCGGTTGGTGATGATCGGTAATAATCATATCCAGCCCCAACTCGCTGGCCCGTTTCGCCTGGGCATGAGCCGATATCCCACAGTCGACGGTAATCACCAGTGCTGATCCGGCGGCTGCACAGGACTCAAGCGCCAGGCTTGAAACCCCATAGCCATCCCGAAGTCGCAAAGGAATGGAATAATCCACCCGTGCACCAAAGGATCGCAGCGTTTCCACCAACAACGCCGTACCCGTGACGCCGTCGACATCATAATCGCCATGCACGGAAATCATCTCCCCGTTGCAGACGGCCAGCGCGAGACGCTCTACAGCCTTGCTCATATCCGCCATAAGATAGGGATCTGGCATGCTCGACAGTTTTGCCTGCAAAAAGTTGCGAACCTCATCAAGAGAAACAAGGTCGCGCCTGACAAGCGCCTCGGCTGCGAGCCGTGAAATTTCAAGAGAGCGCTGCAAGGCGTCGCCATCGAGCGATTCACTGACAGGTCGCTCTATCCAGAGTTTATCGGAGGCGGCGTTCATAATCCCTCGGTAAGCTTTATTAAAGGCAAAATGGGAACGGGCCGGAGGGATTCCCCCCGGCCCGCTTGAAACATGAAGGGCAAAAAATAGGTATCAGGAAGCTTTTTCCGCTACGGCATGACGCCGCTTTTTTATATCGTCCCACAACAAGAGAACAGGACTGGCTACGAAAACCGAACTATAAGTACCCACACCAATCCCAACCAGCAAAGCGAAAGCAAAATTGTGAATGACACCGCCACCGAACAGGAACAAAGCAAGAACCACCAGCAGGGTCGTTCCGGATGTCAAGATGGTCCGTGACAGCGTTTCATTGATACTGGAGTTGATGATTATTGGGAACTCTTCCTTGTTTTTCGTGCCTGAATTTTCCCGGATACGATCATACACGATGATCGTATCGTTCAGAGAGTAACCGACAATAGCAAGAAAGGCAGCAATGATAGGCAAATCGATTTCTTTATTAAACAAGGAAAAGGCTCCAAGCGTAATAAGTACATCGTGTATCAGAGCCACTATAGCACCAACGGCATACCGGAATTCAAAACGAATGGTGATATAGATAAGCACACCAATCATGGCGAAAACGATGGCCATGAGCCCCTTTTTACGCAGGTCTTTACCAACCTGGGGGCCAACCATTTCCACGCGCCGGATTTCAACGGCACCTTCGCCGTAAGATTTCTGCAGATGCGTACCGATTTGCTGCCCCAATCCCTCCAGCTCTGAACTGGCCTCCTGGACACGCAGCAGAAATTCATGGGATTCCTCCTCGAACTTCTGAACCACAAGACCTTTAAGAGCCATATCCTGAAGAGCCTTCTTGATATCCTTGGCGTTAGTGGCCTGAGCGAATTTAACCTGAATAAGCGTGCCACCGGAAAAATCGATGCCGTACTCAGGACCACCTTTTGCAACCAGGGAAACCATACCGGCCACAATCAGCAACAAAGAGAAGATCAGCGCCAGTTTACGCCGACCAACAAAATTAATATTGATATCATGCTTGATGATCTCCATGCCGCCCCCCTTAGATGCTCAACCGCTTGACCTGGTACCGTTCCAGGAAAAAATCAAAAACAACACGCGATACGAAAATGGCCGTAAACAGCGAGGCCACGATCCCGATACTCAGAGTTACCGCGAACCCCTTTACAGGTCCGGTACCGAACTGGAAGAGAACCAGGGCAGCGATCAAAGTAGTGATATTCGCATCCATGATGGTCAAGAAGGCCTTGCTGTACCCGGCTTCAAGGGCGTTACGCGCGGATTTGCCAAGACGCAATTCCTCGCGAATACGTTCATAAATAAGCACGTTGGCATCAACCGCCATCCCGAGGGTCAGAACGATGCCACCGATACCCGGAAGGGTCAGACTGGCCTTGAACAAGCTCAACATAGCCATAATGAAAAGCAGGTTAAGCACCAGGGCCAGGTTGGCGACGATACCGGCCAGATTGTAATAAAGCCCCATGACCAGAACCAACGCAATACCGCCGATAACTACCGACAGGATGCCGCGATGGATGGAATCCTTACCGAGGGACGGTCCTACGGTTCTATTTTCGAGAATCGTAACCGGCGCCGGCAAAGAGCCGGCCCGCAGCACAATGGCCAGGTCCATGGCTTCCTGCTCGTCAAAGGATCCGGAAATCTGGGCGCTGCCGCCGGAAATCCGCTCACGAATAACCGGCGCGGAGTAAACGGTGTCGTCGAGCACGATGGCCATGCGTTTGCCAATATTCGAAGCGGTGATCTGATCAAAACGTTTGGCGCCGACCGCATTGAAATCGATGGACACATACGGTTCGTTGAAACGGGGATCGATGCGTACCTGGGCATCGGATACCAGATCACCTGTCAGGACGGTCTTATCGTAAACCACAAGCGGATTCTGCGTTACAACGCCGGTGCGACCATCGACCTGACGTTCTGACAAGAGGCTGGTTCCCGGGGGCAACACCCCTTTGGCGGCAGCCTGCAGATCGACGTTTTCCGCTACCATTTTAAACTCAAGCAAAGCCGTCTTGCCAAGCAGATCGACAGCACGTTTGGGATCTTTTATCCCGGGCAACTGAATCAAAATACGATCGCTGCCCTGCCGCTGCAGAACGGTTTCGCTGACACCGAACTGGTCGATTCGGTTACGCAAGGTCTCAAGCGCTTGCTTGACGGCATTATCCTTGATGGAAGCAACCGAACTATCCGAAAAGCGGAAATACTTTTCAATATAACCGCCGCTGGTTTCGAGCGTCAAAGGCTCAAGGCTGCTGTAAGCACCCTCGCCCATCAGAGCATCAACCTGCTTACCTGCCTCATCATCGTAAACCACAACCACCAGCCGGTCATTGCCGATGCGGGAGACTCGCTTGAAAATAATATCCTTTTCCTTGAGATCGGTTTCGACCTGATCGACAAGACTGTCGATGCGATTTTCCACCGCTTTGTCAACCTCGACACCCAACACCAGATGCATACCGCCCTGAAGGTCGAGGCCAAGATGCAGAGGATCAAAACTCTTCTTCAGCCAGCTGGGAGTACTATTGGGAAACAGGGTCGGCATTAAAGCCAACAAAGACAGGGCGAGGCAACACAGAACAACCCCTCCCCGTAACTTGATGCTCTTGGACATGGCTAGTCACTACTCCTTTCGCAATCAATGGAGTGCGCTCCGCAGGCTCCGTGCATAGGCACAAAGTTTACCGACAGAGCGGTCTCCCAAACGTTTCAATAGCACCTGGCACCTGGCAACCGCCAGCACCGTCAATAAAAAGGTTTAAAGGCAAAAAGCCCGAAGCGTTCTAGTTCTGCTCAACACTTACGATGGACGAACGATTGATCTTGATCTTGACACCCGTAGCCACTTCCAGGGAAACGACATTTTCCTGTACGCTGGCTACCTTGCCGTGCAAACCACCGGCAGTAATAACCTGATCTCCGGCCTTAAGTCCATCCACCAGTTGCTTATGCTCCTTGGCCCGTTTTTGCTGAGGGCGAATAAGCAAAAAATAAAAGATACCGAACATCAGCACCAGCATGATGACCGTTCCGTAGGGGTTGCTTTCACCGCCGGGGGGCGATGCCATGGCATGAGCTTCGGAAATCCAAAACATAAACGGCTCCTTTAGATTGGTTTTGATACTGCAGTTATGAGTTGTTAGCAGCGTACCACAAAATTCGAACGAGGGTTGCCCCTTATTCAGTCTGACAGAACGTCAGCGCTCCTGGCCTTATAAAAGTCTGTACGGAATGCACTAAAACGATCTTGCTCAATAGCGGCACGCGCCTGGGCCATCAAATCGAGATAATAGTGCAGATTATGACGGGTATTGAGCATCGAAGCCAGTATTTCGTTGCTTTGATACAGATGACGCAGATAAGCACGGCTGTAGTTACGGCACACGTAACAGGTGCAAGCCGGATCGATGGGGCTGTCATCGTCGGCGTAACGAGCCTGCTTGATGGTGATTTTCCCGAAAGAGGTAAACAGGGTACCGTTTCTTGCGTTGCGCGTCGGCATGACACAATCGAACATGTCGACACCGCGGGCTATGCCTTCGATGAGATTTTCAGGTGTTCCAACCCCCATGACATAACGCGGCTTGTCATCGGGCAGCACAGGCAAGGCGACGTCCATCATCTCATACATCCGCTCGGCCTCTTCACCGACGGACAACCCACCAAGCGCATAGCCGTCAAACCCGATATCCATGAGTTGTTCTGCGCTCTGACGGCGCAAATCGGGATACATCCCCCCCTGTACGATGCCGAACAAGGCCGATCCGTCCTGTGCGCTTCGTGCGTTTTTGGAACGCTCGGCCCACCGCATGGACAAAGCGGTAGAGTCGGCAACATAGGTACGCGTAGAGGGGTATGGGATACATTCATCGAACACCATAATGATGTCAGCGCCCAAAGCCTCCTGCACCGCAATAGAAATTTCAGGGGTAAGTATTTGATGGGACCCGTCGAGGTGGGACTGAAAACGCACCCCCTCTTCGGTAATCTTGCGTAACTGCCCCAGACTGAAAACCTGAAACCCACCACTGTCGGTGAGAATGGGTCCATCCCAGTTCATGAAGCGGTGCAATCCACCCAGGCGCCTCACCCGCTCATGACCGGGGCGTAGAAACAGATGATAGGTATTAGCCAGAATGATCTGGGCGCCTTCGGTCTTAAGATCTTCAGGCAAAATAGCCTTGACCGTGCCCTGGGTGCCAACCGGCATGAACACAGGGGTTTCAACCACGCCCCGCCTCGTTGTCATGCGCCCTCGACGGGCCCGGCTGTCCTTATCCTGCTTTAAAAGTTCAAACCTGAAATCGGTCACAGCAAACATACTCTCTGGTTCAAAGGATCAACATGCAGTCACCGTAGCTGAAAAACCGGAAACGCTCCTCAACGGCCTGGCGATATGCCTCAAGAATAAATTCTCTGCCAGCCAATGCCGCCACCAGGACCAGCAAGGTGGAACAAGGCAGATGAAAATTGGTTATCAGGCCATCGATGATACGAAATGCGAACCCGGGGCGGATGAACAGGTCACAGGTTCCCTCACCGGCCTGTAAAAGGCCCTGATGGTCGACAGCATACTCAAGAGTGCGCGTACTTGTCGTTCCGAGAGCGATAACCCTGCGGCCTTCGGACTTGGCCCGGTTGACGGCATCCGCGGTGTCCTGCGGAATGAAATAGTTTTCCTGGTGCATGCGGTGTTCGGTGATGTCATCGGTACGCACAGGCAGAAAGGTTCCCAAACCCACATGCAGGGTCAAGGAGCGAATTTCCACCCCCTTGGCAGCCAGACCCTGCAGGATTTCATCTGTAAAATGCAATCCTGCGGTGGGGGCGGCAACCGCTCCCGACGTGCGAGCAAAAACGGTTTGATAACGGGTGCGATCTTCCACGGTTGCTTCCCGCCGGATATATGGCGGCAAGGGGATACGGCCAACCTGTTCGAGCACGCGACTGAAATCACCCTGACAGGTGAACTTCACATGCCGGTAGGGAGCTTCCCCCCCCTCAACCACTGTACCTTCAAGGCCTTCTCCAAGCAACAGGATAGATCCCGGGCGGGGGGCCTTGGAACTCTTGGTCAGACAGGCCCAGGTTTCTTCCGTGCCAGGGAGGCGGCGCACCAAAAACACCTCAATGCGTCCCCCGGTTTCCTTGTGTCCAAGCAACCGTGCCGGTATCACACGCGTATCGTTGAGAACCAGCACATCACCTGCGCGAAACCAGCTGGCGATGTCCGCAAACTGGGCCAACTGTACCTGCTCGGTAGCCCGGTCGAGAACCATCAACCGGGAAGCCTGTCTCTGTGCCAAAGGATGCTGAGCAATCAGTTCCTCCGGCAAGTCGAAATCAAAATCACTCAAACGCATTGTTCTAAAAAGCCTATCCGCTGTCCGAGCACAAACAGCCTCAGCAATCAAACATACCCATGCAGTAAAGTCAACGCCTATCGGTGGCTCCGTCTGTTGCACAGCACCGGTTTTATACCCCCGCTGCTGAATACGGACCCGGGTTGGGCATCGTGACAATCCTCAAAAGCTACCGAACCGCCAAGGTCCAACCAGACCTTAGCCGCGAACCAGGTAAACCAGCAATAAACCACTCAACATCAGCAACAACCCCATGCTGCGTAATGCGCGATCAGGTAGCCCCATAAAACCAAACAGCAATCGTTTCATTCTCGGCGGAGAAAGAAACCAGGGAACGCCCTCAACAATCATCACTACCCCTGCAACGGTCACCAGAAAGTCCATCATGGTCGTTCTCCCATGCCGGCAAAGGGCGTCATAGTAATCTTCCCCGCACAGCCTGTCAAGAATCCCGGGCACTGGCACAGCAGACGCATCGCTAACGATCCTTTTGCCCTCCAGACACCGTATAATTCAAAAATCAATAGAAACCGGTGGCGTTAGAAGCCCCACCCCGGCCTATTTCCTACGCGAGCGCCTTGGTGATCGCTTAGAGAAAGAAACGGCTTTACCGGGAGCCACAGGACCATCTCCCAACAATCGGGCGGCAGCATCTTGCCTTCCACATGCCTGCAAGGCTTGCAATACATCATGTTTATTTTCGGGCAAATGCGATAATAGCAAAGCTTTTTGCAACCGCCTTTCCTTCGGCGATTTTGCGACATGGACAGCCTTCCCGGTCTCCGGATCCACTCCAGTATGGTACATACAGGTAGCAAGCGTTCCAGGAGTAGGAGTAAATTCCTGCACTTGTTCAACCTTCAGCCCGTGATCTTTCAGAAACAATGCCGTGTCGACCATATCCTCAAGACTGCAACCTGGATGACCGGCTATCATATACGGCACCACGGCCTGACGTTTATCCAACTCCCGGCTATGCTGGCGAAACCGTGAAAGAAAAGCGCTAAATGAGTCGGGGCCGGGTTTGCGCATAATTTCAGCCACCTTGGCGCTAAGGGTCTCAGGCGCCACCTTCAGCAAGCCGCCGACATGATGGCTAAGCAATTGGCCAAAATATTCAGGTTGGCGTTCCAGCAGATCCAGTCGTACCCCCGATGCGACGAACACATGCTGAACTGCGGGGAGCGAGCGGACCTTCTCGAGCAAAGACGAGGCGGACTCATCTTCAACAACTAGATGCCGACACGGTTCCGGGAAAAGGCACCCTTCCCGGCGACAGGATTTATGCGCCTTGGGGTGACCGCAACGCATGCCGAACATATTGGCGGTCGGGCCGCCCACATCCGTTATGGTTCCGCGAAATTCACGATCCTGCGCGATTGTCGCCGCTTCTGATATGATGGAAGATTGTGAACGCGATTGGATGATTTTCCCTTGATGGGAAGCAATTGCGCAAAAAGCACAACCTCCGAAGCATCCCCTATGACTGGTTATTGAGAAACGAATCTGTTCGAATGCAGGAATAGGCTCGGTGTAGCTATAGTGAGGTCGGCGACTGAACGGCAAGGCATAGATCTCATCGAGCTCCGACTGCGTAAGAGGGAGTGACGGCGGGTTTACCAGGACCCAGCGAGATCCGTGGCGTTGCACGATGGATTTCCCGCAATAAGGATTTGCCTCGCGGGTAGCCAGGCAATAGGCACGGTTAAAAGCTTCAGGTTCATGGCTGACATCATCAAAAGAAGGCAGTTCCACGCATTTTTCCGGTGGTACCGTGCTGATGACGGCACTTCCCGCCAAATCAGAAATCTGGCCGGGGCTCTCACCTGCGGCGCAGCGTTGCGCCAATTCAAGCACAGCCTTTTCTGCCATACCATAAAGCAGCAGATCCGCTTTGGCATCGATCAGCACCGAACGACGGATCTGATCCGACCAGTAGTCGAAATGAGCCAGACGGCGCAAACTTGCTTCGATACCACCGATTACGACCGGCAAGCCCTTAAAGGCCCCCTTGATTGCGGCAGTGTAAGCGATCACGGCTCTGTTTGGTCGTGCGCCGGCTCTGCCACCTGGAGTATAGGCGTCATTGCTGCGAAGTTTGCGTGCCGCGGTGTAATGGTTAACCATGGAATCCATGGCGCCGCCGGAAACGGCCGCGAACAAGCGCGGCCGCCCCATGACACGCAAAGCCTCAGGCTGCCGCCAGTCGGGTTGGGCCAGGATACCGACCCGATATCCATGACTCACAAGCAAACGCGCCAACAGAGGAACCCCGAAAGCGGGGTGGTCGATATAAGCATCCCCGCTTACGAACAGAATGTCGAGGTCGCTCCAGCCCCATGCGGCCATTTCCTTCCGGTTGGTCGGCAAGAAATCCGTACAGCGATGCAAATTGGAGGACCTGGAGCCCTTTTCAGCCACGTTTAATACCGCTCCTTTGACAATGATGCGAACATCAGGGGAACAGAGGCAGATCCTTCAATCCTGAATCCTCAGCCCAACCCTGCATCAAGTTCATATTCTGTACAGCCTGGCTGGCGGCTCCCTTGAGAAGATTATCAATAACCGACACAATAATGGCGCGTCCGGTACGGGGATCACTCACCACACCGATATTGCAGCAATTGCTACCGCGCACATGCAGGATATTGGGCAAGTCACCCACAGGATGGACACGGACAAAAGGTTCGCCGGCGTAACGTTGTGCATACAACTGCTGAAGTGCAGCGGTATCCATGGACTGCTTAAGGGAAGCATAGCAGGTGGAAAGGATACCACGACTGACAGGTAGAAGATGCGGGGTAAAACTGACCTGCACCGCCTGACCGGCCAATTGTCCCAAGGTTTGTTCGATTTCGGGAGTATGCCGATGCGAGGCGACTCCGTAGGCTTTGAACCCTTCATTGACTTCACAATAAAGGCTACCTACTTTGGCTGAACGGCCTGCCCCGCTGGTGCCGGATTTACTGTCGATAATCAGGGACTGCAGATCGACCAACCCCTTTTCAAGCAGTGGGGCAAGCCCCAGGGCAATACTTGTAGGGTAGCAGCCGGGATTGGCGACAAGGCGCGCTGTGCGCACGTCCGAGCGAAAAAGTTCCGGCAATCCGTAAACGGCCTCATCCAACAATTCGGGACTGGTATGTTTGTCGTACCAGGCTTCATAGACGGCGACGTCGCGCAAGCGGTAATCAGCCGACAGATCGACAACTTTTTTACCGGCGTTGAGCAGATCAGGGATCACTTCCATAGCCGCCTTGTGAGGCAAAGCGGTAAAAACGAAATCGGACTTCTGGATAATAAGATCGAGATCGACGGGGTCAAACTGAAGATCGATACGCCCCAGAAGCGAAGGAAACACACTGGAGATACTCGTCCCGGCATTTTGCCTGGAAGTGACACAAGTAATCTCAATTTGTGGATGATTAAGCAGCAACCGGATCAGTTCTACCCCGGTATACCCACTTGCACCAACAATGGCAACTTTCAGCATGACAACCTCCTCAAAAGCGAAAAGGGAAACCCGCGGGTTTCCCTTTGCACCATGACTGAAAAGATACAGGGCCGAACGTTCCCGGCCTGTAACACACGAGGATTAACGTTTGGAGAACTGGAACGCTGCACGGGCAGCTTTGCGACCGTATTTCTTACGTTCCTTGGCACGGCTATCACGGGTAATGAAGCCGGCTTTCTTAAGAACGGCGCGCAATGCGGGATCAACTTCCAGCAGGGCCTTGGTAATGCCATGCTTGATGGCACCGGCCTGTCCGGAAGGACCGCCACCGCATACGTTCACTTGAATATCGAATTTACCGATATTATCGGTCAATTCGAGAGGCTGACGGATAACCATTTTAGAGGTTTCCCGACCGAAGTACTCGTCCAGAGTGCGACGATTGACAGTAATGTTGCCTTCGCCCGGCTTCAGCCAGACGCGGGCAATAGAAGTTTTTCTTTTGCCGGTTGCGTAGAACCTTTGTTCGGCCATCTTTATCTCCTGACTCGGCTCTGAATTCTTAGACGTTCAGTTCAAGCGGCTGCTGAGCGTCGTGGGGATGGTCACTGCCGGCATAAACCTTCAGTTTCCGCAACATATCGCGCCCCAATTTGTTCTTGGGCAGCATGCCCTTGACAGCCTTCTTAATCACATCCTCGGGTTTTTTTTCAAGCATCTGAGCGGCGGTGGCTTCACGCAATCCCCCCGGATATCCCGAATGATGATAGTACATTTTGGCGGCCAGCTTATTACCGGTCAGCTTGACTTTCTCAGCATTCACGACAACGACAAAATCGCCGGTATCGACGCTAGGGGAGTAGATAGCTTTATGCTTCCCCCGCAGAACACGAGCAATTTCAGTCGCGGCTCGACCCAGCACTTTACCGTCCAGATCCACAATATACCAGTTTTTTTTGATCTCGGATTTTTTTGCTAACTGCGTGCTCATGGCTTCCTCTCTATGCGTAAACTGTGATTTTCGTAACGGGACCACAGGACAACAGAAGTTAACGGAAACCCCCTGCCATGTCAAGGTCTTTTTACCTGCAGCAACCGACAATTTCACTCATAAAATACCTCCATAAGGCAAAGGCCTTGTGGAGGAGCTGTTACACCGGCTTGCGCACGACGGCAATCGATCAGCATGTCGCTGATTTCCTCCGGCGGCCTTTTCGCCTGCCCTACCTCAACCAGTGTCCCAACCATTATGCGTATCATGTTACGTAAAAAACCGCTACCACGCACATCGACATGAATAAGAGCACCCGCCTCGATCACATCGACGGAAAATATCCCACGCACTGTCGTGCGGGCCGAGCAACCGGTCGCCCGAAAAGCTGAAAAGTCATGCTGCCCAACAAACAACGCCGCAGCCTGCCGCATGCTTGACAGATCGAGACCGCTTCGTACATGCCAGCTGTAACGACTGGCGAGGGGCGAACGAACCGCAGCAGAATAGATACTGTACCGATACCATTTGCCTGTTGCGCTGTAGCGCGCATGAAAATCATCCGGCACGACTGCCGCATCCCGCACAACAATATCGCAGGGCAGCAAGCGGTTAACCCCTTCACGATATGCCCTCATGGGCAAAAGGTGATCCGTCACAAAATGCGCTACCATTCCCCGGGCATGCACCCCCGCGTCGGTGCGCCCGGAAGAAAAAAGCACGCGCGAACCGCCGCACACTTTGGCCAAAGCTTCCTCGACCACCTGCTGAACGGAGACACCATTGGGTTGCCGTTGCCAACCAACGTATTGCGTACCATCGTATTCAATAATAAGCCGAACAACGCTCATGGCAACCCCCAGAACCATATCGACATAAATATCAGAGACAGCAACAGCATCCAAAGTTCTAGCATTCTTTGAGTATCCGTATTTGTGGCCGACAAATCCATCAAAGAATGATCGCCATGCATAACCGCCTCCACAAGGTTTTCAGCAGACACAAGCAGCCGGTCAATCATTTGATACAAATCGGTTATCACCGCGCTTAAGCCACGACGGCGACATTCCTCTGACTGTTTCCGCTGCCGATGCGCAACAAAGATTTCGTCTTGAACTATCGGCACCCATATCAAAACAAGCAACACATGCAGGCCAATACGATTAACGGGCATCATATTTCTGAAGGGCCGCATCATTTTCATCAAAGCAGCGGCAAGCATCGGAACGGGTGTAGTAAAACAAAACAACGATGCAAACACCACTGCAAGACTCAAGCGCCAAACCACCAAGCCACCATCGATCAGCCCATCCAACGAGAGAAAAGAGATCCCCATGATAGTCCGACCCGAACCCGAGAAGACGTGCAACAACAACCCCGCACAAAAAATCCAACGCATCGCGTAAAGGCGGTGTACGATTCGCAACCGTGCACCCTGGATCAGAAACACCCCAGCCAAAGCAACCGAAGTCAAGACACACAAACGCCAAACATGTGCCGAAGAAAAAACGGCAACCAACAGCACGGACAACACAACCAGCTTGGTTCGCGGATCGAGCCTTAAAAAAACACCCGGTCGAATACCGTCATTGGATAAAAAGCAATCTCTGACCACAGGCTCCACCAAAAGACAAAAGGGGACCAAATGGTCCCCTTTTTCAAACTTTAATACCCATTAAAATTACAGGTATTTAGCAGCCAGCAATTCAGCAATCTGCACAGCATTGGTTGCCGCACCTTTTCGCAGATTATCGGCCACCACCCAAAGATTCAAACCATTATCTATGGACTCGTCTTTCCGAATACGCCCGACATAAGTCAAATCCTGCCCAGCTGCGTCGATAGCCGTCGGATAAGTAAGACTCGCCACATCATCCACCACCTTTACCCCGGGGGCTGCAGCCAGCAATTCGCGGGCCTTGTCAACCGACAAGGGCTTTTCGGTTTCAATATTGACGGCTTCACTATGGCTGTAGAAAACCGGAACACGCACAGTCGTTGCGGTTACACGTATGGAAGGATCGCCAAGAATCTTCCTGGTTTCATTGACCATCTTCATTTCTTCTTTTGTATAGCCGTTGTCAAGAAAGACGTCAATATGAGGAAGGCAGTTGAAGGCGATCTGGTGCGGATAAACCTTGCACTCTGCCGGACGGCCGTTAAGCAATTCACCAGTCTGAATACGCAACTCGTCAATGGCATTCAGCCCCGTCCCGGAAACCGCCTGATAAGTGGACACCACAATCCGCTTGATTTTTGCGTAATCATGCAGCGGCTTCAAGGCTACCATCATCTGAATAGTGGAGCAGTTGGGATTAGCGATAATACCCTTTTTGGTGTACAGCGCCACATCGGCCGGATTAACCTCTGGAACCACCAGAGGCACATCCGAATCCATGCGCCATGCACTTGAATTGTCGACACAAACCGCACCGGATGCCGCAGCTATGGGACAAAACTCTTCACTGCGGGACCCACCTGCGCTGAATAAAGCGATATCGATCCCCTTGAAGGAGTCCCTGCCAAGCTTCTGCACTACAAGTTGCTCGCCCTTGAATTCAAGAAACTTGCCCTCAGAACGTTCGGAAGCAAGCAGACGCAATTCCTTGATGGGGAAATTACGCTCTTCCAGTATTTCGAGCATCTGATTTCCAACGGCGCCGGTGGCCCCGACAATTGCAACATTAAACAACTTGGACATGGATGATTCCTTCCACTTTGGATCTCAACGATATTGAGTCATGGGGCCAGACCTGCTCCGGCCCCTATATTCTTAGACTTTTGCAAGTTCCGCGACAATAGCATCGCCCATGGCACTGGTGGATACGAGCTTTTCACCGGCAACACCTTGAAAAATATCCTGGGTACGCAACCCTGCGGCAAGGATATTTTCTACCGCTTTTTCGATCGCGTCAGCCGCATCGTTAAGACCACAGGAATAGCGAAGCAGCATCGCGGCAGAAAGAATCTGGGCAATGGGGTTGGCGATATTTTTCCCGGCAATGTCCGGAGCACTGCCGCCGGCAGGCTCGTACATACCAAAAGTCCCTTCCGCAAGAGAGGCGGAAGGCAACATACCGAGTGAACCGGTCAGCATGGCGGCTTCATCGGACAGAATGTCACCGAACAAATTGGGGCAAAGCATGACATCAAACTGCTTGGGCGCTTTGACCAACTGCATGGCGGCATTATCGACATACATGTGACTCAACCGAACATCGGGATAGTCGGCAGATACCCGCTCAACCACTTCACGCCACAATATGGAAGTTGACAGAACATTGGCCTTGTCGATGGAAATGAGGTTTTTATTGCGCTTGCGCGCTGCCTCAAAGGCCACCCGGGCGATGCGCTCAACCTCGGCATCGGTATAAGCCATCGTGTCGTAACCACGCCGCTGATCGCCTTCACCTTCAATACCCTTAGGTTGGGCAAAGTAAACATCGCCGGTCAGTTCGCGAACAACGAGAATATCAAAGCCTCCAGCAATAACTTCTTCCTTCAGTGACGAAGCCGAAGTAAGGGCGGGAAACACGATAGCCGGGCGGAAATTGCAAAACAGCCCGAAAATTCGGCGCAACGGAAGAAGAGCCCCACGCTCGGGACGTTCATCTGCCGGCAGAGTATCCCACTTGGGGCCACCAACGCTTCCGAATAAAATAGCATCCGATGCTTTGCAAATTTCAACGGTGGCATCCGGCAACGCCTTACCATCCAGATCGATGGCGGCACCGCCTACGTTTGCAAACTGCCGTGCGAAACGAACCTGAAATTTCTGTTCAACCGCATCCAGGACTTTAAGGGCCTCTGCAACAACTTCAGGACCAATACCGTCTCCGGGCAGAACAGCTAATTTGAATTCTTTCTTCATTTCGGAATTTCTCCTTACCTATACGGACAAGTGCCGCAAAAAGTCGAAGGTTCAATGTTTTCGACCGACGCCATGATAGAAATTGCCCTGGGAAATTGTCAAACATTTTTCCATAGGCGCGAACCAGAATGACTCAATCGAGACAAAGGTGACACACAATTGTGTGCGTTTTTTGGCACACTCACTACAAAAAACGACCGGGCTACTCGCCCGGTCGCTGGATTCTTAATAACGCTGGTCAGCGAACTCGACCCAACCACCCGCCTCAACGAGAGCCTGGTCAAACGGACTGATCTCAAACGCAAACACCTCGGTGCGTTCACCGGCCGAAGCTTTGACCTGATGGTTCTGGAGATCCACGTTTATTTCGACCTCCCCATTTTCGGACAGAGCCATTATGCGATCGATATCGGCAGCAGGTAATTCAACGGCCAACATCCCGCAATTGAACATATTCTGCCGGAAAATACGCGCATAGCTTTCAGCGATAACGGTGTAAATATCGTTAACTTCAAGAGACCAGGGCGCGTGCTCGCGAGATGATCCACAACCGAAATTTTTGCGGGTAACAATGACTTTGGCCTTGCGTAATGCCTCACCCGCGGGGTCAAACCCATCCAGTTTCAAGTCCTCAAGCAAAAAAGGCTTAAGAGCATCCTTAGTAACCTCTGTGAGGTAACGAGCAGGAATGATTTCGTCGGTATTAATATCGGATCGGTCCAGAAAAATCGCAGGACCTCCAAAATTTCTTTTCATGGTTACCTTTACTCCTTCCTCGAAAAAGCCTTCGAAACCGCTACAGATCGCGCGGATCGGTAATGGTACCTTTTATCCCCGATGCAGCCGCAGTGGCGGGGCTCATAAGATAAACCATGCCCCCCTGCCCCATGCGCCCCTGGAAATTTCGATTACTTGTCGCGGCACATGATTCTCCCGGCGCGAGAACACCACAGCTCATGCCGAGACAGGCACCACAGGTCGGGTTGGTGACACAAAAACCGGCATCCATAAAAATTCCCAGAATACCTTCGTCCATAGCCTCGCGGAAAATCTTGGGCGATGCCGGGGAAAGAATCCCACGCACGTTAGGAGCCAACTTACGCCCCTTGAGGATATCCGCAGCCTGCCGCAGATCTTCGAGGCGGCCATTGGTACAGGTACCGATATAGATCTGATCGACCGGCGTACCGGCCATCTGCCGAGCAGGCTTGACACAGTCCGGCTTATAGTCAAAAGTCACCTGCGGCTCGAGATCGGTAACGTCGACATCCAGAACCCTTGCGTACTTAGCGTCGGCGTCGGAATGCCATTTCTGGAAATCAGCCAGCGCAGCTTCCTTGGAGGCATACTCCTCTGAAATAAAAGGCCAGAGATAATCGACCGTGACCTGATCCGGCAGACAGATACCGCAAGTGCCGCCAGCCTCAATAGCCATATTGGACAAGGTCATGCGTGCATCCATGGACAAGGCATCAACAACCGGCCCGCGAAACTCGATTACGTGATCGGTAGCTCCGTTGACTCCAAGCAAATGAATGATGTGCAGAATAACATCCTTGGAATAAACGTGCTCGCCAAGAGTACCCGTGATGTTAACCAGAATACTTTCCGGCTTACGAAAGGCGCACACACCCTTAAGAATACCAACTTCAAGATCGGTGGTTCCAACCCCGGCAGCAAAAGCACCGAAAGCACCATGCGTACAGGTATGACTATCACCCATAATTACTGTGTAACCGGGGCGGATGAAACCTTTTTCCGGGAAAATGGCATGACACACGCCATTCTGACCGATATCGAAAAAGTCAGGAATGTCATGACGGTTAGCCCACTCGCGCAGGATTTTCCCCTGAATGGCCGTCTTACTATCCTTTGCCGGCGTCACGTGGTCAATAACCGCCTTGATTTTCAAAGGATCAAAAACACGGTCCTTACCGCGCCATTCCAAATCAGCAATGGCAACCGGTGTGGTTATTTCATGGCAGAGAACCCGATCCAGGTCGAGAACATAGGTACCCGGAAAAGGTTCGTCACGCAAATGCGCTGCGAATATTTTCTGTGCGATAGTCTGTCCCATAAATGACTCCAACAATCCTTAAAAAAATCGGACCGGAAAACCCGGCCCGTTATGAAACTAGAAATGGGCCGAAGGGCGATTTTTCACAATTGTCGCCAGGCGGTTAAGCGCATTGATGTAGGCCTTGGCACTGGCCACAACGATATCGGGATGGGCACCTTGTCCAAGCACCTCACGGCCGTCGAGTTCAAGACGCACGGTGCACTCGCCTTGGGCATCGGTTCCTCCGGTGATGGCGCCGACTGTGAAGCTGAGCAAATTGGCTTTGCTTTTGGTCAACTTCTTTATGGTCTTGAAGGTGGCATCGACCGGACCACCGCCGAGCATGGCAGCCTTCTTTATCTTACCATCGATTTCCATTTCAACCGTGGCCGTCGGTGCTGCAAAAGAACCGGAACAGCTGTTCATTTGCACCAGCTTGTATCTTTCCGGGATACGGATGATTTCATCCGCCACGATGGCATCGAGATCTTCGTCAAAAATGTCTTTTTTCTGGTCGGCAAGTGCCTTGAAACGCACAAACGCACGATCCAGATCTTCTTTGGACAAAGCATAGCCCAATTGTTCGAGACGCTGCCCGAAAGCATGACGACCGGAATGCTTGCCGAGCACCAGTTTGTTCTGAGTTAAGCCGACAGACTCGGGCGTCATGATTTCATACGTCGATTTTTCCATCAAAACGCCATGTTGATGAATACCCGCCTCATGCGCAAACGCATTGGCGCCAACTATCGCCTTATTGGGCTGCACCTGAATTCCGGTAATAGTGGACAACAACTTACTGGTAGCATAAATGTGCTCGGTAACGACGTCGGTTTTAAAAGGAAGGATGTCGGCTCTGGTCCGCAGAGTCATGACAACTTCTTCCAACGCGCAGTTTCCCGCGCGTTCACCGATACCATTGATGGTACATTCCACCTGCTCTGCACCAGCCTCGACAGCGGCCAGCGAATTGGCAACCGCCAGACCGAGATCATTGTGACAGTGAACCGACAGGATAGCCTTATCCATATTGGACACATTGTTCTTGAGATGCCGGATCAAAGTAGCGAATTCCGAAGGGATACTGTAACCGACCGTATCGGGGATATTTACCACTTTAGCGCCGGCCGCGATAACCGCCTCAACGACGCGGACCAGAAACTCAGGACGGGTACGTGCAGCGTCTTCCGCACTGAACTCGATGTTTTCCGTGTAACGTCCGGCGCGCTTGATGGCAGCCACAGCGGTCTCGATGACCTGAGCTTCAGTCATCTTGAGCTTGTATTTCATATGGATGTCGCTGGTGGCGAGGAAGGTGTGAATACGCCCGCGGTCTCCGGCATACTTGAGTGCCTCCCAGGCACAATCGATATCTTTGTCGGCTGCACGACACAGTCCGGCGATCTGCGGACCTTTGATGGTTTGCGCAATGCGTTTGACAGCCTCAAAGTCACCTTCTGAAGCAATGGGAAAACCTGCTTCGATGACATCGACGTTAAGTTTGGCCAGCTGAAATGCAATACGCAATTTTTCATCGATATTCATGCTGGCGCCGGGAGATTGCTCACCATCGCGTAAAGTCGTGTCGAAAATCTTTATGCTTTTAATGTTCTTCATTTGACCTCCGTCAATCATTGCCCCAATACGGTTACCGTATTCCGGGAGCAGTCGTTATTGTGAATGTTTTTCGGACAATGTTTCTCAATACCAACCGGTGACACGCTATCAGGTCACTTAGGTCCGATTCCACCTGACCACCCCCTCTCTTCCTCAACGGCAAACAAGCCTCGAACAGGGTAAAACATACAAAAAAAGCCCTCTCCCTTTCAGGGGCGAGAGCTTAGCTTCGCGGTACCACCCTGCTTCAGCTCCGAGAGGAGCCCTTGATTTCCTTTAACGCAGGTTCACGTCATGATCTAGACGACTACATCGACTCAATCATGCAACTCCAAGGCGAGTTCAGCCCGCTCGATACCGGCTCGCACCAACCGCCGGCTCTCTCCAATCGAGTTGAGAGCTTACTACTCCTCTTCTCAGTCTTTGTTTGTAACTTTATGCTTAATAAAACAGACTCAAAGCCTCACTGTCAAGGCGTAAAGGCGCTCAACAACAAGGTGAACTGCATTTTTTCGGTGCGACAATACGAAATTCGGCCGCCTTAAAACTCTCAACACAAGAACACCTTGCCTGGGATGAAACCAAATACATCATTTAATTTAAGTCACAGCCACGCATAAAAATCCCAGGTAACGCAGGTCTCCACTCTTAAATAATTAGTGCACAACTTATCCTTTGGAGGTCATGCGGTTACCGAGTTTATTTCAGATAGCCCAAGATAGTTTCACCACAGCAAACACGCTCTCCTACCTTAACCTGAATATCAACATCATCGGAGAGATAAATATCCACACGTGATCCAAACCGGATGAGCCCGTATCGTGCGCCACGCTGAAGAATATCACCAACCACTGGGTAGGTCACGATGCGCCGGGCAATGAGTCCTGCGATCTGGACAACCAGCATCTGGCGCCCGGAAGCATTCTCGAGCAACATTCCTGCCTGTTCGTTATGCAGACTGGCCTTGTCCATGGCGGCATTGAGAAATTGCCCCTTATTATAGAACATGTCAACAACCTTACCGGACATAGGTACCCGATTGACATGAACATTGAACACGGACATAAAAATACTGATTTTGGTTACTTCTGATTTAAAATATCGTTCTTCCAATGCAGGTCCGACATAAATAACCTTACCATCGGCCGGCGCAAGAACTGCGGCTTCTTCCGCATCACTGAAACGATCGGGGTTGCGGAAAAAGTAAGCCGTAAAGAGAGTCAAACCAAGAAACAAAAGGGTAAAAAAGCTCCAGCCCAGAAGCGCAAATACCAGAGTGATAAAAGCAAACAAGCCGATAAAAGGGTAACCTTCGACGGCGACCGGTTGGTTCTGATTGCGCATAGACATTTTCCTCGCTGAGTCGAGATGAGCAAAAAAGAGGTCCCCCCCCTCCACCATCTAACCCTAGTTGAATTGGATTACAGTTTAAAGTTTCCTAAAACCTGGTGAAATCACCCTTTATCGGACAAACCGCCCTTGGCCCCACGCCCAAGCACAACAGGACCGGAGCGAACCAGCTCCTGAATACCGATAGGTTTAAGAAGATCGACTACAGCCTGTATCTTACTCGGTGCACCGGTGATTTCCATGGTATAGGAACGGGCCGTAACATCAACCACGTTCCCTCTGAAAATATCGACAATTCTCAATATTTCCGCACGTGTATCTTCCGTTGCCTGAACTTTGATAAGAGCCAACTCGCGCTCAACGTATTCACTATCGGTAAAATCAATAACCTTAATAGTATCTATCAGCTTATTTAACTGTTTGGTAATCTGCTCCAGAATACGATCATCCCCGCTGGTTACAATAGTCATGCGGGAAATGCTATCATCCAGGGTTGGTGCAACGGAAAGACTTTCGATATTGAACCCACGGCCGGAAAAGAGTCCGGCCACACGCGTGAGAACGCCGAATTCGTTTTCCACCAAAACAGAAATCGTGTGCTTTGCCTCATGGCTTACCATGCCACCTACCTCCTAAGAAGCCAGAACCATCTCATCGATTGCAGCCCCGGCCGGTACCATGGGCATGACATTTTCTTCCCGATCAATTTTAAATTCCATCAACACGGGGCCGGGTGTTTCAAGCGCCTTGCGAATGACACCTTCAACCTCGTCAGGACGGCTGGCCCGAAGACCGGTAGCACCATAGGCTTCAGCTAATTTAACAAAATCGATAGGCAATTCAAGGGGGGTCTGGCTGTATCGATGATCGAAAAATAGCTCCTGCCACTGACGAACCATTCCAAGAAAATTATTATTAAGAATAGCTATTTTAACTGGTAATTTGAACTGCACCAAAGTTGCCAACTCCTGCGAGTTCATCTGGAATGAGCCGTCGCCTGAAATATCGATAACCTGACGATCAGGACACGCGACTTGAGCCCCCAACGCGGCGGGTAAACCAAACCCCATGGTTCCAAGACCACCGGAGGTCAAAAATGTACGGGGATTGGAAAAATTAAAAAATTGCGCGGTCCACATCTGGTGCTGCCCGACTTCGGTGGCTATGATAGCGCTTTCATCGGTCAATTCACGAATTTTTTCAATAACATATTGAGGCTTGATCACGGAATCGCTGGACTTGTACGACATGGGATACTGGGCCCGCCAGGCAGCAACCTGACTTCGCCATGGTGCGGTAAGTTCGGGAAAAGCTTCGACCTGCTCCTCATTCTCACGTAATTTATTGCCGATTTTTTCAATCACATCGCGTAATTCACCAACAATAGGCAAGTCAACCCGAACGTTTTTCTTAATGGAAGTCGGATCGATGTCGATGTGAATGATCTTGGCTTTAGGAGCAAAAGCAGCAATCCGTCCCGTAACGCGATCGTCAAAACGGGCACCGATAGCAATCAGAAGATCCGAGTTTGTAACGGCCATGTTGGCATAATAAGTCCCATGCATGCCGAGCATGCCGAGGGACAAAGGGTGGCCCGTAGGAAACGCAGCCATGCCCATCAAAGTCGTCACAACAGGTGCCTGAATAAGCTCCGCAAACTCTATCAGATTTTTACCGGCATCCGAAGCCGTTGCCCCACCACCGACATAAAGTACCGGACGACGTGCCGCCAGAATCATCTTCGCGGCTTTTTCGACCTGACGGACATTCCCGCTATAGGTTGGCTTATAGCCTCGCAACTCAACGCTGTCGGGATAAACGAATTTGGTAGATGCTATCTGCACATCCTTGGGCAGATCAATAAGAACAGGTCCAGGTCGTCCGGTCCGGGCGATATAAAAGGCCTGCTTGATGATGCGTGCAAGATCTTTGACGTCTTTCACAAGATAATTATGCTTGGTGATAGACCGTGTCATCCCAACGATGTCCGCTTCCTGAAAAGCATCGTTGCCAATCAGCGGTGTCGGTACCTGTCCCGTGATGACCACCATGGGTATGGAGTCCATATAGGCGGTGGCAATGCCTGTCACGGTATTGGTCGCGCCGGGACCGCTGGTGGCGATAGCAACCCCTACCTTGCCACTCGCGCGGGCGTATCCGTCAGCCGCATGAACGGCTGCCTGCTCATGCCGGGTAAGGATGTGCTTAATGGGATAGTCGGGCAAATCGTTATAGATGTTGATGACCGTGCCGCCGGGGTAACCAAAAACGGTATCCACGCCTTCCAGCAACAGGCTTTCAAGCAGTATCTGAGATCCTGTCCTTTTCACGCCAAGCCTCCTCGCAAGCCAGCTTTCATCAATAAATACCTGACCGCCCAAATCGCGACGGCCAGGTTATATCATTCAGTTATCGGGGTGCTTGACAGATCGCACCTGTATTGGCCGATGTTACGACAGCGGCATAACGGGACAACCAGCCTTTTTTGATTTTAGGCTCGGGAGCCTGCCAACGCTGACGACGCTCTTCAAGGACCTCGTCGGAGACGTTCAGTACCAATTGGCGGGAAGGGATATCCAACACGATGGTGTCACCATCTTCGACCAAAGCGATCGGTCCGCCAACGGCCGCTTCCGGCGACACATGCCCGATACAGGGTCCACGTGTTCCACCCGAAAAACGCCCATCGGTAATCAACGCCACGCTATCGCCCAGACCGAGCCCCATTATGGTCGCTGTCGGTGCCAGCATCTCGCGCATGCCAGGACCGCCTTTGGGTCCTTCGTAGCGAATCACTACAACATCACCGGCTTTCACGATGCCACCCATAAGGGCCTGCATAGCTTCTTCCTCGGAATTAAAGCAGCGGGCAGTACCTTTGAACTGCATCATTTTTTCTGAAACACCGGACTGCTTAACCACGGCACCATCCGGCGCAAGATTCCCGGAAAGAATGGCAATCCCGCCTTCGGGACGAACAGGGTCAGTGATCGGGTGAATGACCGTTTCGTCAACATCGACGACACTTTCAATGATGCGCTTGATGCCAACGCCGTTGAGGGTCGGATTATCATGCATAGAGTCACGCAGCTGATAAAGAACCCCGGGCACGCCTCCGGCAGCATCGAGATCTTCCATAAAGTGCTTGCCGCCGGGATTCATGGAAGCAATCTGCGGGGTTTCGCGGCTGAGCTTGTCAAACAAATCCAGCGGCAAATCGACTTCGGCTTCATGAGCGATGGACAGCAGATGCAGTACCGTATTACTCGAACCGCCCAGCGCAAGGTCAACACGAATGGCGTTTTCAAAGGCTTCACGGGTTAAAATCTGGCGCGGCGTAATCCCTTCGCGAACCAGGCCGACAATGCGCTCACCGGAGGCAAACGCAAGTTGCCGTTTCAGGGAAGACACGGCCAGCGCCGTACCGCAACCCATCAGACTCATCCCCAGGGTCTCGGTGAGAATTGCCATGGTATTGGCCGTAAACAAGCCCTGGCAGGAACCTGCCCCGGGACAGGCACGATCTTCACAGCGATGCAATTCTTCCGCATCGATTTCACCTGCTTTGAATCGGGCCATCGCTTCAAAAGTATCGGTTACAAAAGAATAACGACGACCGCTGCGTCCGGTACCGGTAAGCATCGGCCCGGCGGTCACAACAATACAGGGAATATCAAGACGCGCCGCGGCCATCAGCATTCCGGGCGTGATCTTGTCACAGTTGGTCAAAAGAACCAGACCATCCAGACGATGAGCTTCGGCAATCGACTCGACCATATCGGCAATCAATTCCCGGGTCGACAGGGAGTAATGCATCCCTTTGTGCCCCATGGCGATACCGTCACAGACACCGGGAACACCGAACAGGAAGGAATAGCCTCCCCCCGTGTGAACACCTTTTTCAATAAAGCGCTCCAGATCGCGCATCCCTATATGCCCAGGGATCAAATCGGTAAATGAAGTCGCAATCCCGATCAATGGTTTATCCAATTCCTTACGGGGAATACCTGTCCCCATAAGCAACGCACGGTGAGGTGCTCTTTCAAAACCTTTAGTAATGGCCTCGCTACGTTTGCCTTTCATATGATCTGATCATTTCCTTTCTTGCAGATCTATGGGCCTTGGTCCAGGTCAACTGAAACCGTGGCTCTGCTTTGTCACCGATACCCGCGGCCAAAAAGTTTTTGTTTAAAAATGGCGCTATCGGGTAAAACGAATTCAACTTTATATTGATAATGTGAAACAATTTTTTGCTGATATCAAATAGCACATGATGCAGAAAGGGTTCGGACGGTTTGCCCAAACCCTTTCAATAGAATTAGAATACCGGTTGACTACCGTTTCCATGCGCGCAATATCTGCGCCATTTCATCTTTGCCTGCCAACTTCAGCTTCTGCACCTTTTTCCTTTGGGCTTCTTCTTCGGGACTGAGGTGTTGCCGCTGATCCAGCATGCTCAACTCTCGTTCGAGAAGCATATGCTCCTCATAAAGCCTGCGATAAAGAGCGCTTTCATCGCAGAGCCGCTGAATCAGCCCCAGATCTTGATCTTCCATCAGACACCTCCCAGGAAAGGGTTGATAAAGAGCAACAAGCCTGATTCAAAATAACCAATCATTCCAGATATGTCAACTGCCTAAGGATGCGGTGCTATACCGCGCAATGCAGGAACGCATGGCATGGTATCCATCATCTGAAAAGAACAGTTAAGGCTTAAGCAAAACACCTTCAACTGGATTGAATAGCCTTTTTGGCTGCCAGCATTAATTCAGCTTCGGAGGCCCTAATATATCGCGGTATTATTTCTTGAGCGGTCTTGGCCAGGCCGGCCCGCAAGCGAGACACCACCAGAACAGCGGCCGCGGAAGCACGGGGCGGATCCATGGTCCATGGCACAAAGTGGCATCGAGAACCGAGTCTTTGCCGGATAAGGTCTGCGTAGAGCAACGCGCCACTGCCAATAAACAGGTGATCACCTTCCAAACGATCCAACAGGACCTGCGGTGACAAAACCTGCTCGGGGCCAAGGGCTATCGGTTCACCGGCCCGACAATCGAAAACAGAGCCATACACTTCGGATTTGCGGGCATCGATCATGGCGCATACGGGAAAAGCAGCAAAAGGACACTGCATAGCCAGCGTTTCCAGAGAAGAAACCTCAACCACGGGTGCACCACCGGCATAGGCCAAACCTTTTACCGTTGCAATTCCAACCCGTAGTCCGGTAAAGGACCCCGGTCCCACAACCACACCAAAGGCGTCGACATCGGTTAGCCTAACGGAAGCCTCTGCCAGCAACCAGTTCAACGAATTCAGTATTCTATCCGTATGAGTACCCCGCAGGTGCAGGACAACCTCACCGAGCAATTCCTGTCCGCGGGTCAGAGCAACACTGCCCGCCGGTGTNNGATGTATCAACGGTAACCACCAACTCGTTCATGATTACCCTCCGAACGACAGCCGCATTATGTCGTTATAAAACGCCCATGCCATAAGCAATACAAGCAACACCAAACCGACTTGCTGCGCAATTTCCCGGGCCTGCTCGGACAAAGGCTTTCGACGCACCAGCTCAACGGCTCCGAACAAAAGGTGCCCGCCGTCCAAAATCGGAACCGGCAAAAGGTTGAGAATGCCCAACTGAATACTCAGAAACGCCAACATGGAGAGAATCTTGGCCAGATCGACTTCTTCAGCGACCGCGCCAGCCATTTGCACAACCATGATGGGACCGCCAATATTTTTGGCGGAAATATGACCGGCAAACAATTTTCGCAAAAACAGCAAAGTCAAATCAACGAGTTCTACGCTGCGGTCAATCCCCTGGATAATAGCATCTCCAGCGGAATAACGCTTAAATACCATCTCCATCTTGGGTCCAATCCCGAGCAGGTAACGATTATCCTCGGAATCATCTGCTGCCTTGAGTTCCGGAGTCAGTTGGAACGTCAGAAGGGTATCTTCCCGCTTAACCTCCAGGGTCATCGGTCGCCCCGCACCTGCCTGCACCATGGAGTGAATGTCATACCACGACGTGACGGCGGTCCCATCTATCGCAATGATACGATCATTCAACCGGAGGCCGGCAATCTGCGCCGGCATATTATCCTCCAAAAAACCCACGTCGGCAGCCTGGCTCGGCAATATACCTAAACCCTGCAAGCCCTCTGCGATAGAAGCGTCTGCCGGCAACGGCACAGCAACAACCTCGGCGCCGCGTTTAACGCCCAGGGACGTCTTCTGTCCGACATGAAGCAGGAGTTTCTTTTCCGCATCGGTCCAGCTGACGGTCGGGTCACCGTTGACATCAAGGATACAATCCCCGGCCTGAATCCCTGCACGGGAAGCATCGGATTCACTTACGACATAACCGACACAAGCGGGATTATCGATAAAGGCCGGCTGATCCATGCCGACGAAATAAGCCACGGGCAATATAAGAAAGGGCAGAATCAAATTCATGGCTGGACCGGCAGCTACAATAGCAAGTCTCTGCAACACCGGCTTTTCCGCAAAAGAACGTAATTTATCTTGCTGCGTCAGTGGCTGACTTTCCTTATCATCGCCTTCCCCGAGCATCTGCACATATCCTCCCAGTGGAATAAGGCAGATTTTATATTCTGTTTCCCCCCAGGTACGGGAAAACAGTTTAGGACCAAACCCGAGGGAAAACTTCAGCACCTTGACACGGCACCACTTGGCAACGAGAAAGTGTCCCAGCTCGTGAACGAAAACCAGTATTCCGAGCATGAGAATGCCACCAACAATTTTCAGCATGAACGCCCTCCCGTGGCCGCATTATCGATGATGCGGCGCGCCTCTTTGCGACCCCACAAATCCGCCCGCAGAACTTCGTCAATATGCTCAAGTGGCCTTACTTCATGCTGCTCAAGAGCGGAGCGAATTACCATGGCAATATCCAGGAAAGGAATTTTTTCACTTAGAAAAGCATCGACAGCAACCTCGTTGGCGGCATTGAGCACCGCAGGCGCTGTGCCACCCATGGCGAGAGCCTCATAGGCAAGGGCCAAACATGGAAAACGCTCCAGGTCGGGTTCATCAAAGGTCAAGTTACGCAGGCTGCACAAATCCAGCGCGGGGAGATCCAATGGTAAACGATTGGGATGAGACAGAGCATAGGCAATGGGAGTTTTCATGTCCGGGATGCCCAACTGAGCAATAACCGCCCCATCGATGTACTCAACCAACGAATGAACAATGCTCTGCGGATGAATGTGCACCGCAATGCGATCCGCTGGAACATCAAACAACCAGCGTGCCTCGATGACTTCCAACCCCTTGTTCATCATGGTTGCGGAATCGATCGAGATCTTGCGACCCATGCTCCAATTCGGATGAGCCAAGGCATCAGCGGGTGTCACGCTACGCATATCGGCCAACGGGCGACTGCGAAACGGCCCACCCGATGCCGTCAGAATCAATCGACGGACATCGTCCATGCGATGTCCTTCAAGAGACTGAAAAATAGCGGAGTGCTCGCTGTCAACGGGAAACAGACGTACCCCGTAACGGGCAACGGCTTCGGTTACCAGGGAACCCGCTGTAACCAGAGTTTCCTTATTGGCCAGCGCAATGTCTTTGCCCGATTCGATAGCAGCCATCGTCGGTATCAAGCCGGCGGCACCAACAATGGC
>DIKU01000122.1 GCA_002424645.1 Pelobacter sp. UBA5610 | reverse complement strand
CACCGGAACCGCCACCGGAACCGCCGCCGGAACCCTCATCACCGGGCAGTGCGTTTGTTAACGGCTGGTAAGTTTTATTGATTTTTTTACCGAGATTCCCTACAGACAAAAGCGCAACAGATAGGATCAAAGCCAGGATCACTGCATACTCCACAGCAGTATGCCCGCGTTCGTTACATCTCCACACTCCCATGAACAGCCCTCCATACATATAGAGGAATCATCAAGATTAACAAAAACTTTCCATAGAACGTGTTTTAAAGATAACAGCTGGGGGCTGTAATGCTACCCCCCATCGCAAACAGGCGATTTGTTCTGGAGGGCAACATGGTGGATCATTTGCGAGAAGAGAGTTTATCCGCCAAGGTAAGTGCGGTATTGGCAAGCAGTTCGGCTGCCCGGGCAATCCCCTCCCCAATCTCCAGATCCTCAGGCAGGGAAGCAAGAGCGAGATCAATACCAGCGTGGGATAACTCCGCCTCACACAGTCGGACTTGTCCAGCCACAACCGCCACGGGGACGCCCCATCGCCTGGCACTTTCCAATACGCCGCAGACCACCTTTCCTTGCAAAGAAGTCCGATCAAGGCAGCCCTCTCCGGTAATTACCCAATCGGCCCATCGCACTTGTTCTTCAAATTGAATTTTTTCCATGACGACGGAAATACCGGAGTGTAAAGATCCGCCAAAAAAAGCCACTGCTCCGGCACCGAACCCCCCTGCGGCACCTCCCCCGGGGAGACCTTTGACCTGTATGCCAAGTTCACTTTGGATGACCCCCGCCAGATTTTCCAACCCGGCCTCAAGCATATCAACCTGCCACGGTGTGGCGCCTTTTTGCGGAGCAAATACGCGAGCGGCACCCTGTGGCCCACACAGGGGATTGGTCACATCGCATAGCACCGAAATAACGGGCATGGGTCTAGAAGATGGTACGACGCGACGGATGTCGATCAAGCCTCGTCCGCCAAGGGGGACGTCATTTCCCCTTGCATCGAGAAAACGCCAGCCAAGCGCACGCGCCGCGCCTGTACCGCCATCCACCGTGGCACTGCCTCCCAAAGTCAGCAGCACCTCGCGCGCACCGCGATCGATCGCAGCGGCCAACAATTGCCCCGTACCGAAGGTGGTCGTCTGCAAAGGATTCCGCTGATCGTCTGTTAGCAAAGCCAGGCCACTTGCACGGGCCATCTCCACAACGGCTGTTTCCGTTTCGGGAAGCCATGCGAAAGAAGCCTTCAGTGTCATGCCCTGCAGTGGCCCCACAATACCTTGCACATCCACCCAACATCCTGCAGATGCCGCGGCCAAAACCTCAGCCGTACCTTCGCCGCCGTCGGCCAACGGCTGACATTTCAACGCCCAATCAGGCTTGGCAGCACGCACTACAGCAGCCACCACACTGCAGGCTTGAGAAGCGGAGAGACTTCCCTTAAAGGAATCAAAAGCCACCAGGATATTCATGGCACCTCCGTGTTAACCGAAAAGGAAGGTAAAGACTTTGTATGAAAAATAAAAGGTGACCGGAAAAAACCCCACGAGAGTCACGCAGGGAGACATCTCTTGATGTGTATGGGGTAAATGAAAGGCCCCTTGTGAAAAAACAAGGGGCCGATTTATTCTGGAGGAAATTGTTCAATTGGCGAAACAGGGCGTTATCCCTTAACTATCAGCTTTTCCATAATTTGGAAAACGTCTTTATCCGTGATCCATACGACAAAACCGTTACCCTCTTCATCACTGCCACACAAATAGCCAACCCCGGGTTTTTTTCCATCGCAAGTATCACACGCCGGATACAATGTGAGGCTGTGATTCGGTGCCATTTTCAATACGAACTCTGTTTTTTTGTCCATAATAATCCCTGCATGGTTAGGTTGCCGAATTGTATTGGCCAATCAATGCGATCAGTCAACATACTTAATAGTCACCGTATTGCGACCCGATTTTTTGGACTGATAAATGGCCTGATCGGCAACACTCAACATCGAAAATCGCGATACGGAATCATTTTTGCCATTAAAGAATGCGCCGCCGATACTGATGGTCAGCGCGATGGTCTTTCCGCTGATGGGAATAAGTAACTTTTCAACGGAATGGCGCAATCGCTCGGCGAGAACTTCGAACCCGGAATAATCGGTTTCGGGCATAATAATGGCGAATTCATCCCCGCCATAGCGAACGAAAATATCACAACTGCGCATACAAGAGGATAACTTTTGGGAGACGGTGCGTAGCACCACATCCCCGACCAAATGTCCGTGAGTATCGTTGATATCCTTGAAAAAATCGATATCAAAAAAGATCAGGCACAAAGGATGATTGTACCGTTTCGCACGTTCCAGTTCCTTTTCAATTTCGCGCTGGAAGAACCGGTGGTTGTAAAGCCCTGTCAACTCGTCCCGATAAGCCAGCTTGCGCAATGCTTTGTTGTCCTCGAGCAATTTGCTGATGAATTGTCTGGATTCTTCCTGCGACTGCTTAAGCTCGCAAACCAGGTTCTCATAGGACATCGCCTGGTTGCCGAGCTCGTAATTGGCTTCCTGCAACAGATGCGACAGGGGTTTCATCTCCCCCGGATCGATATCAAAATAATTCAGGATCTCCGCGGTTTTGTCCGCCAGAGAGTCAATCATCCGATTGGCGGTTAGTTTATCCATACCGAAGCGACTGTTGAGAAGCGCATGGACATCATCAAGGGTGCGGGAGTCAGCCGCGCCATGATAAAGAGCAGACAGCATATCGGCAACATTAAGGATACCGATCAACGTGCCATGGGGCGAGGAAGAGGGTACATCATCATGGTGATGAAAAATAGGCAGGTAGATACTCTCAGGCAACCCCCACTGTTTGAGCATGAGCCCGCCCAACTCTCCATGGTCGAAACCGATAAGCTCCCGTTCCACCGGAAAGCTCCGACTCCCGGCATAGGCTTTCAGCAACAGAACCTGCTTGTATTCTTCGGCCAACTGCTTGTACATGACCAATACGCCGATATCTTTAAGAAGACTGCACAGAAAAGTATCAACACTATGGAAACGAATATGGGTGGCGAGAATCTCTCCTGCTACAGCTGAGGTAATGGCACGTTTCCAGAAGTATTCGATGTCAAACACTCCAGAAGAAGGTGCCTTGACACCATCTATTATGACAAATGACAGCGCAATATTGCGAATCACATTGATCCCCAATACTGCCAAAGCACTTTCAATGGTACTGATTTTTCCACTAAAGCCAAAAATGGAGGAATTCGCCACCTTCATCATCTTGGCTGTCAAAGAGGGGTCTTTGCTGATGATATCGCCGATTTCCTTAAAAGAGCGCTCTTCATCCTGGATAACTTCAAGCAACCGGAAAACGACATTGGGCGGAGTGGGTAATTCGAGGCGCTGCTCTATGATCGCTTCAATGGACGCGATGTTTTCCATAAATTGACCTATCTTTAGAACTTACGTATTCAATAATGACCAATCAAACACGTTAATCCGGAATAGTCTCGACGCTAATAGCCACACATCATTGGTTAATCAAGCGCAACGACAAAGCTGTTCCCATAACCGGAACGCCCAAATTCATCACTGGCCGCATACGCGGCCGTCAGGGAATTATAACGCCCGACCCACACCCTATAAAAAAGCTTACCGCCAACCCAACCCTGCTTGATCACGGCATTTCCCAACTTTTGCTGATACTTGCTGGCAAGCCGTTGCGCATTATCACTCAGGCTGAACGCGCCGATCTGAACCGCATAATTGCCCGATTCGTAATTTGCAGATGGTATATATGTCTGATTTCCCTGCGCATCGGTTTGCGCGATGCCCAAAGCTTCGATACGCACCGGGGCTGTCCCCGGTCCAACCACGCCCAGGCGTTTGGCTGCTTCGTATGACAGGTCGATGATGCGCGTGCCTACAAACGGCCCCCTGTCATTGATACGCACGATTTCCTGACAACCGTTATTTTGATTGACAACCCGAACACTGGTCCCCAAAGGCAGGGTTTTATGCGCAGCTGTCATGGCATGCATATTGTAAATTTCGCCGTTGCTGGTCTTTTTTCCATGGAAGTCAGGACCATACCAACTGGCCAGTCCGTCCTGTACAAAACCCTCACAGGAGGCCATGGGATGGTACATCTGGCCGTTCACGGTATAGGGTTTCTGGTGTCCCTTCAGCCCCGCGGTAGAAGGCGTGTCAATAACCCGGGTGCTATAGCCGCCGCCACAACCACTCAGCAAGCCCGCCAACAGCGCAACACCCCCTATGCATCGGAAAAATTGTGAAAACCTGACAACCCTGGCACTCATTCAGCGAAATATCCCTTAACCTCAGGCAGGGTTTTAATCCCCCTGCATGTTCTAAGCGACGGACAAAAATCTGTGAACCATGGCAAGTCCGGGAATGGCACTGCGCCCGCCAAGGGCCGTAGCCTTGATAGCCGCACAAGCCGCTGCGAAACGAATAATGCAATTCAATGGCCAACCCTGCAGCAAACCATAAATATATCCACCATGAAACACATCACCACAACCTGTCGTATCAACCACCGCCACATCGAAGGCAGGCTGATGAAACATCTTACCGGTTCGGGATAACGTCCAACTGCCCTTCGCACCGAACGTGACCGTGACGGCCTGTGCTCCGTAAACAATCAAATGTTTTAAAGTCTCCCGGGGAGAACTTCCCGGACATAAAGTTCGGGCGAATGCCTCGCTGACCACGAGATGATCAATAAAAGGCAACAATGGTTCCAATTCGGGACGCCAGCTTCCACCGTCGAGCACTACGACTATACCTGACTCGCGGGCCAAACGTGCGGCGGCAACAGCAGCAGCGGGATGAGATCCATCCAGGTGCAATACACGGCTACCACGCAATAAACCAGCGGGAAACTCGGTTCCCCCAAGAGGCACGGCGCTCCCTCGGTGGCAGAAGATATTGCGCGAACCGTGGCATTGATCGACCGCAATAAACGAAAACTGGCTGGCAGCGCCGAGATCGGTCACCAGATATCGACAGTCAACGCCCTCTTCTTCTAACCCCATGCGGATTCGCCGACCAAAATCGTCGTCGCCGACCTTTCCGACAAAAGCTGTTTGTTCGCCCAGGCGTTGCAAAACAACCAGGGCGGTGGCCACCGGGCCACCGCCCTGGATAAGGGTATCTGTGAGATCGACCTTGCTATCTGCCGCGGGATAGCAGGGAACGCAACCAAGGATGTCCAGGGAACACTGTCCAAGCCCGATGACGCTGAAACCGCTGCGGGCTTCGTTTTCACCGGCGGCTGGACCTATCATGAGGTTCTATTCCTGAATAATGGTCATGGAACGCAGCTTTTGATAGCGCTGTTCCCGGAGTTCATCCGGCGACAATTGATTTAACTCGTCCAGATGCTTTTTAAGGCAGATCCGCACCATTTCAGCAGCCGCCTCATGGTCGACATGCGCACCACCCAACGGCTCAGGAATCACGTCATCGATAACGCATCCCAGCTTTTGGATATCACGCGCCGTCAGTTTCAAAGCTTCGGCCGCTTCGTCGCCTTTGGTGCCATCCTTCCACAATATAGCGGCACAGCCTTCCGGTGAAATAACTGAATAGACCGCATGCTCCATCATCAGAACCCGGTTTCCGACGGCGACAGCCAGCGCGCCCCCTGACCCACCTTCGCCCGTAACGGTTACAATAACGGGAACTTTCAGGGCAGACATTTCACGCAGATTACGAGCTATCGCTTCGGCTTGCCCCCTCTCCTCGGCACCGATGCCGGGAAAAGCACCAGGGGTATCGACAAAGGTGAAAACAGGCAGGCCGAATTGCTCAGCCATCTGCATAACCCGCAGGGCTTTGCGGTAACCTTCCGGATTGGGCATACCAAAATTGCGATAGACCTTTTCTTTGGTGTCCCGCCCCTTTTGATGCCCTATGACGGCACAAGGTTGCCCCTCAAAACGGGCAAAACCACACACCAACGCCGGGTCATCACGAAAATTACGGTCACCGTGAACTTCAAACCAGTCGGTAAAGATATGTTTGACAAAATCGAGCGTGAAGGGACGGTTGATATGCCGGGCCAACTGGGTTAACTGCCAGCGGTTGAGGTTGGAAAAGATTTCGCGCCGCAATTTTTCGGCCTTTTTTTCCAGTTTCCCGATTTCGCCAGAAAAATCGACCTCATCGGTGGAATAGCCCCGTAACTCGTTGAGCTTCTGTTCCAGCGCGACAAGGGGTTTTTCAAAATCCAGATAAAATTGCATGAACCTCTCCTAGATCCTTGTCTGCGCAATGACACTAAATACCCGGAACTGCTCAGCGACCAGGCACAGACTTGGATATTTTTTATTCGAAAGTCACCACATTGTACCCAAACAAACGCTCGGTGTCTTCCATCATTTCATCCGTTGGTGCAATTTTAAGGGTTTCGGGGAGTCGCAACACCGTTTCACTCATATCCGGTATCACCAGATGCATAAGAACCGGACAGTTGCCCCGATGACGCTGAATAATTTCCCGCAACCGATGCAACTGGTCTTCCAACATTCCCGGAACCTGAAAGCGAATATGAACCCGCTTGGTCTCTTTGCGGCTGACCTCCTGCAGCGGCAGGATTTCCCTCGGCATGAGTTTGCGGGTATCTTCGGAAACCTCCACCGTACCGGTAACCAGCAAAGGCTGATCGCTGTGCAGCCATTCCGCCGCTTCCCGATACGTCTCGGGAAAAACCACCATCTCCACAAAGCCGCTCAGATCTTCCAGGGTAACGAAGGCCATGCGTTCGTTTTTTTTGGTCATCAGATCCCTGATGCCACTGACGACGCCACACAGTCGAACTTCTTCCTTATCGGCCCGTTCGGCCAGCTCCGCGGTGCTACAGTTGGCAAAACGCCTGATAACTTCCTTGTAGCGCCCCAGAGGATGTCCGGTGATATAAAAGCCCAGTGCCTCTTTTTCAAATCCAAGCTTGACCTTGTCCGGCCACTCCTCCATCTCGGGAAGCTCACCGTAACTGGTTCCGCGATGCGAGACAATTTCGTCGGTTCCGAACAGAGACGCCTGCCCCTGCTCCTTTTCGCGCTGCATCTTCTGCCCGATGTCCATGGCCTCTTCCAGGACCGCAAGGAACTGGGCACGTCGCCCGCCTAGCGTATCGAAGGCACCGCATTTGATCAACGCCTCAATGACTTTTTTGTTAACCTTGCGCAGATCGCAGCGCTCACAAAAATCGTTAAGCGTGGCAAACGGCTGCTCCTGGCGAGCTTCAAGAATAGCCTCGATGGCAGCGCCCCCGACACCCTTGACGGCGCCGAGCCCGAAACGGATCGATTTATCATGCACGGTGAAGGAACTGCTAGAAGCATTGATATCGGGCGGCAAAACCTCGATACCCATGGAACGCACTTCATTGATATTCTTGATGACCTTGTCGGTATTCTCCATGTCCTCGGTCAACAGCGCGGCCATGAACTCCACCGGATAGTGGGTCTTAAGGTAGGCTGTATGGAAAGCCACCATCGCATAGGCCGCCGAATGCGACTTGTTAAAGCCGTAAGCGGCAAACTTTTCCATAAGGTCGAAGACCGCCTCGGCCTTTTTGGCATCAAGCTGGTTTTCCCCCGCTCCGGCCATGAAAATCTCTTTTTGCTTGGCCATTTCCTCAGGCTTTTTCTTGCCCATGGCGCGCCGCAACAAGTCGGCTCCACCCAAAGAATAGCGGGCCAGGACCTGCGCGATCAGCATGACCTGTTCCTGATAAACGATAACCCCGTAGGTATCTTTCAGGATCGGCTCAAGCTGCGGAAAATCGTAGGTGATCTCTTTTTTGCCATGCTTACGCAGGATAAAGTCATCGACCATCCCCGACCCTAACGGACCCGGCCGGTAAAGAGCGCACACCGCGATAATATCTTCAAAACAGCTGGGCTTGAGCTTGATCAGCAGTTCCTTCATGCCCGAGGATTCGAGCTGAAAAACCCCGGTTGTCTCGCCGGCCGACAACAGGCGATACGTATCGGGATCGTCGTCGCGCACCAGCGTGAGATCAAATTCCGGGTCTTTACCCTCCCGGATCAGGCGCACCGCATTGGCAATAACGGTCAGGGTCTTCAAACCGAGAAAATCGAATTTGACCAACCCGATCTTTTCGACGAATTTCATCGGGAACTGAGTGACCTGGCCGCCGGATTTCGGATCGGTGTACAACGGCAGATATTCCGACAACGGCTTGGGGGTGACCACCACGCCGGCCGCGTGGGTTGAGGCATGTCGGGTCAACCCCTCCAGGGTCAGGGCGATATCGAGCAATTGCTTGACCTGGGGGTCCTTATCGTACAGTTCCTGCAGGCGGGGTTCCTGCTCCAAAGCATCCTTCAGAGTAATATTGAGAACCGTCGGCACCAATTTGGCGATCTTATCCACATCGCCGTATGCCAGATTGAGGGCGCGTCCCACATCGCGGATAACCCCCTTGGCCATCATGGTACCGAAAGTAATGATCTGTGCGACGTTTTCTTCGCCGTATTTCTGACGCACGTATTCGATAACGTCTTCCCGGCCGTAGATACAGAAATCGACGTCGATATCAGGCATCGAAACACGTTCCGGGTTGAGAAAACGTTCAAACAGCAGGTTGTACGGAATGGGATCGATATCGGTAATGCGAATCGCGTACGCCACCAGCGAACCGGCGGCGCTACCGCGGCCGGGACCCACGGGGATGCCGTTATCCTTGGCCCAGTTGATGAAGTCGGCCACGATCAGGAAATAACCGGGAAACCCCATGCTGTTGATACATTCGAGTTCCCGTACCAGTCGGTCGCGATAGACCTGTTCCTGTTCAGCGGATAAATCAGGCCGGATTTTGCGGATTTCGACCAGGCGGTCTTCCAGACCTTTCCACGAATCTTCTTCGAGAACCTGAGCGAGGGTCTTTTCGGCCGGTTTTTCGTACTGGGGGAAATGATAGGTATCGAAATCGAGTTCGAGATTGCAGCGATCGGCGATGACCAGGGTATTGGCCAAAGCTTCCGGCGCATAATGAAAAAGCTCCGCCATTTCCTGGGGGGTTTTGACATAGAACTCATCGTTGGAAAACCGGAACCGGTTCGGGTCATCCATGGTCTTGCCGGTCTGAACGCACAGCAGAACCTCGTGAGCCGAAGCGGCCTCGCGGGTAAGGTAATGACAGTCGTTGGTGGCGACCAGGGGCAGGCCCAATTCCTTGCCGATAGTAATCAATCCGGCATTGACGGCCTTTTGTTCGGCGATAAAGTTTTCCTGCAATTCAAGATACAGGCGTTCTTCATCGAATATTGAAGCCATATCGCGGGCCCGCGCCAAAGCCTGGTCATGTTTACCCTGGGTAATCAACGTCGGGAGTTCCCCCCCCAGGCAGGCCGTTAGTGCAATCAGGCCCTTGTTGTGCTTACGCAGCAATTCCCAGTCGATACGTGGCTTATAGTAAAAGCCTTCGCGGTAACCGGACGAAACCATACGACACAGATTGCGATACCCCTCGATATCCTGGCACAGCAGGACCAGGTGATAGGCTTTATCGCCGCCACGTACGTTGCTTTTTTCAAACCGGGAACCGGGTGCCACATAGACTTCGCAGCCCACAATCGGCTTAACGGAACTGCCCTTGAGCTTGCTGAAAAACTCAGCGGCCCCGAACATATTGCCGTGATCGGTGATGGCCATGGCCGGCATGCCGCAAGCTTCGGCACGCTTGGCCAGATCCCCGATTCGGATGGCGCCATCGAGAAGACTGTATTGAGTGTGAACATGTAGATGAACAAAAGGCGCTTTTTCCATGCAATATCCAACCAGCACAACCGCCACCGACACAGCTGGACCCGGCTTATACAGGGGGTCACTTTAACCGTTGTCGGACAGCAATCACGTCAAAATATTAAGAGATAATAGGAGGCAATAACAGGTTTGAAGGGGTAAAACCGCGTCACTTTATCATTGCAAAGACAAACCGTCAAGAAATCGCCTGACCATCCAACACCTGAACCCCGAAGTGCCCGAGAAAATCGACCAATTTGATCAGGGGCAAGCCGATGAGGGTGGTATAGTCGTCCCCCTCCAGTTTCTGCATAAGCGCAATACCCAAACCTTCGACCTTGAAGGAACCGGCACAGTCCAGAGGGTTTTCCCGCTGCAGATAGGCGCGTATCTGATCTTCCGTCAGGGATCTCAAGGTAACCCGATAGGTCGCAAAACCGGTCAGCGCTTCGTCGCGGTTACTGTCATAGACCGAAAGGCCGGTGTAAAAGGTATGACACTTACCGGCCATGCCGCGCAGTTGCCGCACCGCGCCCTCGAAGTCTTCGGGTTTGCCGACGATCCTGCCGCACGCATCGACAAAGACCTGATCGGAGCCTACAATAAGCGCGTCAGGGTAATTCTGGGCCAGGCTTTTAGCCTTGCCGGCG
>DIKU01000120.1:5130-54449 GCA_002424645.1 Pelobacter sp. UBA5610 | reverse complement strand
CCGGCGGCATGATGTTTGACAAGCAACTCCGGAGCGATATCCTGATTCATCTGCTCCTTATACTGGGGGGCAGCGACATGAAACGGCAGGCCAAGCTGCCGCATAAGCTGCATCCGATAAGGACTGGTCGAAGCCAAAACAATAATCTTCATAGGCATGCTCCTGGAGTAAAAAATATTCTTCTTTTTACTTCAGCAGCCCGTTAAATGCAATGACAACTACCTCTTGTTGGGTGCCTATGGTTCACCCTCCCTTATGAATACCTTTTCCCGGCAATGCGGTACTACGCTCTACGGGCTCAGGAAAACATGCTGCGCAAACTCTTCAACCGGGGGATTTCTTCCATCCGACGCCCCGTTATGGCTTCGCGAATGGCGACCAGCAGGTTTTCCCTTCCCACCCGGTTGAAAAGCTCACCGATCTGGGAATGACCGATCCATTCATCGGCAAAGGTTACCTGTACCTGATCTCCTGCTTCGATGAGAACCTCGCCCTCATACCAGCCATCGCCCAGCAATGCGGATACCGCCCAGTGGGGAGCGCCGGTGCGTTGCCGCCATTCGGCATGATGAATATCGAGATAGACCGTTTCCCCCGTTTGTTCGCCCAATGTCAGAACCAGCATGTCGTTATCCTCCCGTGTATGAATTTGTCTATGCTGGCAGGATAACCACTCCCCGTGACAGATTAAGTCACAAGCTCGAACATCCTCCCAGGGCCTGCTGCAATCCGGCGACAAATGCCTGTCTTAGGGACTCGGGGGCAAGAACTTCAAGATGGGGTAAATAAGAGTAGAGCCATGAGAGGATCTCTTTGTGACCGCCGGCCTGAAGGGAAAGGATCAAAGAACCATCCGGCTGTTCATCCAACTGCTGGGTAGGGTGCCACTGGCGCTCGCGAATCAGGTGGGCCACTTCAGGAAGGAAACGTACGCGAATATCCTGCAACCCTTCACCGACCATACCGAAAGCCTCCCTGTCGACTTCCTCCAGATTGAAGCTGTCCGGAATCTCAAAACGCTCCTCACCCACCTGCACGCTTTCGATACGATCGACCAGAAAACGACGCAAAGCACGACGGTTATGGACATACCCGACCACATACAGGGCATCCTTGAAAAACAGCAGGGTGTAGGGCTCGCAGGGATAGTCGGCCGCTGGCCGACGGGCCGGAGCATAACGGATGGTGCAGCGGTACTGGTACAACAGGGCCCGTCGCAACGAATCGAGAATCTCCCGCTTGTCGCCATAATCGCGCCTGCCCTGGAAACGCGGCGTCACTGCCTGGGCCAGACGCTCGAGGTGCGCCACGCTGCGCGGCGGCAGGCTGGCACGAATCCGCCCGAATACAGCATCGAGATCATCGAGAAACGGGGTTCCCTGCAGCAGGCCGAGCTGCCCGCGACACAGGTAAAGGGTCATCAGTTCGGACAGGGAAAAGGTGATGGGAGGGATTTTGGAAAAACCGGTGAGGAACCGGTAAAGGATCCGGCCATCCCCCGATGATTCCTTAACCAGGGGATAGCCGGCTTCTTCAATGGCCTGCAGATCGCGATAGATGGTGCGGCGGGTCACGGCGCATTCCTCAGCCAGTTCGTCGGCAGTGCTGCCGTGACGAACTTCCAGAATGCGAATCAGATCGTGCAGGCGCGCCGCCTGGCTGTACTTACGGGCAGGCCGACCTCGCCCGCCCGGTTCACGATCCGCCACCTTGTTATTCCCACTCGATGGTTGCGGGGGGCTTGCTGGAAATATCGTAAACCACGCGGTTGACCCCCTTGACCTCGTTAATGATACGACCGCTGATATGGGCCATATCCGCATAGGGCAGCGGATACCAGCCGGCGGTCATGAAGTCCTTGGTCTCCACGGCACGCAGGGCGATAACGTATTCGTAGGTACGACCATCGCCCATGACGCCGACGCTCTTGACCGGCAGAAAGACCGCAAAGGCCTGGCTGATTTTGTCATAGTGACCGGTGCGATAGAGTTCTTCGATATAAATGGCATCGGCGCGACGCAGAATATCGGCATATTCCTGTTTAACCTCGCCAAGAATGCGCACCCCCAGGCCCGGCCCGGGGAAGGGATGCCGATAAACCATCGGATGGGGCAGCCCCAGTTCCTCGCCGATCGCCCGTACCTCGTCCTTGAACAGTTCACGTAGCGGTTCGAGCAATTTCAGTTTCATATGCTCGGGCAGCCCGCCGACGTTGTGATGGCTCTTGATGTTATGAGCCTTGCCGGTCTTGGCGCCGGCCGACTCGATGACGTCGGGATAAATGGTTCCCTGGGCAAGCCAGGTGGCATCGTCGATTTTGGCCGATTCTTCCTCGAAAATTTCTACGAACAGGTTGCCGATGATCTTGCGCTTGCGCTCGGGATCACTGACCCCGGCCAGTGCGCTCAGGAAGCGTTCTTCGGCGTTGACCCGGATGACATTGACCCCCATGTTCTGGGCAAAGGTGCGCATGACCTGATCGCCCTCGTCGAGTCGCAAAAGGCCGTTGTCGACAAACACGCAGACCAGCTGGTCGCCGATGGCTCGCTGGATCAAGGCGGCCGCCACCGACGAGTCGACTCCGCCCGATAGACCGAGGATCACGCGCTCGCTGCCAACCTGTTCGCGAATGCGGGCGACCGCATCCTCGATGATCTGGCCAGGCGTCCACTGTCCGGTACATCCGCAGATACGGCGCACGAAGGTATCCAGCAACAGCTCACCGCGCGGAGTATGGTTGACCTCGGGATGAAACTGCACGCCGTAAAGATTGCGCGCGACATTCTGGATCGCGCACACCGGTGCATTGTCACTGTAACCGACGACTTCAAAACCGTTCGGTACCTGCTCGACATGATCACCGTGGCTCATCCATACCGGGCTTTTGCCCTCGACAAAAAATTCGTCGAACAACGGGCCGGGCGAACCGCTTGCCAACAGGGTCGCATGACCGTACTCGCGCTTGCCGGCTGGCACCACTTTGCCGCCAAAATGGCGGGACATAAGCTGCATGCCGTAGCAGATACCCAACACCGGAACCCCCATATCGAACAAAGCTTCCGCAACCGCAGGCGCGCCTTCTTCGTACACCGACTTGGGCCCACCGGAAAGGATGATACCCTTGGGACCGAAAGCGCGAATGGCCTCCAGATCCATATCAAAAGGGTGCAGTTCGCAATAGACGTGGGCCTCACGTACGCGGCGGGCAATCAGCTGTGTGTATTGGGAACCGAAGTCGAGAATCAGTATCTTTTCGCCGTGGATATCCTGGGACATGGGTACTCCGTTAAGCAAGGGATATTTAATCGGATTAGCAGTACATCAAACTATTACGAAAACAGGGATGAAGGGGCCCTTCATCCCTGTTTAAAATCAGGCACTGACGTCCATTTCAGACAAAATGTCGCCGATATTTAAAAACCGCGTTCAACGCGATAGTTGGGGGCTTCGTGGGTAATCGCCACATCATGCACATGGGATTCACGCAGGCCGGCGTTGGTAATGCGGACAAAGCGCGCATTGGTCTGCAATTCGGCAAGGGTGCGGCAACCGGTATAGCCCATGCCGGCGCGCAGGCCACCGAGCAGTTGATGGATGTTTTCAGACAGGCTGCCGCGGAACGGTACCCGGCCTTCGATCCCCTCGGGAACCAGCTTGACTTCCGACTCCACGTCGCTCTGGAAATAACGATCCTTGCTGCCCTGTTTCATGGCGCCAAGACTGCCCATGCCACGATAGGATTTATAGGTACGACCCTGATAAAGAATCGTTTCGCCCGGAGACTCTTCGGTGCCGGCAAACAGCGATCCGATCATGATGATATCAGCCCCGGCAGCTATCGCCTTGGGCAGCTCCCCAGAATATTTGATGCCACCGTCGGCGATCAGCGGAATACCTGCCTTGCGCGTCACCTTGGCCACATCCATAATAGCGGTGATCTGCGGCACGCCGACCCCGGCCACAACACGCGTGGTGCAGATGGAACCCGGTCCGATGCCGACCTTGACCGCGTCTGCACCAGCCTTGATAAGCGCTTCGGCGGCAGCAGCGGTGGCTATATTACCGGCAATCAATTGCAGATCGGGATAAGCACGGCGGGTATCGATCAAAGCGTCGATAACAGCCTGGGAGTGGCCGTGAGCGGTATCGAGAATCACCACGTCGACACCGGCCCGGATAAGAGCCTCAAGACGCTCTTCACGGTCGGGCCCAACACCGATGGCGGCACCGACGCGCAGACGCCCGATGTCGTCCTTGCAGGCAAAAGGATACTTGCGAACTTTCTCGATATCCTTGATGGTGATAAGACCCTGCAGCTTGTAGTGTTCATCGACCACCAGCAATTTTTCGATGCGATGCTTATGCAGATGGTATTTGGCTTCGTCGAGGGTGGTTCCCGGAGGAACGGTGACCAGGTTTTCCTTGGTCATAACGTTGGCAATAGGCTGATCAAGCTGCGTTTCGAAGCGCAGATCGCGATTGGTGAGAATACCGACCAGCTTGCCTTCGCTGGTAATGGGAACACCGGAGATACGGTATTTTTCCATCACTTCCAGGGCCTGGTAGATTTTCTGCTCCGGCTGCATAGTGATGGGATCCACAATCATGCCGCTTTCGGATTTCTTGACCTGATCGATTTCCAGGGCCTGTTCCTGCGGCGTCATGTTTTTATGTATGATCCCCATCCCACCCTCGCGCGCCATGCCGATGGCGGCACGCGATTCGGTTACTGTGTCCATGGCGGCGGACAGCAGGGGGATATTGAGCTGAATGTTACGGGTCAGCTGAGTCGTAAGATCGACTTCTTTGGGTAATACGGAGGAATGTGCGGGGACGAGCAAAACGTCGTCAAAAGTAAGACCTTCGGTGATATCGCTGGGAGCCTGCATCGCCATCTCCTTGGGATTGGTAGGATAAAATATTAATCGAGCATGCTATCTCGAAGCACCCCCACCTGTCAAACTTTAATTCTCCAATTCTTTCAGCTCCACCGCAAAAGTTTAAAAGACCTGAACTTCATTTACCACAGAGCACGCAGAGCTCGCGGGGAAATCATTTTAAATGCAAAAAACTCCTCTGCAACCTCTGCGTACTTGGCGGTGAAAAATTTTTGGACATGCTTGCCGATCAATTGGGGATAATGGAAAAATCATTGTCCAATCGGTAAATTACGCCGGTCAGCAAGCGAATGGTGGCTTCGATATCGGCCAAGGACAACACCTCCACCGGCGAATGCATATACCGCAGAGGCACTTGCACCAATGCGGCGGCCACTCCGGCGCGAGTCAACTGCATAACATTGGCGTCGGTGCCGGTACCGCGCGGGGCACCCATGACCTGACAGGGGATATCCTCTTCGCGAGCCGTGCGCAACAGCAGATCAAACAGAGCCGGATTAACATTGGCACCACGTGAAATAATCGGACCGCCGCCCACCTTGAAATCGCCGATTTCCTTCACTTCCACGCCGGGGAAATCGCTGGCAAATCCGACATCCACGGCGATCCCGATATGGGGATCGATACCGTAGGCGCTGGTATGCGCACCGCGCAGCCCCACCTCTTCCTGAACCGTGGAAACGCCGTACACTTCCACCGGTGGCACGCCACGCTGCCGCACGGCCCGCAACACCTCGGCCACCACAAAAGCACCCATTTTATCGTCAAACCCGCGGGCAGCCGCCAGCTCACCCTGAAGCCGTTCAAAACCGACGGCAAAAGTGACCGGATCACCCACGGACACCAACTTGCGGGCGGCTTCGCCATCTTCGCAGCCCAGGTCTATGAACTGACTGCTAAGCTTGACAACCGTCTCACGGTCCTTGGGCTCCATCAGGTGGATCGGTTTTTTCCCGACCACGCCCAACACCGGCCCGTCGGCAGTATGCACATGCACGCGTTGTCCCGGCACCAGATGCGCATCAATGCCACCGATGGGGGCAAAGTAAATAAATCCTTTATCGTCGATATAACGCACCATAAAGCCGATTTCATCACAATGACCGGCCAGCATCACCCGCATGGTCTGTTCCGAAGAGGCATCGATGCGTGCGATGACATTGCCCATGACATCGGTGCGCACCTCATCGGCCAACGGCGTAAGTTCGCGACGCATGATACGTTGCACAGGCTGTTCAAAGCCCGAAGGGCTTGGGGTTTCAACCAATTCCTGCAAAAAACTCACTGCACGTTCATTCATAGAATCACACCTCACAGATAGAAGGACTTAAGAAAATATCAGGAGTACTGTTAAACCTTGCGCCCCATAACCTTACGCACCAGGTCTTCGGCATTTTGACGCGCCTGCTGAAACTGCGCCTCGCTCAAACCGGCGCCCAAGGCGATACGCCGGACCTGTTCAAGCGGAGTCAGATCGCCCGGAGCATGACTATCGGTGTTGATCACCAGCGATGCCCCGGCCACCATGGCCAGGCGAGCCACATGCCCGTTGGTCAACGAATGCCCCTTGCGGGTGGTGATCTCCAGACAAATACCGCGCCGGGCGGCCAGAGCAGCCTCATCATCGGTGAGCAACCCGGGATGCGCAAGAATATCGATGTCGGCCTCCAGGGCCGCCCGATTGGTTCCGGCTGCGACCGGTTCGGCAATGGTTTCACCATGGCAGACCACCAGCCTGGCCCCCAACGCCCGGGATTCCTTCGCCACTTCGGCAATCATGGCGGGCGGCACATGCGTCAACTCTATCCCCGGCACCACCATCAGCCCCCAGGCGCTGCTCAGAGCCTCGGCAACGCGGGCAATGCGGGGAATAATAAAGTCAATATTGCTCGGATCGCCATGATCGGTGATACCGATGGCGCGGTAACCCGCTACGGCCGCACGGCGGGTAAGTTCGGCGGGAATCAACTCGCCATCACTGAAAACGGTATGGGTATGCAGATCGATCATGGCATTATCCTCTTACTAAAGAATATCCGGGTCCTCATGGAAACAGCTGCTGACAGACAGCATCAAACCAGTTCACCCAAATGAGAATTGCGATAAGCACGCTTGAGCCTCACCTGAACAACCCTCCCGACAAGAGAGGCATCGCCATCAAAATTAACAATACGGTTCCAGGTGGTGCGCCCGAACAACTGACCGTTGCCCTGACGACTGCTGCCTTCAACCAGCACCGGCAGAACCTGTCCCACATCCCCGCGATTGTACTCTTTGGTGATCTCCTCCTGCAAAGCCAGCATGCGATCGAATCGTTCCTGCTTGACGGCTTTCGGAGTATCATCCGGCAGAGTGGCCGCTGAAGTTTCCGGTCTCGGGGAATAAATGAACGAATAAATTTCGGCGAAACGGGCCCGAGCCAGCAGATCCATGGTCTGCTCGAAATCTTCCTCGGTTTCACCGGGGAAACCGACGATAACATCGGAAGTCACTCTGATATCGGGACAAACTTGCCGCAGACGTGCGACCCGGTCAAGATACTGATCGCGCGTATACCCCCGTCGCATAGCTTTAAGCACTCCGTCGCCACCGGCCTGCACCGGCAGATGGATATGCTTGCATAGCTTGTCGAGGTCGCCAAAGCATGCAATCAATTCATCCGACAGGTCCTTGGGATGCGACGTCATGAAACGAATACGCTCCAGCCCTTCCACCGCATTGATTTGCCTCAGCAACGCGGCGAAAGAGATCTCGCCATCTTCTTTGCATCCGTAGGAATTGACGTTTTGACCGATCAGCGTCACTTCCCGCACCCCTTGGGACACCAGGGATCGCACTTCTTCCAGCACCTCGGCGCTGGCACGACTTACTTCTCGTCCGCGCACATGAGGTACAATACAATAGGCACAAAAATTATCACACCCCTGAATAACGGTGACGAATCGGGTGACCTCCGAACTCGGCTGTCTTTCCGGAAAGAGGCGGCGACGCGCATCGGCTTCGAGAAATTCCACCTCGGCACAACGTGCCCGTTGCTCCTCGACCTGGCGTACCATGTCGGCCAACCGGTGAACGTTATGGGTACCGCAAACGATATCGAGATGCGGCACTTTCTCCAGCATACGCTTCCCTTCCTGCTGGGCGACACAACCGCACACCGCGATAATCAGTTCAGGACGCTGCTGCTTCAGCGGTTTAAACCGACCAAGATGACCATATACCTTGCGTTCTGCCTTTGCACGGATAGAGCAGGTATTGATGATTATGAGGTCGGCAAGATCAGGACTGTCAACAGGAGAATAGCCAAGCTGCCCAACAAGACCGACAATCTGTTCCGAATCAACCACATTCATCTGGCACCCGAAGGTCTCCAGGTAAAAACTTTTCATAACTTAAATAACCATCCATAAAACAGACCCGTCATCTTCAATGCCGCGAAATGGCATGCAAGAACCCGGAAAGCACCAACTGCCTCCCTACTCTTCCAAAGAATCCATTCCCACGCCAGACAGGCTGTATTAAGCCAAAGAGTTAGTTGACCATATTAATCAAGAGCCTACCGGACTGTCAACGGGTTTCCCCCCTGATCCCCGTAGCAAAAAAAACCCGACAAACACCGAAGCTCCCTCCAGGCAATGCAAAACAGAAACAGCCCCCGTGACGCGCGACCGCAATTGTACCGTGGCCAGACTTCCGGAAAGAGGAATGACCCGAAGAATCTCCACTTCGCCCCGGGAAAACTCTTGCTTACGGCGTCCAAAAAGACCTCTGTGGATGCAAACGCGTTGATCTGTCAGCAGATAACGTTCCCATCGCCACAGAAACCGGGCTACAAAAAGGTGCCCGACTGCGCCATAACCGAGCAACAAACACAAAGCAGTCCGCCAGGCAAACCACCCCACAGAAGCAGGTGCTCCAGAATACAGATCGAACGCAAACCAGAGGCACACCCCCACCCACGCCGGCAAACAGCATAGCGATAGCCGCCAGCGACGAAAAACATACGCACGCGGTGCAGGACAGGCCTGCCAGCAAATTCGTTCGCCGGGAGACAGGGCAAAAGACAAACGCATCAACGTGAATTCCAAATCAACGACCTTCCGGATCCAGCCTCCCCGCGGTTACCTTGGGGATCCGGCTTCGGCAACCTGCCGATACAGTCCCAGGAATTCAGAGCGCTGCGCCTGTTCATACCCCAGAACCGGCAGATACCTACCTCGATTGTTCGGCAACCGTGGCATGCTTTGGCAAGATGTTTTAGAGCCGCGCACACAAAACCTGCGAAGCCGGAATAAATTTCCACAGTTGAAATAACTATTAAAATTCGAATCATATATCGCCGGAGAAAAGGGAGCAAGCCGCCTCTTTACCAAAGACATCCCTGCACCCTTTTTTTTACGCACCCGAGCACCTTAAACGCCTTCAAATAAAAAGAAGAGTCTCCGCACTGCAACATGCCAAAGACGGTTGTTTTTTCAAAATAATTTTAGGGGTAGCGAAAACCCTAAAAACAATATAAGATGGGAAAATTTTGGACAATACCAAACCCAAGCAAGGAGATCACATAAGTTTTATGCTGCAAAACATTCGTAACATCGCAATTATCGCCCACGTTGACCATGGCAAGACGACCCTCGTGGACGCCATGCTCAAACAGTCCGGCGTTTTCCGGGAAAACCAGGTTGTTACCGAACGGGTCATGGACAATAACGACCTGGAAAAAGAACGGGGCATCACAATCCTCTCGAAAAACCTGTCGATTCATCACAACGGGCTCAAGATCAACGTTGTTGACACCCCCGGCCATGCCGATTTCGGCGGCGAGGTAGAGCGCGTCCTGAAAATGGTCGACTGCGTTCTGTTGCTCGTCGATGCGTTCGACGGTCCCATGCCGCAGACCCGCTTCGTCTTGAAAAAATCGCTTGATCTTGGCCTGATGCCGATCGTTGTCATCAACAAGATCGACCGCCCCGGTTCACGGCCGACACAGGTTGTGGATATGGTCTTCGACCTGTTCTGCGAACTCAATGCCAATGAGGAACAGCTCGACTTCCCCATTATTTACACCAATGCCAAGGCGGGGGTCGCGAAACTTGACCTCGAAGAAGAGTCGGATAATCTTGAGCCGTTGTTCAACCTTATCCGCGACAAGGTTGCTCCGCCGAAAGGCAACCCGGAAGCTCCCTTCCAGATGCTGGTTACCAGCATCGGCTACAACGACTACCTGGGGCGCATCGCTACCGGCAAAATCGTTAACGGCCAGGTCCGCACCGGACAGACCATTGCCCTGGTCAAACGTGACGGAAAAGTCGAAAAGGGCCGTATCAGTAAACTGATCGGCTACCAAGGCGTTGCGCAGGTCGAACTGGAGACGGCTCCGGCCGGCGACATCGTCAGCATCGCCGGGTTTGACGAAGTCGGCATCGGTGAAACCTTCGCCGACGAAACGTGTCCGGAAGCTTTGCCTTCCATCGCCATCGATGAGCCGACCCTGTCCATGAATTTTTCCATCAACACCTCGCCGTTCGCCGGCCGGGAGGGGAAATTCGTCACCTCGCGCAACCTGCGTGACCGCCTGATGCGCGAATTGCGCACCAACGTCTCCCTGCGCGTGGATGAAACCGACAACACCGACACCTTCCGGGTCTCGGGCCGAGGCGAACTGCATCTGTCGATCCTTATTGAAAACATGCGCCGCGAGGGTTTTGAACTGTCCGTTTCCAAACCCGAGGTCATTTTCAGGGATATCGACGGCGTTCGCTGCGAACCGATGGAAAATCTGCTCATCGACGTGCCCGAAGAACATCAGGGCACAGTCATTGAAAAACTGGGCAGGCGTAAAGCAGAGATGATCTCCATGCAGCCCATGGACGGTATCAATCGACTGGAATTCTCCATCCCTGCCCGCGGTCTGATCGGTTTCCGCACGGAGTTTTTGACCGACACCCGTGGCACCGGCGTCATGAACCATACATTCAACGAATATGCTCCTTACAAAGGCCCCATCGCCGGCCGTAGCAATGGCGTACTGATCGCCATGGAGGATGGCGAGACGGCTGCCTACGCCCTCTTCACCCTTCAGGACCGTGGAACCCTGTTCGTTGATCCCGCCGTAAAGGTCTACGAAGGGATGATTATCGGGGAGAACGCCAAGCAAAGCGACATGGTCGTAAACCCCTGCAAAGGCAAAAAGCTCTCCAACGTGCGCGCCTCCGGCAGCGACGAGGCCATTCGCCTGGTACCACCGCGAAACCTTAGCCTTGAACAAGCGCTGGAATACATCAACGATGACGAACTGGTCGAAGTCACACCGACATCGATTCGGCTTCGCAAGAAATTGCTTGATGCCAATGCCCGTAAAAAATACGATAAACAAAAGTAATACCAAAGCGGCCCGGTTAACCGGGCCGCTTTTTTTTGACCTCCACGTCCTTCAACTTGTCATCCTAAAACACTCCGGGTACTATTTGTATAGATGGCACAGTTCAGCAGTCGCATTGAAAAGAACCCGCCCACAGGAGGTTCCATGGCCAAAGCGCTGACCGCTCAACATAAATCCACCCTCCTTGCCATCGCTCGCAAAGCCATCACATCGTGCGTGCTAAGCGGCAAACCCACCATCGAACCCAACGAGGAATCAGCCCTCGACACACGACTTGGATGCTTCGTTTCCATCAAGCAGAACGGTCAGCTGCGCGGCTGCATAGGAAATTTTCAACCTCAGTGGCCTCTGTACCAGGAGGTTGCTCAAATGGCATGTGCAGCAGCAACCCTGGATCCACGCTTCTATCCCATGGACAAAGATGACCTGGATAATTTTCTTATCGAAATATCAGTGTTGTCCCCACTGGAAAAAATTCACGATCCTGGCGACATAGAGGTAGGTACACACGGCATTTATCTTGAGAACGGTTCTTCCCGCGGCGTTCTTTTGCCACAGGTAGCAGTAGAACATCGATGGGACCGCACCATGTTTCTCAGACAGACCTGCACAAAGGCAGGGCTGCCCACCGATGCCTGGCAATCCGAGGATACCGACATATTTATCTTTACAGCACAAGTATTCGCCGAGGAGGAATTGAACAGCGACACATGCTCTTCGGCACACTCCTGAGTCCCTGACATTACCTGCACAGAATACGAGCAATACGCTAACTTGACTGATGTTTTACCTAGTTACGTGATGTTACCCACCGGCATGCCATCGGTTCTCCACAACTCCTGTGGACAACTTGCGACCACGTCTTCCACAGCCAAGACAACAAGCGACCTTTCGTGTTTTCACTATTGCCCGTCGACAGCAAACAGGATAAACTTCAGAAGTTAAGCTTAGGCCAAACATCAAACCAACAAACAGCTTGCAGCCATGACAAAGATCAACCCGACATACAACTATTCGTTACATGACGCGCTTGCTAAAAGACCCGATACCGTCGACAGATCGACGGATCGCAAGGGCTGGAAAGCAAGCACGGCCTCTTCCATCGACAGAATCACTTTGTCGAGTGCGGGACTGAATGCTGCGGCGCGATTCAGCAATTTTGTACAACGACCCACTGACACCTACACCCTCGCCCTGCCAGCGCCCCTGAATATTTATCAAACCACAGATTCCACCCCGATCGAACCTGCCCAGGAGACACCGGCCTCCCGTAAATTGGTGCGCACCACCTATGCAGAACAGCAGAAATCCGGTATCAACGAGTTTGTTTTTCCCGGCTCTCAAATTGACATCCTGGCCTGAAAAGCTCCGTTTTCCGTTGTCACGTCTCGTCAACGCATCACCCTTGCCTGTTCCTGTAAGCCTAAAAACCTTTTAAAGTCATGATTATTGCCCTTCAAGCACTTTAAAAATAAAAAGCATTTTTACTCTCGCTGTTTTTTTGTTAGTATATTGAAGTGTTTTCGGTGGGTTGCCAACCCTGTACAGATGGTGTCAAGATCGCGATTTGCGATGACCATTTCCAACTCGAATGGGTGATCATGTTCTATTCTTTGCGTAGCGTTCTTATTGTCAATAAAAGCATCAAGGAAAGAAGCGACCTTGCCGTTGCCATCCGCAAAACTGTCGATTGCACCGTAATCGAAGCCGACTCACCCGAGGCTGCCCTGGAATTACTGCAAGAAGACGAAATCTCCGTGATTCTTACAGACCTGTTCCCGCCCGACAATGAAGGGTTGGAGTTATTAAAAAAGGCCTCCCAGCTCAACAATCAGATTGTTACCGTAGTAGGTGTTCCGACCAACCAACGCGATGTGGCACTTGAAGCATTGAAATTGGGCGCTTTCTTTTGCCTGAACACCCCCTACAATCACGAAGAAACCATCATTGCCACCTCGCGCGCCCTGCAGCATCATGATTTGCTTACCAAAGGGGAAATACGGGGGCGAAAATTCCGCAAATCAGACGGTTTTCACGGCATTATCGGTCAATCTCCAAGCATGCGCCAACTTTTCAATTTTATAGAGAAACTTGCCTCGGAGGGAAATTCTTCGGTATTGGTGCTCGGGGATAGCGGAACAGGTAAAGAACTGGTTGCGCGCGCCATTCATGCACATGGACCACGCAGCCAAAAAAACTTTGTGCCTGTCAATTGTGCTGCCATCCCCGAAGATCTGCTCGAAAGCGAACTGTTCGGCTATGTTAAAGGGGCCTTTACCGGGGCGAATCAAGCCAAGATGGGGCGTCTTCAGTACGCCGACGGGGGCACACTGTTTCTGGATGAAATTGGCGATATGAAGCCAAGCCTGCAGGCGAAATTGCTGCGTGTTCTACAGGAAAAGGAATTTGAGCCAGTAGGCGGGGTTAAACCCATATCCGTCGATGTACGCATCGTCGCTGCCACGCATAGGGATCTGGATAAATCGGTAGCCGAAGGGCGCTTTCGTGAAGACCTCTATTATCGACTGAACGTTATCCCTTTACAAATCCCGCCGCTACGTAAACGCAAGGATGACATCCCCCTGCTTATCGATCGCTTCGTCGGGATATACAACAGACAGAAAAAAAATCCCTTCAAGGGGTTTGACAACGAGGCCCTGCAAGCATTGAAGCAATATGCCTGGCCGGGCAATGTGCGAGAGCTGGAAAATCTGGTCCAGCGCATGTCCATCTTTTTTGCCGGACAAACAGCATCCCGCCACGATCTCCCGGAGAAATACCAATCGCGCGATGAAGCAAGTCAAGGCCCGGAAGCAATAACTGAACAGGAGTCTCCCCTCAATCTGGATGAAAGTGGGGTCGATTTCAACATGCTGGTCAATCGATTTGAAAATCAGCTTATTTTACAGGCTCTCAACATTACCGGTGGCAACAAGAGGGAAGCCGCAAAGCTGTTGAACCTGAAAAGAACAACCCTGATTGAAAAGCTGAAACGAAAAAATATTAGTACGGGGAATGACGAGGATAAATAATCAAGCGTTACAAAAGAATGAAAGCTAAAACATCCCGCTGCATTTAAATAACGGGAAAAGCCTGCCTTAGCCTTTTTTTTCGCCCATGTTTTGACGTAGTTTTTCCCGGATATCGTCGGGCGATGTGGGCATGACCACGATATCACATACGCCGTATTTTACCGCCTGAAGTACCTGGCTGCGTGTCCACTGCCCGCCGGCAGCGATAAGCGGAACACTCCCCCCAAAAACGGCCTTGGCCTTGATAATAGCGGCCAACCCGAGTTCCTTGGTGTCATCCATGGTAAAAACAACCCCCTTAACCGGTGTAGCACCGCTTGGCCCAAAGGGTTGAAAGTCTGCCTGATAACCGGCAATTTGGGGCACAAAACCCTCTGCAATACACGCATCGGTAAGGTCGTGAACATCTTCCTTCCGACCTGCAATAACCAAAACCCGGCATTCCGTCACATTCTCTGAGGTTTCCGGAGTGCTTGCCTGTTCTACAGGCATGACGACCTCGGGCTCAACGGGAATGTGCACTTCCTCGCTTTCCAATCCCAATAACCTGGGAGGGAAAACCATTTCCATGGTCTGAAGCTGCTGCCCCTCGAGAGTCAGATTAAATGAAACCTGATAAATCTCGCCGGGAGGGAAAGGATCTTGCGCATCGATATTCACCTTGGCCGGGAGGACCACCTCTATATCGGTTTTTTTGAAATGGAGTTTATCAACAGCCATTTCATCAAAAGCCTGGCAAAGTTCTCCGGATACAATGTTGACGATTTCACCGTACGCATCGGCTTCGTCTTCGGAAAACTCCTCCTTGCGAACCTGCTTTTCCAACTCGGCCGGAGGCAACATAATCAATGTTCCGCCCAGCAGTACGGCATCCTTTAGCTGGCAAAAACATTGCATTTTGCCATCACGGCTGCCACTTACATCCATGTTGGCCATGACCAACTTTTTACGGAAAGAGGCAAAGAAATCCGACTTCGATACCCGCCGTTCGGAAATCAGCGAGACTTCCATCTCGCAGCCCAGTAGATCGGTCAATCCACTTGCTAGTTTTTCCGCCAGAGCTTCAAAAATGGCTGTTATGTGTGCGTTATCGCTCATTCCCGTAATTGCTGCTTTCCAAAGCGTAAAGGTGTGGAAGAATTTTTTCCCCGGTTAAGGAGTGCACAATAGTCCCGGCTACCCGGGCCACCGGATACAAAAAAACCAAAAATAAACCGCCAGTTCCGCAACCAAGGGCCATCAAGAGCGCCCAGGCTGCCAAACTGGCGGTTTAAAATACCATTAACTGTTCTGGAGATAGCATTCGACCAGAAACTCACCTTCGTCCATGCTAAAGGGCATGATCACCCCTTCACTCTCGGCAAGACACTCAACTTCGTATTCCGCTCCACATATCGCAGAAGGAATAGCCAGCTTGATTCCTGTTCCCGTTTCCGTAAGCATGGTTTTGACACTGCCGGCCAACATGTTTGCCAGTTCACCGATGGCGTCTTTGACGTCATCGTTGATTTCCTCGACGTCCATAAACAGGAACTTGCTGGTAATACTCATTGCAACATCATTGGGCAAATGAATAGCAAGCATGCCCCGATAGTTGCCGGCAAGACCGACCAATCCCGACACCGAGTTATTAAACTTGTGCGAACGTGTCTGAAGAGGTGCCCCAGGACGGGCCTCGGTCATTAACATCGATTGAAATATTTCTTGCGTTGCCTCTGAAATACACTTGGCTAAATCCACGGAACACTCTCCTTATCACAGGAACTTACCCAACACCTCTTGCACCTGATCCGGTGTAAAGGGTTTTTTTATCGTACCGACTGCACCAAGAGACAACGCCTCGTTCAGCACATCCGATCCCGCCTCAGTGGTAATCATGACCACAGGAATGCCTTTAATCTGCGCATCCGCATTTTTTTGGCGGAGAAATTCGATTCCATCCATAACCGGCATATTGATGTCGCTCAAAATAATATCGACCGATTCTCCGGCCAGAGCTTCCAGCGCCGCCTGGCCATCGGCGGCCTCCAGCAACTTGTCAAACTCAAACCCCGCCTGCCGCAGAGAACGCGCCACGATTTTCCTCATGGTATTGGAATCGTCTACAATTAATACTTTTTTACCCATGATGTTCTCCATTCTTCCTTAAAATTGTAAAGCCTATGCCAACTTTTAATTTCAGACTGAAACCGAATCGTTGGGGAAAAAGCCCGAACCGACAATAGCAAAAGTCAGCGGCTCCCCTTCAACATCGTATTTCCACGTTTTGCTTGGACCATCGCACAAAACAGGATGATCCTGGCTAACTTCCGGCAATCCAAGACGATACGACTGATCACCCGGAATAAAATCGTTGAGCAAACGTCCTGCAACCGTATTGAGCAACTCTCCAAGCATATCAGCCTGTATCTGCTCAGCCAGATCCTCTTCGGGGAAGGCATGCACGACATCTATGATATTTCTCAATAGTTTTATCGGCAGGGTCAGGATCATTTCCGCCTGGATAGGATCAAGCACCAGCAATCGTGCAGACATGTTGCTATGGGCCGATTCAGGGGCCGTTTCGTCCGACTGCGGCAAAACTTCCATGAAGGCCATATTCTCAAGGGTCACGGCGATAGAATTCCGGACCATTTCGTCAAAGTTCTGGCTCATTATCCCTCTCTGTTCATTGCATCAGCGGTTCGAGCTTTTTCAGCAGTGTAGCGGGCGAAATAGGCTTATCAAGAACAGCGAATGCTCCCAATTCCGTCAACAACGCCTCTTTGGCCGGGTTGCCAGCACTGGTAATCACGACCACCGGCACATGCGTCAACTTGGGACTGCCTTTGACCCATTTCAGCAATGTTTCCCCATCCATAATCGGCATATTAAGGTCTGTTACCAACAGGTCGGTCGGTTCTTCCTTGAGACGCGCCAATGCTTCCCGGCCGTTTGGCACTTCTACCATACCGGCGTCTCCCAAACCGATAATTTCCAGGCACCGCCGGATAACCATACGGGCAGTGGCCGAATCGTCGGCAATGACGATGCGTTTCACTAATCAACCTCCTCTTCAAAGGAAAGGGACGAAATTGCTTTTTTAAATTGCGCTTCCGCTTCCATAAGAATTTGCGCCAAAGAATTGGAAGTCACATCAAAATACTCGGCATAACCGTTATCCAATGGATACTGCATGCCATCATTACCGGTATCGCACCCAGCCATCATGGCACACATGTCGCCGATATGGGCAGCAAATGCAAGCGCACGATATTCCTCCGGCGCGTTTTGGGGCGTATGATGATAGAGGATAGCCTGTTGTAGAGGCTGTGGAAACTCCCAATGTTTTGCCATCTCGTAACCGATCTGAGCATGGTCCATCCCTGCCAAAGCCCGTTCTGCTGCGAGATAATCGGTAATACTGCCTTCCGCGATACGCTTCAGGGCTTCCGGCGCAGCCTGTTTCCAGAAAGGTGCAAAGACAAATTTACCGATGTCATGCAAGAGACCGGCAGTAAACGCAAGCTCCGTTTCAAAACTCTGTTTAGCCAGCCGGGCCACTTCGCTACAGGAAAAAGCTGCAAAAAGGTCATGGCGCCACAACGCATTCTGTTGCCCCTCGTAACCTTCGAGCGGTTGGCTGAACAAATCGCCAGTATTGTCCGACAAAATGATACTTACGACAATCCACTTTCCGAGATAACTGATAGCTCTTTCGAGCGAGGTAACCGGATTCAGTAATCCGAAAACAGGCGAATTTACAATCTTCAATACTTTAGCGGTCAGGACTGCATCATATTTGACGATATTGACAACATCGTCAAGCTCATAATCTTCGTCGGATAAAACCTGCAGCAGCCGACTAACATTAGGCGACAGCATTGGAAGGTTTTCAATGGCCTCCCGGATATTTTCACAGCTTATTTTCGGTTCCATGCCCCCCCCTATATTTGCCACTGCCCGCGTCCGGGACATGAAACGGTCACCAGGCCGGTATCCACATACAACGACACTGTGCGGCTATGATTCGCACCCACATCTTCCGCCGTGGGTCCCATGCCGAGTGACCACAGAACCTTTTTGACTGCCAGGACATTGCGTTTACCGATGTTGAACGTGTCGTTGCCGGCCATGACCGATGCGCCACCCAGCATTTTGACAATTAAACCACGACCTTTACGCTGGCACCCCATGCGCACCATTTCTTCAAACAGCAACGGGACACCCAGATCCGCAAAGTAGCCTGGGCAATCCGCACCCTTAGCAGGATTAAGCTTGGATTCCGGAAGCGCTACATGCACCATACCGGCCACTCGCAGGCCAGGATCATACATGGTGACCGCTACGCAGGACCCCAATGCGTACGTTTTCACCATGGAACCGGGGGTTTTGGATGCACCATAATCCCCGATCCCCAAAATTATATCACTCATATCCGCCGCTCCGATAGAAGGTCGACAACCCTGCTTGCCATGCTATCCAATGACACCAGGGAATGGGCGCCTCCCATTTCATAAGCCACCTTTGGCATGCCAAAGACAACACAGCTTGCCTCGTCCTGCGCCAGATTACGGGCTCCGGCATCACGCATGGCCTTCATTCCCTCGGCACCATCGGACCCCATGCCGGTAAGCATCACTCCGACGGCATTCGCTCCGACATGCTGGGCGACGGAATGCATCAAGACATCAACCGAGGGACAATGTCCTTTCACTGGCGGACCCGGCTCACAACGAACCTGGTATAGCCCCCCGGAACGGACGACTTTCATATGAAACCCTCCGGGACCTATAAGAACCCGCCCCGGCATAATCCGGTCACCGGATTCGGCTTCCTTGACTTCCATGGCACAAAGCTGGTTCAGGCGTTCCGCAAATAAACGGGTAAAACCGGCAGGCATGTGCTGCACGATAACCACCCCCGGCATGGTGGCAGGGAATTGTGAAATAATTTTGCGAATGGCCTCGGTCCCACCGGTCGATGCGCCAATGGCGATAACCTTATCGGTAGATTCGGCCAGGGCGCGCTTCCCAAGAGTCTTGAGCTGGGAAGGTACAGCGGATCGCGCCGCTTTCCAATGAGAAACATTGGCCGAAGCTGCCAACTTAACCTTGGCGCGTAATTCCAGCAGCATATCCTTCAGTCCACGAGCTATGTCACTGGTTGGCTTGGATACAAAATCAACGGCCCCCGCCTCCAGCGAATCGAGGGTGATCTGCTTGCCCTTCTGAGTCAAGGAACTGACCATTACCACGGGCAGCGGATATTGAGGCATCAGACGACGGAGAAAATCGACACCGTCCATGCGTGGCATTTCAACATCCAAAGTAAGTACATCGGGTTGAAGTTTGACAATCTTATCCCGGGCCATATAGGGATCGCCAGCCGTTCCGACCACTTCGATGCAAGGATCCATGGATAACCCCTGGCTCAAAATCTGCCTAACCAGGGCCGAATCATCTACGACGAGAACACGTATGATTTTTGTCATCGGCAATATCTAGTCACTTTTTGTGGTAGACGGCAGGAGCAAGATACTTATACAAATCCTGCCCGCGCCCCAGGGTTTCGGAATGGCCCAGAAAGAAATACCCCCCCGGGACGGTATGTTTATGAAACTTGGCCACCAGGGTTTTGCGGGTCGGATCATCAAAATAGATCATAACGTTCCGACAGAATATGATATGAAATGGCTTTTTAAACGGGAAGACATCATTCATAAGATTAAAACGTCGGAACGTGGCTTCCCGTCGAAGTTCTTCAATAACTTCGTACTGACCATCGGGCAATTTACGAAAGTACTTGCGCAACAGAGGCTCCGGTAAGGCCTTCACCCGATCTTCCGGATACACGCCACGTTTGGCAATATCAAGCACCCGTGAGGAAATATCGGTGGCCAGAATACCGCCATCCCACTGGGAATATCTATTTCCGAAATATTCGCGCATCAACATCAGAAGCATATAAGCTTCCTCACCGCTGGAACAACCGGCGCACCAGATCCGCAGGTCCCGAATATTCTGTTTTTCCAACGATGCAGTCAGCGTCGGAAGCGCATTCTCTACAAAAAACTCAAAGTGCGATTTTTCGCGATTGAAATAGGTATGATTGGTGGAAATACGATCGACAAGTTTACTAAGAGCCTGTTCCGTCGGATCATTCTGCAAGGCCTCATAGTAACTTTTGAAATTCGCATGACCGCTTTGCCTGAGAACCTTCTGCAATCTGCCAACCAGCAGTGAACGTTTTTGTTCCGTAAGATTGATTCCAAAACGCTTATAGATGAGCGAACGCAGAAGCTCGAACTCCTCATTCGTGATGGTCATCAAAACACCACTATCAGGAAACACGGTTGGCAAATCCCGCTCGTTATCAGGCATAAAATAATCTCTGAACGTCGAGCAGGATTTTCACTTCATCACTAACCTTACCGATACCCTTGACATATTGTCCGGCCTGCGCGGTTCTGGAAGGTGGCGGTTCGATCTGGTCATCGGCAATTTCCGTCACTTCCTTGACCTGATCGATAATGAGACCGGAAGTTTCGCCTTCAACCTGGACAACGATGATACAGGTGCGCTCATCATAGGCTCGGTCAGACATGCCAAAACGGGTGCGAATATCCATCACCGGTATAACTCTGCCACGAAGGTTAATTACCCCTTTCATATATCCAGGCAGGTCAGGTACCTCGTTGATTTTCTGAATACCTACAATTTCGGTGACATGACGGATTTCGATACCGAAATCCTCGTTACCGACCTTGAACACAAGATACTTTCCGTGCAGTGTGTCTTCGGACGAAGCATTTACTTCAGCCATCATATTTGTATGCGTTCCAGCAGTCATATATTTCCCCCTTCGTTGGTATCTGTTAGCGGTTGAAGCCATCGACATGCATTACATGTCCAATCTGAAATTCATTATTGGGCCTGTAAATGTCTTTGCCCCACATGTTCTTCCACCAAGGTAGCCACATCGAGAATCAGGCAGACTTCGCCATTGCCAAGAATGGTACATCCGGAAGCAATCCGCACATTTCCGATATAATCGGACAAACCTTTGATGACGGTTTGTTGCTGACCGAGAATTTCGTCGACAAGAAGACACAGGTATTTATCCTGATACTCAACGACAATCAAAACGCCATCTTCAATCGCGTTGTAATCTGCCGGTTCTTCCAGCAGCCTGTCGAGATAAATAATCGGATGAAAACTGTCCCTAACCCTTGCCAGCTCCAGGCCATCAGGCATGACCGTAATATCCTCTCTGGTCGGCCTGAAAATCTCACGGATCGACAGAAGCGGCACGATGCATCGGGATTCTCCGATACGCACCAACATACCGTCGATAATGGCCAGAGTCAGAGGTATTCTCAAGGTTATACGCGACCCTTGACCCAGCGAACTCTGCACCTCGATCTTGCCCTTGATTTTTTCCAGGTTTTTCTTAACGACATCCATGCCGACACCCCGACCTGAAACGTCCGTCACTTTATCGGCAGTGGAAAAACCGGGTTGAAAAATAAGGTTGAAAATTTCCTTTTCACTGAGATGACTGCCATCCCCTGCAACCAGGCCCTTGCTGATGGCCTTGGAGAGGATTTTGTCGCGATTGAGTCCACGTCCATCATCCTCAACCTCAATCCACACCTCGCCTTCCTGATGCCGGGCCGAGAGCTTAACCACACCTTTCTCGGCTTTACCGCAAGCGATCCGCTCAGAAGGTGTTTCAAGTCCATGGTCGAGGGAGTTGCGTAGCAGATGCACCAGAGGATCGGTAATTTGCTCGATAACTGTTTTATCGACTTCCGTTTCCTGACCGAACAACTGCAGATCGACTTTTTTACCGGACTTGACCGACAGGTCATGCACCAATCGGATCATGCGCCGAAACAGTCCGGATACAGGAATCATGCGAATAACCATCGCCATTTCCTGCAGATCGCGGACCAGCTTGCTCATCTGCTGTGCCGCCTTGTTAAAATTATCCAGTTCCAGTCCCTCGATATCAGGACTGCGCAGCAACATATTCTCGGCGATGACCATTTCCCCGATAAGGTTGATCAAATCGTCAAGTTTACCGAGATCGACACGTATATCCTGGCGATTCATAGCCGGCTGCTTGGCCTTGGCCTTAACCGCAGCTTGAGACTCCGAGGCCTGCTTGACCGGACTGCCACCTTTTTGAATTTCAAGAGCTTTGGCCAGTTGTTCCGGCTGCACCTTGCCACGCGCCACGAGCAACTCACCCAAAGGTTTGCGCTGCTCTTCGATGACTTCATCGATCTCGTCTTCGCTGGCCAACCCCTCTTCGATGAGGATTTCCCCGAGCAATCGTGACGAACGGACAGAACCAGATACCTGTTCTGTCTCTTCAGGTGCTTCCTCGTCAGCCGGAACGGCGGATATGCTGGGCGGGACAGACTCCCGGAGCAGATCTTCCGCGGACCGGGCAACCGCTGTCCCATCACCGGGTGCCGCAGAAGAGGAAGTGTCCTCATCTTCGTTGGGAACATAAAGCGCCAGTTGTTTCAGATATCCGTCCAGCCCCTCTATATTGCCTTTTCCCCCCTCCTGGGAGACATCGGCCACAGCGCCTCTGAGGGCATCGAGACATCCCAGCAAGGCTTCAGCCGGGGAACCATTGGGGAACTCGCGACCCTCCTTGGCGACATCAAGCAAGGATTCCATCTGGTGGGTAAGTTTTTCCATATGACTGAAACTGAAAAACCCGCTATTGCCTTTAAAGCTGTGTACATTACGATACAGCTCCGCGATCCCTTCAGCATCGAGATTATCGTCACTCCAGGCCAACAAGCTCTGTTCAACATTCTGCAACAACTCGTCGGCTTCCTGAACAAACCGCTCAAGCATTTCCGGTGAAATAAGCATCTGCATAAGGTCATCGAGATCGCCGGCATCTTCTGACGCAGGACTGTCAACCTCTTGCTCAGCGCCATCTTCCCCGCCAAACTCGGCAGAACGGATATTTTGCAGTGCATCCTGGGCAGCTTTGGCCAGCAATTCCGAAATGTAATTGGCGGCCTCCTCCATACCCTGGTCATTCAACTCCTGTTCAACGTAATCCATCGCCTCCCTGGCAAAATCGCAAGATTGACAAAGGTATTGAACATGCTCGGGAATCATCTGGATTTTCCCGGCCCGGATCAAATCAAGCAGACTCTCTGCCGCATGGGCAACGTGCGCGATATGGTTCAACTCCAGGAATCCGGCACTCCCCTTCATGGAGTGGAAAAGCCGGAAAATGGCATTCATGGTTTCGCCATGACCGTTGATAGATTGAAAAACGCTGCAGGAACGGCACTCTTCTGCAGACGAGGCATGAAGGCAGGACTGGTCACCCCCCTCAATAAATCCAGTATGCAACCAGCAGGGCATGTCAACAGACCGACCATGCCTATGACACGCATCGTTGGTACATTCCTTGGTTAACCAGCAATCGACAAGCTGACAACTCTGACCCAATTCGATGATGGTGGGTTCGAGATGGTCCAGCATCTCCCTGCTTTCCAAAAGAAATTCATTAACAATTTCAGCCTGTTCTGATAACAAATCAGTGCTCATTGGTGCCTCTCTGATATGGTTTTCGCCCCCGGGTGGTCCAAACTGGGTCCGGCGCGGGACAGTCCTCGCAATGTCATGGACCGCAACGGCTTATACCGGCGGCCCGATCATACTTCAAATTTCGCGCCACATTCAACGACTTTGTGCAACAATTAATAATCAGGCAGTATACCGCTCTATAGCAGAGAGATTATCCACTCATATACCAGGATCGGATGATTTAAAACGTGGCCTGCCCCATTTCTGTTGCTCCCCACACCACCTGACGCCACACCTTGAAAGCTCCACGAAGGTCATTCACGTGTCAAAACCTTGGCCACAACCTCAGCCACCGATGTGATTCACCAGTCAACTCCGAAATAATCATTATATTTCGGCATGTTAATGCTTGGCACAATAATAGCAAATGCATTGCAAACACGGAAAAACAGACATTTTCACCCTTTTATTTCAAGAAATCCTTGTGACTTATGATCAAATTTCGATTGGCATTCATCATTCTGCTCTTTTTCGGTATTGCGCTGCCTGCCCGTGCATACGACAAACCCACATTGCAGAATATTGCCAAGGTAGACGTGTTTGATCTATCCCGAATTGTGTTCGATTTTTCGAATGTGCCTGAGTTCAAGCTCGAAACATCAGGGCAGCGCATCGACCTTCTGCTCAGCAACACTGACGTTTCCTCGAATCTGCAGGCACTTCCGGAAGATGACAAGATCGTTAAAGTTCTTTTCGCCCGCAAACCTAAAGAACTGCTGGTTTCTATTCTTCTGCATAAAATACCGGCCCGGGTTGCCACAATAAAAAACCCCGCAACCAAACAAATCACCCTCGATATCAGTTGGGCAACCAGCGGCGCCAACCGTCCTGCCATAGCATTTCAACTCAGCGGTATGCCGACGGCCCACCCCACCCTTAAAGATATTGCGACGCCACAACTATCATCGCCATATACCGGCCGCTGGCAGGATTTTTTTAAAACCTCCCACACCCCCCTCAACATTTCGGTCCCAATAAGGCATACAGTTCCTGCATTGCCTTCCTGGGCCGTGGGAAAAGAAGGGCGTCCCGGTCAAAGTTTGCTTCTGTTGGCCAACGCTGGTCAATGGCGGACACTCCTTGAGAAAATCCAAAAGTCACCAAAATCCGGCGCCTCCGACCTGACGATGATTCTGCATGCAGAAGCACTGATACGCACAGGGCGCCCCGACCGTGCCCTCGCTGTTCTGGATCGACAGCGGGCTCCTTTAAGCAATATCACCCTTGCAAACAGAGCTGCCTACCTGCGTGCCTTGTCCGAGGGCATCAGCGGTAATCCATACCAGGCACGAGCATCGCTGTTACCACTGCTGGAAAAACGGAATGCAACCGTCGCCATGGCGCCCTTCGGACGTCTGCTTGATGCGGAGTTATTGCTGGCCATCGACAGACCCGCTCAAGCTTATGAAATCCTCAAGGAACCTGTTCAAAACTGGCCGACAAATCTGCAACGCGCGGTACAATGGCGACGATCCGAAGCATTGACCCTCATCGGCAAAGAGGCGGAAGCCGGACGCAACTTCCAGCATTTGTTCACCCGCGCCGACCTCTACGCGAAGTTCCCAGAAATTCGTTATCATGCCGCATTGGCTTACCTCAAAACGGGCAAGTACCGGCAAGCCGAGCAGTATTTTCGGTCCCTGGCCCCTCACCTGCAAAATCCGGTGGATCATGGAAACGCGCTGCTTTACGCGGCCCGAGCCGCTTACCTCGGCAACGACCTGAAATCCGCATTGGTGACTTATGAACAGCTTCGTGACAACTATGAAAACGCGGAGCCCGGATATCGAGCATGGCTGGCACTCCTCGATCACCGTTTTCAAACACAGGGATCCACATCCTTTGCACAAATCGCCCGCGACTACGGCACGATCGCAAAACAAGCGCCCTTACGCGGCCTGCGTGAAGAAGCTGCCTTTAAGCAAGCCCTGGCGCTTTCCCTTCACCAGCGACACGAACGTGCTGTCGAGCTGTTGCAGATTTTCCTGAACAATTTTTCCCACGGACCGTTGCTTAACGAAGCCCGGTCCCTTTTATCCGAGTTACTGCCACCGCTTATCCAGAAACTGATCAAAGACGGGCAAGACATGAAAGCTGTTGTGATTGTTGAACAAAATCGCGAATTATTAATTAACGGCAATCTGTCATGGGCATTTCTCCCCGATCTGGCCAAAGCTTATGCACGCCTTGGATTATGGGAAAAAGCTTGCAAAAGCTACTTTTTCCTGATCGACCGCGGGAGCAAAGACCAGCAAGACAAAACCTATTATCTGCCCCTGACACAGTTGTTGCATGACCGGGCTCAATACGCCATGGCCGCCACCTTTGCACAGCGTTACCTGGATAAGTATCCATCCGGACCGGACCGGGAAAAACTTTTCGAACTGCAATTGGCGGCCCTGGACAAATCCAACCAACTGGACGAAGCCGCCAAATTGCTTAAAAATCCCAAGCACCCCCAGAGTGACGGTATTGAGCTTCAAAGTGCCCGTATTCATTGGAAACGGCAAGAAATCACGGAAATTATTAACCAGCCGAAAGGTCTGAATAGCACCCACGAGGGGCTGTTTCTCAGAGCAGAAGCGCTCTTTAAAGCCTCACGCTTACCCGAGGCACTTAGCCTTTATGAGCAACTGCTGCAACAGAAAAAATATGCCGACCAGGCAATTTACCGTTGTGGTGAGATAAAGCTCAAAACCGGGGACACCCGATCAGCACTTAAGCTTTTTGGCCAACTTGCCGAAAATAAACCAGCTTCTTTTTGGGGTCGACTGGCCAAGGACGCCATCGATACCCACAACATGAACTGATAATCCTGAAAGGTGCTACTCATGTCCGAAATGAAAATTTTCGATCGCACCATAGGCATGCTGGGCAAGGTTCTTGACCTGCGGCAACGCAAGCAGGAATTGATCGCCTCCAACATCGCCAATTCCGAAACACCCGGCTATATCCCGTCCAGATTGTCTTTTGAAAAGGATCTGGCCAAAGCTCTCGACAGTAAACAGCAACATCAGACGCCCGCACATCCTCGTCATATTCCGATCACCGCAGCCGGAGTCGATACGGTGACCGGACAAACGGTCCGCCGTCCCGACCAGGGCGTCAGCATCGACGGCAACGGTGTCGATCTCGATCAACAATTGATCGCGCAGAGCGAAAACCAACTGCTCTACGAGTCCGCCGCGCAAATAATCTCAAAAAAACTTGCCACCCTCAAATACGTTTGCCAGGACGGCCGATAAAGGAGAGTTTTCATGGATATTTTTACTGCAATGCAGGTTAGTGCATCGGCTCTTTCCGCCCAACGCACCCGCCTTAACGTTATCAGTGCCAATCTTGCCAACGTCGGTACCACACGCACCCCTGAAGGCGGGCCTTACCGCAAACGCGACGTGGTGTTTCAATCGAGTCAGAACGTCTTTGATGACCAGCTTAAGCAAGCTTTGGACAGAAATGTGCAAGGAGTTGAAGTCGTCCAGATAAAACCCAACTCACGAGGCTTTCAAACCATCTATCAGCCCGGACATCCCGACGCCGATGAAAACGGCATGCTGACCCTGCCGAATGTCAACGTCGAGGAAGAGGTTGTCGATATGATGACGGCTATGCGCAACTATGAAGCCAATATTACCGCCATCAAATCTGCTCAACGCATGGCTACCAAGGCCCTTGAAATAGGCCGCTGAGGAGACTTATGAAAAACATCGGTGCGATCCCCCAGACCATAGCGGCGATAACCAAAACCGACACGGCAACGCAAACTCAAAAGAGTGGCTCTTCTTTTGGCGATATGCTTTCCGGAGCCATCGAGCAGGTCAACAAGTCGCAGATCCAGGCCAACGAGGCGATCGAAAAGTTGCAGACCGGCGAGTCCCGCAATATCCACGAGGTCATGATCTCCATGGAAAAAGCCGGCATTTCCATGCGCCTGATGGTACAGATGCGAAACAAGGTTCTTGAGGCTTACCAGGAAGTCATGCGCATGCAGATTTAACCCCTTGACATCCTTTGTGATTTTCTTGGGATAACTCTCGTTGCTTGCCACATCAACCGTGTCCTGCCAACACTCACTAAAGGGGTGGCGTTCCTCGTGTCAGTCTCATGACAAAAACGCCTATCCCCGTATCGGATGAAGGCGGACTGTTTGCCCTCATTATTATTCGTGCGCTTCCAGGGATGAGCCTGCCGAAAAGTCCGTGACCACCAGGATAACGGCATCCCCGTCCATGACAATGAAAGGTTTGGCCCCATGGCCGAAAAAACCGCTCCGTCAAATCTGATCGAATCCATTCGCCAGTGGCCTCGCAAGCGGCAACTCAGTCTCGCCGCGACCCTGCTGATTTGTCTCGTGTTTTTTGCCGTCATCATCATGCAGGCCAATAAAGCGGACTATCAGCTGTTGTTCGGCAACCTCGACAGTGCCGACGCCTCGGCTGTCGTCGATCGACTCAAAGAGCAGAAGGTCCCCTACCGCCTTGAAAACGGTGGTCGCGCCATTTTTATTCCGGCCGATCAGGTCTATGAAACCCGGCTTGCCATGGCCGGAAGTGGTTTGCCCAATGGGGGCGGCGTGGGTTTTGAAATTTTCGACAAGCAGAGTTTCGGCATGACCGACTTTGCNNCAGAAAATCAACTATCTGCGGGCACTTCAAGGCGAGTTGGCGCGCACCATCGCTTCTCTGGCACCGGTTGAAGCCGCACGGGTTCATCTGGCGTTGCCGGAAAAGCGCCTGTTTCGTGACCAACAGCAAAAAGCCAGCGCCTCCGTAATTGTCAAACTGGCCGCCGGCCAGAACCTGAATGAAGGTCAAATTCTCGGCATTGTCAATCTGGTGGCCGGCAGTGTCGACGGACTCGATTCCGACCAGGTGGCCGTGATCGATGACAATGGCCGGGTCTTGTCCAAGACCAACGACCATCACGCCGGAACCGGCACGGCACCCGACATGCTCGAATACCAGAAAAGCCTTGAACAAGGCCTTGAATTGCGGGCCCAGGCCCTGCTCGACCGCGCTCTGGGGATGGGTAACTCCATGGTGCAGGTCACCGCGGTGGTTGATTATACCCAGCGCGAGCGCATGGAGGAAAGTTACGACCCCAACACCACCGCGGTTCGCAGTGAACAGTCAAGTACCGAAAAAGGCGGCATTGCCGGGGCCGGTGGTGTCCCGGGCGTACAATCCAACATCAAGGATGAAAAGGGAGGCTCTTCCTTTATCCCGACCAGCCGCACCGATGAAACGATTAACTACGAAATCAGCAAAGTTGTCAGCAAGCAGGTCGATCCGGTGGGTACCCTCAAAAACATCTCGGTGGCGGTATTGGTTGCCGACCGGCTGGTCGAAAACACCGACGATTCCGAGCCCCCTACCACAGAGCCGCGTGACGCAAAAGAACTGGCAGCCATCGAAAAGATGGTCAGCCGGGCCCTTGGAGTCAATCCGGCCCGCGGTGACCAGATCGCTGTCATATCACGGCCCTTTGAAACCGCGTTCAGCGACGAACCTCTGGTAAAATCATCGCCCTGGAGTCGGGTCTACCAGATGATCCCGATGATAAAGTATGCCCTGCTGTGCCTTGCGGTGGGACTGGTTTATTTCCTGGTCCTTCGCCCATTGCTGCAGGTTTTACGCGGCGAAGGCCGCATGGTGGAGCATTACAAAACCGTTGAACAACTTGAATCGGAGATGGCGGGACTGCCCTACGGCGGCGCAAAACAGGAACCACCCCTTAGCCTCCCCGGAGGGACCCAGACGCTGCAGAATGATCCGGCACAGGTTATCAAAGCCTGGCTTAAGGATAGTTGAGATTGAACCGGTTTATCCCTGATCCCCTGAAAGACGTACCATGGACATAAAAAAACTGACCGGTCCGGAAAAAGCTGCGGTGCTGTTGCTTACCTTGGGCGAACAGGCCACCACTCAGGTATTTGAGGCCCTTGGCGACGCCGAAGTGCGCGAAATAAGCCGCTGCATGTTGGCTATCGAACATATTCCTGCCAAGGTTTCCGAACAGATTCTGGAAGAATTTGCCCTGGCGCAAAAAAACAACACCGGCTTTTTTGTACGCAGTAACGAGTTTGTAAAAAAAGCCATTTCCGGCAGTGGCAACGAAGAACGCGCCAAAAAACTCATGGCCCAGGTTTCCATCGGCATGGATAACCTCGAGTCCGGAGCCAGGGCGCTGGAAACCATCGCCATGATGGACCCCCGCATGGTGGCCAGCCTTCTGGGGGCCGAAATGCCCCAGACCATAGCGGTTATCCTGTCGACCCAGCGCGTTGACCATGCCGCCAAGATCCTCAACTATCTTCCGGAGGATGTACAGTCGGATATCATGTTCCGCATCGCAAAGATCGACAAGGTTTCACCGGAAGTGCTGATTCAGATTGAAACCGCCCTGCAGCAGGAAATCCGCGTTGTGGCCCATAAAGAACAGCATCAGATCGGCGGTATCGGCAAAGCGGTTGACATCATTAACCACCTCGGCAGTGGTGCGGATCGTAACATTCTGCTTAACATCGAAAAAACCGACCGCACCCTGGCGGAAAATATCCGCAAACAGATGTTCACCTTTGAGGACCTGTCGAAAATGGATGGTCGGACCATGCAGCTGCTGCTACGCGAGGTCAACAACAACCAGTTGACCCTGTCTCTCAAATCGGCTTCTGAAGAGCTCAAATCCAAAGTATTCGACAATATTTCCGAACGCGCAGCTGAAATGATCATGGATGACCTGGAAGCCATGGGTCCGGTCAAGCTATCGGAAGTCGAAGCGGTTCAGCAGGAAATTGTCAAAATCGCCTTGAAGCTCGAGGAAGATGGTAAAATCATCCTCCCCGGCAGAGGGGGCCAAGATGCTCTTGTCTAAAGTGATACGCGCCTGTGATCCACAGGATCTCAAACAGTTGCAGTTCCGGGAGTTCGGCAGCGATATGCCGGTGGACCATTTCCATACCCTGGATCAGCCCGTCTGCCCTGAACCGGAAAATGCCTGCGAACTCCAGGCCACACAAGAGGACGTTGCGCCAACCCATCAGGCCCCTCCGGGCATAGACCATCAGCAGGAATTGGAAGCAGCTTTTCGGCAAGGCCGCGAAGATGCCCGGCAGGAAGCCATCGAACAGTTTGGCCACGCCAGTGACATGTTGGCCCAGGCACTGGAGGAAGTCAGCCGCCTGCGGGGCTCGCTCCTGCAAAACAGCAGCAACGACATGCTGAGGCTGGTGATGTCGATCGTTCGCCAGGTGCTGCATGCCGAAACCAGCGTCAACCCGCAAGTCATCATCGATACCATCGGACGCGCATTGAACATGGCGGTGCGGGCCGACTATTATCATGTCCGGGTCAATCCCGCTGATCTGGAGACTGTTACCGATCACAAACCGCTGTTTCTGGCAAGTATCAACGGTCTCAAGAATTTGTCCTTCCAGCCGGATCCCAACGTCAGCCGGGGCGGTTGCCTGCTCGAATCGGAAATCGGCGATGTCGATGCCACGATTGACGGACAACTCGACCAGATTCACCGCAGCCTGCTGGCAACCCTGGAGCAGCCCTGATGGATCGCCTGCTGGAATGCCTCGACACCCTGGCTCCGATCCAGGTCACCGGTAAAGTCACCCAGATTGTCGGGTTGGTGGTCGAAGGCTACTGCCCGGCGGCTACCGTCGGCACCCTGTGCGAACTGATCCCGCGTGAGGGCGGCACCCCGATTCCTGCCGAAGTGGTCGGTTTCCGGAACTCTCGCGCTCTGCTGATGCCGCTTGGAGAATTACGCGGCCTCGGTCCTGGTAGCCGCATCCGGGTGATTTCCAACAGCGCGACCATGCCTGTGGGCAGAGAACTGCTGGGACGGGTTATCGATGCCATGGGGCAACCTATCGATAACGGCCCCGCCATCAGCCGCGAAATGGACATGCCACTCTATGCCCTGCCGGCCGGCCCCATGGAGCGCGACACCATTGATCGCCCTCTGGATCTGGGTATCCGCGCCATTAACGGACTACTTACCTGCGGACAGGGACAGCGCATGGGCATCATGGCCGGCTCCGGCGTAGGCAAGAGCACTCTGCTGGGGATGATTGCCCAGAATACCCTGGCCGACGTCAACGTCATCGCGCTGATCGGGGAGCGCGGCCGCGAAGTCCGCGAATTCATCGAGCGGGATCTGGGCCCCGAAGGCTTGGCCCGCAGCGTGGTCATCGTGGCGACTTCCGACCAATCCCCCCTGCTACGCATGCGCGGCGCCTTTGTCGCCACCACCATCTCCGAATACTTTTGCGCGCAGGGGCTGAACGTGTTGTTGATGATGGATTCCGTCACGCGTTTCGCCATGGGCATGCGCGAAGTCGGTCTGGCCGTCGGCGAACCACCGACCACCAAGGGGTACACGCCTTCGGTATTCGCCACCCTGCCCAAATTACTGGAACGCGCCGGCAGCTTCCGCGACAGCGGCAGCATAACCGGCCTGTACACCGTGCTTGTGGAAGGTGACGATATGAACGAACCGGTCGCAGATGCCGTTCGCTCCATCCTCGATGGGCATATCGTGTTGTCGCGCCGCCTGGCCGCAAAAAACCACTACCCCTGTATCGATATCCTGCATTCGGCCAGCCGCGTCATGAATGCCGTGGTCGACAAGAACCATCAGGAGCAAAGTGGACGATTGCGGGAAGTGCTCGCCACCTATCAGGAAGCGGAGGACCTTATCAACATCGGCGCCTATAAAAAAGGCAGCAACCAGAAAATTGACTTTGCCCTGGCGCATATCGAAGCCGTTACCAGTTTCCTGCGTCAACGGGTTCACGAAGCTGTCGATCTTCCGACCACTATCGCCCAACTCCAAGAGCTCAAACTCTAAGAGGTCGTCATGGCGTTTAAATTCAAGCTTCAGTCGTTGCTCAAACATCGCACCCTGCTGGAAAACCAGGCACGCCAAACCCTTGCGGAGGCTATGGCGGCGGAATCCGCCATGGAACAAGTCATAAAAAACCACCAGCAGGCCTGTCGCGAGCTGGAGCAGGAATTTGAACAGAAAAAAATTAAAGGCATGGTTTTGCAGGAGTTGCTCATCTACGAGCGCAGTCTCAAACGCCAAGCGGCAAAACTCAAAGAACTGCGCGCTGAAGCTGCCACCCTGCACACCCGGACAGAGCAGCAACGTATGCACTTGACCGAAGCCAGCAAAGACAAAACCCTGATGGAAAAACTCAAAACGAAAAGGGAGGACGAGTACCGGCAAGACATGCTCAGGCAGGAAATGAACGACCTGGACGAAATTGCCTTGTTACTCGGAAAACAAAACCTATGAAACTGCGTAACCCGGCTGCCATATTGTTGACTACCGGCATTGTCCTCGCCTGTTGCACCAGTACGATGCATGCAGAAGACAGCTTTTCTCCGGCTACCGCCAGGCCTGCGAGCTCCGTGAATGAACGCCGCATCGAGGCCGCCATTCAGACCGAGCTGCAAAAAATCAAAATAAGAGACAAAGCTTTGGAAAAACAGGAAATGGAACTAAAGACCCTGCAAGCGGAGGTCGATAAGAAACTAACAGAGCTCAACAAGGTTCGCAAAGAGGTTTCCCGCCTGCTGGAACGAAAAACGGTACAGGAGTCGGTAAAAGTTAAAACCTTGAGCAAGATTTACGAAAAAATGGAACCGTCCAATGCGGCAGCCGTTATCGCGGATCTGGATCTTGAGCTCTCGGTGGAAATCCTGCAAAACATGAAGGTCAAAGCCGCCGGCCGGGTCCTGGATAATCTGGACCCGAAAACCGCCGCCAAGCTAAGCTCTTCCTTTCCCGCCCTGGCGCGGGACTGAACCGCCCCCCCCTATCTATTAGACGGGCGGCATGCCCGGGTTTCCACCACCATCCATAAGGAAAGGAGGTGAAAACTCATGCAAATGCTACCCGCAATCCTGCCCAATGCACCATCTGCCACTGCCCGTCCGGGCAAGGCTTCGGAGCCGACCACAGAAGGCGTTTTCCAGAGTGTTTTGAACCAGGAAACCGGTCAAACCGGCAAGTCTGAGTCCAGACTTGCCGCAAAACAGTCCGAAGGAAAAACGGCAAAACACAAGGCCGCGGATATAGCCCCTTCAAACGAGCAGCAATCGGATTCCGTATCGGAGGAAATCCCCAGCCAGGAAGCACAAGCTCTGGCTGCTGCGCAAAACCTCGTCCCCATCTGCCCTGATGATTTCCAGGAAAAGATGTCGGAAGAATTGGAACTGCCCGGGGCCGAACCGTTTGCGGACATGGTCAATGCACAAACAGTCTTGCCCCCCTCAAAGGAGCAAGCCGATGACATGGCAATGCCCGATCAACGGACTGAAAGCGCAATGCAATCCGGCAACCGCAATTCCAAGCCCGATGAACTGCTTTCAAACGTTTTATCGTCATCCGCTGTTTCCGCTCAAACCCGGATTAACAATGACGGACAACAGATTGCCACGGTTCAAAGTCCCCTGCTATCTGCTGCTCCTTCCGGGACTGTCGTAACGGGCATCACCAACCCACAGAAGGCCAAAGCAGCCTCCCTTGGAGACCATCGTTTCGAGCAATTGCTCGGACGAAGCGATGCGCCCGTATCCGGGACCTCTTTGGATGGGCCATCCATCACGACACCTGCAACCGCTGCAAATCCTGCTTTGGGATTAAACAACAGAACCGGTATGCAGCCCGCAATACTTGAAGAAACCACAGCCGGTATGCAGCCGTTTATCCAAAACGCCTCTGTGAAGGAGACGAAGCAAGGCAGTGCCCCTGCCGATATGGATACACGCCTGGCAGAACCTGCAGATACATCCGCCTTAAACAGCAACCTGTTAACAGGCGAAGAAACACAAGCATCGCAAGCTGCCGATCTCCTGTCGCAAGGAAGCTCTGCGTTAACCGAAGCACTTTCAATCGACAACGATGGCATTTCACCAGGCACGAACCAAGGCATTAATCAGGCCTCATTGGCTGGTCATTTCGTCACGCCGGCAGCGACTTCGACACCGGTCTTGGCAGCACAGGGAACTCCTCTGCAACAAACGTCCAGCTTTACGGTACCCGAGCAAAATGTCATGGAGCAAATCATTGCGCGGTCTTCCCTACGCGAACTGGAAGGAAAACGGCAACTCACTGTGGAATTGCATCCGGAAGATCTGGGTCAGGTAAAACTCAATCTCGTTCAGGAGCAAGACCGCCTGCAACTGCACCTTCAGGCTCAAAGCAGTGAAGTACGGGATCTTCTAGAAAAGCACCTGCCCCGTCTCCAGGAAGCCCTGCAGCAGCAGGGACTGCGCCTGGAAACCATTCAGGTCAGCGTCGATGCCCAACGCAACAACAACGCGCAGGGTTTTTTCGAACGCCAGCAACAGCACGCTTCTCGCAATCCCTGGCAACACACGAATCGTTCTTTCCTGCAGTCCGAAGAGCAGCACCTGCCAGCTCAGGTCACAAGGCATTCTTCCGTCAAAGGCCTCAGCTTGAGGATTTAAGGAGATAGGTCAAAATCATGACAACCGTTACAGACGTCAAAAGCACTGCCAGCAACAGTGTCACAGGCAGTCTCACCGGAGCGAGCAACCTGGGTAAAGACGATTTTCTCCTGCTGCTCGTTACCCAACTTCAAAACCAGGATCCTCTCAATCCTCAGGATCCTACAGAGTTTACGTCACAACTGGCACAGTATAGTTCTCTGGAGCAGCTGTTCACGGTCAACGAACAGCTCCAACAACTGGAGACAACCAACGGCAACGTTGTGCAAATGACCGCACTGGGACTTATGGGACAAAACGTGGTTGTCCAGTCCGACAGTTTCACATTGGGCGGCGACCCGGTAACCCTGGGTTATAAGCTATCAGGCAATGTCGACGAAGCACAGGTCGCCATTCAAAATGCTGACGGTAAAACCGTCGCGACCCTGAACGGTTCGGCACTGTCCGCCGGAGAGCATTTTATTAACTGGAACGGCACGGATAACGCCGGAGCAAAGCTGCCTGCAGGTGAGTACCAGATAAAAATTCTCACCACGTTAAATGGTGAAACGACCACCGGCGGCAAACCTTTACTGAAAACATCAGTCACTGGAGTCGACCTCAACGGCGGCAGCAGCACCCTGGTCACCAGCGCCGGTCAATACAGCCTCGGCAAAGTGACCAGCGTCAGGAATTAGGCCTATGAGCGAGCGCCTTACAATCCTTCCACAACCGCCGTTGACCCACTCTCTGAACAAGGTCTCCGGCGCAAAAACGAAGGCAAATGAGGGTGTATTTGAGCAAGCCCTTGCACGGCAGATGGACAACAAGGTGGGCTTTTCCCGCCATGCTCAAGACCGTATGGCCAACCGTGGCATCAGCTTTTCCGACAGCGACCTGCAACGACTCAATGGAGCGGTCGACCAGGTCCAGGCAAAAGGAGGTCGTGACTCGCTGGTGCTGATGGACAACACCGCGCTGGTGGTCAGTGTAAAAAATCGCCAGGTCGTCACGGTCATGGATCAAGCCCAACTTAAAGATAACGTCTTTACAAACATCGACAGCGCAATTATCGCATAACCGAACCGGTCCTCTCGAGGAGGTTCGCGGATCGCCGACTGACAGACGCGGTCCCATACAAGGAGAGCACAAATGGCCCTTTCAAGCGCACTTTACAGTGGCATCAGCGGCATGAACACCAACGGCACGGCCATGTCCGTCATCGGCAATAATATTGCCAACACCAATACGGTAGGATTTAAATCGAGCCGCACCGTATTTTCCGACCTGCTGGCCAGCTCCGTCAACGGCTCCGGCGGAGATGCCCAGGTTGGACGCGGTACAGGTTTGTCCTCGGTAGACAACCTCTTCAGCCAGGGAACGTTCGAAACCACCGAATCGGAAACAGATCTGGCTATCGAGGGCGAGGGGTTGTTTGTCGTTCGTCCGCAGGACAACGACAGCCTGTATTTCACCAGAGCAGGCTCCTTCCGCTTTGATGGCGAGGGCTACCTGACCAATGCTGAAGGGTTCCGGGTTCAGGGCATAAGCTATGTGAACGGCGTACTCTCCGGTGCCGATCCCACCGATATCCAGGTCAACATCAACGCCGGTCTTTCCGCCAACATGACCAGCAGCCTTAACCTGTCCACCAACCTTGACGCCAACGCGCCGATCATCACCGCAGCCTTTAACCCTGCAGACAGCGCGACGTATAATTACTCCAACTCCACAACCATTTTCGACTCCCTGGGCGCTACCCATCAGTTGACCACCTACTTCACCAAAAGCGCCGACAATACCTGGGATTGGAACGTTGTGGATGAAAATGACGCCGTCGTCTACTCTTCCGCGGCAGCTTCGAACTCTTTGGTTTTTGACACCAGCGGCACCCAGATCTCCGGGGGCACCGCAAGCATCGGTCCTCTTACTCTGGCTACCGGCGTTGCGGCACAGACCATCGACTTCGCCCTGGAGAACACCACCCAGTTCGCCAACGATTCCCAGGTCATTTCCCAGACTCAAAACGGCTACAGTTCGGGTAACCTTACCAATATCACCATAGATAATTCCGGAAACGTGCTGGCCAAGTATTCCAACGGTGAAGAAATCAAAGTCTCACGTATCGCCTTGGCCAAATTTTCCAATTTCAACGGCCTGAGAAAAGAAGGGGCCAGCCTGTTTTCCGCGACCGGCGAATCAGGGTCGCCCCGTATCGGTGTCCCGGGCACAGAACTAGGTAAAATCTTTACCAATTCGCTTGAGCAGTCCACCGTTGACCTGGCCTCTGAATTCGTAAAAATGATTACAACCCAAAGAGGTTTCCAGGCCAACTCCAAGGTTATCACCACCACAGACGAAATGCTCAGTGAACTGATTAACCTCAAACGCTAGACAACGAACCAGGTCAAAACTCTGACATGCTTAAAAAACCGCCCTGCAGCCCCGGGGCGGTTTTCTTAATTGTACCGTTGATCTAAACGGACAGGTCTCCCACCAAAACCTGTGAAACCTTAATAAACAGCCATTTTGAAAACTATTTGGCGCGCGGCACATAATAACCTTTGCCCTAGCCGCTCAGCTGGCACACTCTTTGCGAAAAGTGCCTGATAACAAAGATTGAGGTGCACTGGTCACGTTTATACGTGAACGCTCATTTTACCGAGGGATAGCATGGACTTTTCAACCATTGTAGGCGTTGTAGCAGCTTTCATCCTGATGCTTGTGGCCATTTCGAGCGGTGGAGGCCTCACGATCTTTATTGATGCTCCTTCGGCCATGATCGTTATCGGCGGCACCATCGGAACAACTCTGGTGCATTACACCTTCAAGGACATGATGGGGACCATCTCCGTTGTTAAAAAAACCCTTTTCACCCATCATTTTTCTTCCACAGACCGCATCGCCCAGATCATCAATTATGCCGGCAAGGCGCGCAAGGAAGGGATCCTGTCTCTGCAGGCCGTCACCAAAGAAGTCGACGATCCTTTTTTCCTTAAAGGCCTGCAGATGGCGGTCGATGGCCAGGAACCGGAAAAACTCAAGGAGATGCTCGACCGGGAGATCGAGTATCTGCAGGAGCGTCATGAACGTGGCTCCGACATCCTCATAGCATTGGGGACCTACGCGCCCGCCATGGGCATGATCGGAACGCTGATCGGCCTGGTGCAGATGCTCCAGACCATGAACGATCCGTCTTCTATCGGGCCGGCCATGGCGGTAGCGCTGTTAACGACTTTTTATGGCGCGGTCATCGCCAATATTCTTTGCATGCCGATGTCCGGCAAACTGAAAAACCGGTCGTCCGAAGAAGTTCTCGACAAAACCCTGATCGCCGAAGGCATGAAGTCGATACTGGAGGGAGAAAATCCCAGGGTACTGGAACACCGCCTGCACGCCTTCGTCGCACCCAAGGATCGCGAATCCCACTTCGGCAAGAAGGGCTGACCATGTCTCCGAGAAAACCCAAAAAAGAACCAGCCGGCGCGCCTGCCTGGATGGTCACCTACAGCGATATGGTGACCCTGCTGCTGACTTTTTTCGTTCTGCTGTTGTCCATGGCCAATATGGACAAGCGCAAATTCTTCGATGCCATAGGATCTCTCAAAGGGGCATTCGGTTTCCTGCAGAGTTCCAGCGTCAGTGAAGTCAACAAGCCGCAGGTTATCAGTTACGCGCCGATGGATGATGACTACGTGGCCCGTCTCTACAATCGCGTGCAGTCCATGCTTTCCCGGCTGCGCATCGACCGGGAAATCGATCTGGTGCAGGACCGCGGCGCGGTGATTCTTCGGGTCAAGGAAGCCATCCTGTTCGATGCCGGCAGTAGTGAACTCAAACCGCAAGCGCTGCCGATACTGCGGGAGATTGCGGGCTTGATTAAACCCCTGCCGCTGTTGTTGCGGATTGAGGGGCATACCGACAACCAGCCCCCTGCCGATCCCAGGATCAGTAACTGGGATATTTCCGTGCAACGCGCTGTAACGGTTCTTAAATTCTACGCCAGTGAAGACTTGGTGCCCCTTGACCGGATGTCAGCCGTCGGATACGGGGACCGCCGACCGGTGGCTCCCGACCTTGGCCCCGATGAGCAAGCCATCAATCGACGCGTGGAATTCGTACTGGAAAATCTCAATGAATACAAAGAGCAGTTGCCTTATCTGATCGACGCTGCCGACCAACTCCCCTTCTAGTCTGTGAGGAAATGAATCATGGCGGAAAAAGCATCACAAGCCGAGGGCCAAAGCTCCTCAAAAAGCAAATCAAACCTTATCATTTTCGCAGTCCTGGGCGTACTGCTGCTGGGCGCCATCGGCGTGGCGGCTTACATGATGGGCAAGGCCAATACGCCGGCTGCCGAACCTGAGGCTCAGACCGCCGCTGCATCGGCCACCCCGAACGGCACAAAAGTACTCAGCGGTTTGATGGTAGAGGTGGAGCCGTTTATCGTTAACATTCTCGACGGTCAGGGAACCCGCTACCTGAAGGCAGCCATCACTCTTGAAGTTGACAGCGAAGCCGCCGTTCAAGAGTCCACGGATCGCATGCCGCAGATTCGGGACGCGGTGTTACTGTTGATCAGCAACAAGACCTTTGGCGAAATGTCCGACCTGCAGGGCAAATTGCAGTTGCGGGCTGAGTTGATGTCGAAAATAAACAGCTTTTTCCGCAAGGGAAAGGTTCAGAAGATTTATTTCACCGAATTCGTCGTTCAATAAGGACCGAAGCGTGGAACGTATCCTTTCCAAAGAAGAGATTGCCGAGCTGCTCTCTGCCGTGCATGAGGGTGAAATTCCCCTGCGCGATGAAGAGCCGGAACCGCCATCAAGTAGCCAACGAAAGGTTTCCAGTCTCAATCTGGTGGCGCTGCAGGGCCCCCGCCATTGCAAAATTGAAAATTTCGATCTCATATTGGACACCCTCGCCCGCAATATCGGTATTTCACTGACCAATCGTATGCAGCGCAGTATCGGCGTACGCCGAAGCATCATGGAGGTCTATGAATACGATACCTTTTTGCAGCAGCTTGCGGGACGGGACGCCTTGGGAGTCATTCGTCTCGACCCCCTTCGCTGGCGAGGAGTGATCATTTTCAAGGAACGGCTCTCCTTTTACCTGCTTGAGCATCTGCTTGGCGGTGCTCCGGACAAACAACTGACTTTGCCGGAAAGAGCCCTTACCATTATCGAAACCAATATTTTGCGCAATGTCGTCACGGACGCCTGCCAGGACTTGAATAAAACCTTTGCCCCCCTGGAAAAGCTCACGAGTTCACTGGTAAAAATCGAGAGCTCGCCACGCCTGATCAACATCGTTCCAGGGGATGCCTCCGTACTGGCAGCACGTTTCGTCGTCAGCAGCGAGAACCTGGAGGACGAGATCATTCTGGTGTTACCCATGACCATGCTGGAGCCTCTCAAGGAAAAGATGCGCGCACGCAACGCGGTCTTTTCGGAGACCACAGAGCGCCCCTGGCAGTCTCAACTGGAACAGGAGATCTACCAGATGGATGTGGAGCTTTCCGCGCGACTGGCAACCCTTAACCTGACGGTAAGGGATATCCTCAATTTTGAAGTGGGGGATATTCTCGACCTGGGATGCGCCCCTTCCAGCCCCCTGCAAATCAGGGCGGCCGGGCAACCCAAATTCCAGGCCATGGCCGGTACCCACCAGGGGAAAAAAGCCGTTCGTATCTCCGGCCGCATTCAACGAAACCTTATCTAGGCTCTTTCACCCGGAACGCCGGAAGTGAAAACCGCTGCTGATAGAAAAAAGCTTCTTTATAAACAGAAACCCGGCTTAAAAACCATAGCGAGGACAACATGCCCACTGACGACAACACGCAGGCCAAAACCCAGCCCACCCAAAAGGAAATTCGCGAACTGGGATTTCTGCTCGATATCCCCCTGGAGGTTTCCGTCGAAATCGGATCCACCCGCATGCCGATCAAAGATCTGCTGCAATTGCAGGAAGGCAGCATTATCGAGCTGGACAAACTTGCCGGTGAACCGCTGGACCTGTATGTGAACTCGCGGCTGATTGCCCGGGGCGAAGCGGTCATGGTCAAAGATCGTTATGGTCTGCGCCTGACGGACGTGGTAAGTCCGGCGGAACGCCTGGAGAATCTTGGATGATAAGAACTATTGCCATGGTACTGGTTCTGGTGCCATCCCTCGCGAACGCAGGAGAAACATCGCCGGAACCTATTGCGGGGGGACTCCAGCTATGGGCCGGGCTGGCCATTGTGATGGCTCTCATCCTGCTGCTTTACGCTGCGGCTCAACGTTGGTTGCGCTGGCCAGCAGGAGGCCGCGGCGGCATCATCCAGATACGTGAAACGCGGCCACTGGGGCCGAAAAAAGTTCTCTACCTTGTAAAGGTGCGCGATCGGGAATTGTTGTTGGGGGTTACGGGCGAGCGGATCGAATTATTGAGTGAGATGCCCGCGCCGGCTGATGATGCAAACGATCAACCTTTTGAACAAACGCTGAACAAGCGCATGAAGGACAATCCATGAAATCCGCCGCAGGCCTGACACTGGCCCTGCTGACCTTACTTGCCCTGTTGGCCCTGCTGCCGACAGCCGTTTTCGCCGAGCCTCTTCCGGCGATTACCCTCAGCATCGGACAAAACGGCGGCCAGCCGCCACCATCGACCCTCATGCAGATTCTGCTTATCATGACGGTCTTGTCGGTGGCTCCGGCCATCCTGCTGATGACCACCGCTTTCATCCGGCTGGCGGTGGTGCTGTCGTTTCTGCGTCAGGCCATGGGCACCCAGCAGATGCCCCCCAACCAGATCATCATCGGACTGTCGCTGTTTCTGACCTTTTTCATCATGTCGCCGGTTTTTAATCAAATCAACGATCAGGCCGTGCAACCCTACCTCAATCAGAAAATTGATCAGAAACAGGCGCTGACTCTGGCCGTGGAACCGATGCGTCAGTTCATGTTCTCCCAGACGACGGAAAGCGAACTGACTTTGCTGATGGAGATTTCGGGGCACCCTGATCCCGCGGGGATCGACGAGGTACCGACCATGACGCTGATTCCGGCTTTCATGCTGTCGGAACTCAAACGTGCCTTCGAGATCGGATTCATGATCTACATCCCGTTTTTGGTCATCGACATGATTGTTGCGTCGGTTCTCATGTCCATGGGCATGATGATGCTACCGCCGATCATCATTTCGCTTCCGTTCAAACTGCTGCTGTTCGTACTGGTTGATGGCTGGACCCTCATCATTGGCTCCCTGGTCCAGAGCTTTCACGTTTTTTAACTTGTGGTCCGCCAAAAAGGAATCTGCCCCATGACTCCCGAATTCGCCATCACCCTGGGCCGACAGGCTATCGAAACCGTCCTGTTGCTTGCTGCCCCCCTCCTGCTTTCCGGCCTTGTCGTCGGTCTGCTGGTAAGTATCTTTCAGGCCGCGACCCAGATCAACGAACAAACCATGACCTTTATCCCCAAAATCGTGGTGGTTTTCGTGACCCTCCTGATTTGCGCCCCCTGGATGATCCGCACTCTGGTCGCCTTCACCCGAAGCATCATCGGCAACATCGCGAATGTAGGCGGCTGATGCAGATCGAATTGCTGCCACTCGAAACGATTCAGGCGTTTCTGGTCTGCCTCGCACGCGTGACCTCATTGTTCAGCGCCTTACCCGTTTTTGGCAGCGCCCAGGTGCCGGTTCGCTTGCGTGTCGCCCTGGCGGTGGCCATAGCCTTGGTGGTATTTCCGGTCCTTCCACCGATCCTGCCACAAACCACCCTGACGTCCCTCACCTTGAGCATCCTTATGGCCAAGGAAACCATAGTCGGCCTGATGATCGGATATATCGCCAGATTGGTGTTTATCTCGGTGGAGTTTGGCGGCGCCATTATCGGTTATCAGATGGGTTTTGCCGCGGCCAATGTTTTCGACCCGCAAAGTCAGCATCAGATTTCCCTGATTTCGCAGTTTCAAAACGTTTTCGCCATTCTTATCTTTTTGGCCCTGGACATTCACCATATGTTTCTGCGGCTCATTGCCGATTCTTACCGGCTGCTTCCTGCGGGGGATATCAACCTTGGGGGTGAGGCCGTCATGTATCTTTCCCGTTTGACGGGAGAAATGTTTGTCCTGGCGGTAAAATTCAGCGCCCCGGTACTTATCGTATTGATTCTGTCAGGACTTGTGCTGGGCCTTATGTCGCGCATCTTTCAGCAACTCAACGCTTTCATGCTCTCGTTCCCCATCAACATCGGGGTGTCCTTTATCGCCATGGGGTTGACACTGCAATTGCTCGCGGTCATGTTGCAGCGGGAATACGGTGCCTTGCAGCAGCGTTTTTATCAATTATTAAGCCTGCTTTAGGGAAGAACCATGGCGGATTCAGATCAGGAACGCACAGAACAAGCCACCGGCAAACGGCGCGCCGATTTTCGCGAAAAAGGCCAGGTGGCACAAAGCAAGGAAGTTCATACGGCAGCGCTGATGACCGGCACACTGTTGTTATGGACCTTTTACGCACCGATATTCTGGCGTGTACTGTCCGGCACGCTCAATCACCTGTGGAGTATTGCCGGTGAATTCGAAGTCACCCCCCTGTCGGTTGTCGTGCTGTTCGGACAACTGCTTCAGAAGGTGGGCCTGCTTCTGGCACCGATCCTGCTAATGACCCTTCTTGTCGGTTTTGCATCGAGTTATCTGCAGGTCGGCTGGATTTTCACAACCAAGCCCCTGGAACCGGATTTTACGAAAATCAACCCGGTTACCGGGATGAGCAAGGTGATTTCCAAACGTTCCATCATCGAGGTTATCAAATCCCTGATCAAGGTTCTGGTGGTCGGGGTCGTGGCCTACAAAGTGATACTGTCCGAATTCGGCAACGCACTTGACCTGGTCGACATGGACATCAACGACTCTGTCGGATATATGGCAAGAGTCGCAGGTCGCATCATGCTGCGCACCTGCGGGATCATGATTCTTCTGGGCCTGCTTGATTTTCTTTTCGTCCGATGGGAGATGGAAGAGAAAATGAAGATGACCAAGCAGGAACAAAAAGAAGAACACAAGGAAAGCGAGGGGGATCCCCAGATCAAAGCCCATATCCGCTCCATGCAGATGCAGGCGGCCCGTCGCCGGATGATGTCCGAGGTACCCAAGGCCGACGTCATTATCACCAACCCGACCCATCTGTCCATCGCCCTGGCTTACGATCGCAGCCGCATGGGGGCACCGCAGGTCGTGGCCAAGGGTGCCGACGCCGTCGCCATGCGCATCCGTGAAATCGCCCGGGAAAACAAGGTCCCTCTGGTGGAAAACAAACCGATCGCCAGAGCACTCTTCAAAGTTGAACTTGGTCGCGAAGTGCCGGAAGAGATGTTTCAGGCCGTCGCGGAAATTCTCGCCTACGTTTACGGACTAAAAAAACGTTAAACCGTCGGACTGAAAAGGCGTTAAACCGTCATTTGTCATTTTTTTAACGGAGTAGCCAATGACGAATGACCGATGACGATTCACAAAGGACGATTCTATACATGCTCGATCAATACAGACAGCAGGATTGGAAGGCTCTGGTTTTCCGCAGTGATGTAATGGTGGCATTTGGACTGGTGGCCGTTTTGATGGTCATGATTCTGCCACTGCCGTCCTTTTTGCTGGACATTTTCTTGTCACTGAATATCACCATCGCCCTGCTGATCCTGATTATCTGCCTGTACACCATGAAAGCCCTGGAATTTGCGCTTTTCCCATCGGTGCTGCTGGCCACCACACTGTTTCGCCTGTCCCTGAATGTGGCTTCAACGCGGCTTATCCTGTTGCGCGGCAACGAGGGTCCCGCAGCAGCGGGTTCGGTTATCCAGTCTTTCGGGCAGTTCGTGGTCGGGGGCAACTATGTGGTCGGGGTGGTGGTATTTGTCATCCTGGTGGTTATCAACTTCATGGTCATCACCAAAGGTGCAGGGCGTGTAGCCGAGGTCGCGGCACGTTTCACCCTGGACGCCATGCCGGGTAAACAGATGGCCATCGATGCCGATCTTAATTCCGGATTGCTCACCGAATCGGAAGCGCGCCTGCGACGCAAGGAAATCGCCGCCGAGGCCACCTTTTACGGGGCCATGGACGGTGCCAGCAAGTTTGTCAAAGGGGATGCCATCGCCGGCATCATCATTACCCTGATTAATGTCGGCGCCGGATTTATTATCGGCGTGGTGCAAAAAGGCATGTCTCCCGGCGCCGCGGCCGAAACCTACACGATCCTTACCGTCGGCGACGGTCTGGTCGGGCAGATTCCGGCCCTGATCATCTCCACCGCCGCAGGTATTCTGGTCACCCGAACCGCCGGAGAACAGGATTTCGGCGCGTCACTGAAATCCCAATTCACCATTCACCCCCAGGCTCTTTGGGTGGTCTCATGCATACTGCTCGCTTTTGCATTGATCCCCGGTCTGCCGACGATCCCTTTTTTGCTGATCTCCGCGGGGCTCGCCTTCATCGCTCACAAAGTGCAAAAGGAGCAGGCGGATAAAGCCGTGGCACGCACCCAGGAAGAACTTCGACCGCCCGCTGAAAAAGAAGAGAATTACGAAGAGATGCTGTCCGTGGACCTGCTTGAACTTGAGGTCGGATACGGTTTGATTCCAATGGTGGACGCCAACCAGAATGGCGAGTTATTGCCCCGCATCCGTTCGATCCGCAAGCAGTTCGCCCTTGATTTCGGCTTTATTATTCCTCCGATTCACATCAAGGACAATCTGCAGCTCAAACCGAACGAATACGCCGTACTGCTCAAAGGGATGCGCATCGCCACCGGAGAGATCCTACCCAACCATCACCTGGCCATGAATCCCGGCATCGCCACCGAACCCCTCAAGGGGGTGGCGACCACCGAACCGGCCTTTGGCTTGCCCGCTACCTGGATCGGCGAAGACCTTAAGGAAAGGGCTCAGATTTCCGGCTATACGGTGGTTGATGGCACCACGGTCATCACCACCCACATCACCGAGATCATAAAAAGACATGCCCATGAGCTGATTGGCCGTCAAGAGGTACAGAACTTGCTAGATAACCTTGGCAAGAGCTTCCCGAAGCTGGTCGAGGAGCTGACGCCCCATCTTTTACCGCTGGGATGTATTATGAAAGTTCTTCAGAATCTGCTGCGCGAACAGGTTTCCATCCGGGATCTGAGGACGATTCTGGAGACCCTGGCCGACTGGGGCGGAGCCTCCAAGGACCCCGACCTGCTCACCGAGCAGGTGCGCCAGGCCATGGCCCGCGCCATCAGCGGCAGGCATGCCCAAAACGACGAACTTCTGGAAATGATGACCCTCGAACGGCAGCTCGAAGAAACCATCGAGCAGTCGGTACATCGCACCAGCGAAGGCAGCTATCTGGCTCTTGACCCGGCAACCGCCCAGGCATTCCTGGAAAGTCTGGCCGAAGCCATGCAGTCCCTCAACGGCGGCATTACCCCTGTGCTTCTCTGCCCGCCAACGATACGACCGCATGTCAAGCGCTTGACCGAACGCTATCTGCCCACTCTGGTGTGTCTGTCACATAACGAAATTGCCCCTCATCTGAGGGTCCAATCGGTAGGAATGGTGAGTATCCATGCTGGTTAGAATCTTTGAAGCTGAAACCATGCCCCAGGCCTTAAAAAAGGTCAAGGAGGCACTGGGACCTGACGCATTGATCCTGTCAACGCGCACCGTCCGTAAAAGCGGTCTGGGGGTTTTCCGCAAACCGATATGCGAGGTCACCGCTGCCATCGATTCATCTGATTCCGAAGAATTCGGACAATCATCCCCTGCCCCCAACAATCCCCTGGCAGCGGAACAGGATGAGCTGAACTATCAGGATCTCTGGCAACAACCACGCGAATCCGCCGTAGCCAGCTATAACCAGCACATTCAAGGTATCAAACCGCAGGACGACAGTCTCAAAGATGTTCGCAATGAAATCGACGAGCTTAAAGCTCTGGTGCAGCAACTGGCCAAACCAGCCGAAACTCCGGCTCCGCGACCTATTGTCACAGCACCACCGAGAAAATTGCAGCAAGGTGCCGAAGTCCAGGAGATGAGTCTGCTGCAGAACGAGCTTGATCGTCTCGGTATCTCCGACGAAGCCGCCGCGACTCTCGAGCAGTACGCCTGGGAAAAATTATCCCCGAGGCAACTCGGCGATCCGCAAGGCATCCGCGAATTTCTCAACGACGCCATAGGCAGGCTGGTGAGTGTCACATGCCCTTTCAAATCGATTGGCAACCAGCAAAAACGCATCGCCCTGGTAGGACCGACAGGTGTGGGTAAGACCACCACTATCGCCAAAATGGCGGCCAGTCAACTACTCAAAGGGACCACGCGCATTGCCCTGATTACCATCGATACCTATCGCATTGCCGCCGTAGAGCAACTCAAGGTTTACGGGGAAATCATGAATCTTCCGGTAGAAGTGGTGACGACGCCTGAACAACTGCAACAGGCCATCGCCCGGCACCGGGATAAGGAACTGATCCTCATCGACACCGCCGGGCGCAGTCCCCGTGACGATATGAGTATCGCCGAGCTAGCCGCTTTTCTGGGTCATGCGAACACGGAAAACCACCTGGTGCTGTCCGCAACCACCCGCGATCGGGAATTATCCGAGGTAGTCCAACGTTTTGGTCGCATCCCCCTGCACAGCCTGGTTTTCACCAAACTGGATGAATGTGAACAATGCGGCACCTTGCTTAATATTTCACTGACGCAACAACTCCCATTGTCTTTTCTCACCAACGGACAACGCGTTCCGGAGGATTTGATGGAAGCGGATGCTGAAGCCATAACCGGGTTCATTACCGGCAGTTATCGAGAGAAAGCTGTATGAAAACTCAATACGAAACGACAGATCAGGCCGAAACATTGCGCACCATGAGAGATTTTCATACCGAACGCAATGATTCGCCCCCTCCCCCGCCGACACGCGTTATTGCCGTGGCCAGCGGCAAAGGCGGCGTAGGAAAAACCGCGGTGGTGGCCAACACGGCTTATGCGCTGGCGCAATTGGGAAAGAAGGTCCTGATCATCGATGCCGACCTTGGTCTCGCCAACATCGATGTCGTCTTCGGCCTCAATCCCCGTTACAACCTCAATCATTTCTTCGAGGGTCTCAAATCCCTGGAAGAGATCATGGTCGAAGGCCCCTGGGGCATCAAGATATTGCCGGCCGGTTCCGGAGTGCAGCAATTCACCCGTCTCGACTCCCGGCAACGCATGCGTCTGATCGAAGAACTGGACAGTCTGCAGGAAGATTTCGACGTGGTGTTCATCGACACCGAAGCCGGGATTTCCGAAAACGTGACCTACTTTACCGTCGCCGCCCAGGACATTTTCATCATCACCAGTCCCGAACCGACGGCCATTACCGATGCCTACGCCCTGATGAAGCTGTTGTCCACCCGTTACCACCAGAAACAGTTTCAACTGATCGTCAATTCGGTCAGCAATACCGGAGAAGGCCTGGATGTTTATCAAAAACTGACCACGGTAGCCAATCGGTACCTGTCCATCAGCATCGATTACCTGGGATGTATTCCTTTTGACAAACGCCTGAGGGAATCGATTCGCCGGCAAAGTCCCATGGTTGAAATTTATCCCGGCAGTAAAACCAGCAACGCCTTTACCGGATTTGCCCGAAACATTATCGATGCGCCCGCAGACATCCAACCCAAAGGCACGTTGCAGTTTTTCTGGAAGCGCCTTCTTTCTGCCAACGGAAGGGATATGCCATGAATTTGGGACCCGTGTATGCCCCCGTCAGAGCAGATGAAAAGGACCGCCTGATAAAAAGTCATCTGCACATGGTGGGTTTTCTGACCGAACGCATGGTAAGCCAGGTTCCGGCCTTCATGACCCGTGAAGATATCGCCAGCGCCGCCATGGTAGGACTGGTGGATGCCGCCAATCG